>NZ_JBEWTB010000002.1:2362500-2365000 GCF_040549045.1 Endozoicomonas sp. NE40 | reverse complement strand
GGAGGACCGAACCCACTGTCGTTGAAAAGCCAGGGGATGACTTGTGGATAGGAGTGAAAGGCTAATCAAGCCCGGAGATAGCTGGTTCTCCTCGAAAGCTATTTAGGTAGCGCCTCTTGTCTCACCATCGGGGGTAGAGCACTGTTTGGGCTAGGGGGTCATCCCGACTTACCAACCCCATGCAAACTCCGAATACCGATGAGTGCAATCAAGGGAGACACACGGCGGGTGCTAACGTCCGTCGTGGAAAGGGAAACAACCCAGACCGTCAGCTAAGGTCCCAAAGTAATAGTTAAGTGGGAAACGATGTGAGAAGGCCCAGACAGCCAGGAGGTTGGCTTAGAAGCAGCCACCCTTTAAAGAAAGCGTAATAGCTCACTGGTCGAGTCGGCTCGCGCGGAAGATTTAACGGGGCTCAAACTATTCACCGAAGCTACGGGTTCAATGTTTTACATTGAGCGGTAGAGGAGCGTTGTGTAAGCGGTTGAAGGTGTGCCGGGAGGCATGCTGGACGTATCACAAGTGCGAATGCTGACATGAGTAACGATAAGGGGAGTGAGATCCTCCCCCGCCGGAAGACCAAGGGTTCCTGCGCAACGCTAATCGGCGCAGGGTGAGTCGGCCCCTAAGGTGAGGTCGAAAGACGTAATCGATGGGAAACAGGTTAATATTCCTGTACCCCTTTTGACTGCGACGGAGTGACGGAGAAGGCTAGGCCAGCACGGTGATGGTTATCCGTGTTTAAGGTCGTAGGCTGTGGGTTCAGGCAAATCCGGACCCACAAAGCCGAGAACTGATGACGAACCGGCTACGGCCGGGAAGTGGTTGATGCCATGCTTCCAGGAAAAACTTCTAAGCTTCAGGTCAAAAGGGACCGTACCCCAAACCGACACAGGTGGTCAGGTAGAGAATACCAAGGCGCTTGAGAGAACTTGGGTGAAGGAACTAGGCAAAATGGCACCGTAACTTCGGGAGAAGGTGCGCCGGCTGGTGTGAAGGGCTTGCCCCGTAAGCACCGGCTGGTCGAAGATACCAGGTGGCTGCGACTGTTTATTAAAAACACAGCACTGTGCTAACACGTAAGTGGACGTATACGGTGTGACGCCTGCCCGGTGCCGGAAGGTTAATTGATGGGGTTAGCTTAGGCGAAGCTCTTGATCGAAGCCCCGGTAAACGGCGGCCGTAACTATAACGGTCCTAAGGTAGCGAAATTCCTTGTCGGGTAAGTTCCGACCTGCACGAATGGCGTAACGATGGCCACGCTGTCTCCACCCAAGACTCAGTGAAATTGAAATCGCTGTTAAGATGCAGTGTATCCGCGGCTAGACGGAAAGACCCCGTGAACCTTTACTACAGCTTCACAGTGGATCTTGATGTTGCTTGTGTAGGATAGGTGGGAGGCTTTGAAGTGTGGACGCCAGTCTGCATGGAGCCAACCTTGAAATACCACCCTGGCAATATTGAGGTTCTAACCCAGGTCCCTTACCGGGATCGGGGACATTGTGTGGTGGGTAGTTTGACTGGGGCGGTCTCCTCCCAAAGAGTAACGGAGGAGCACGAAGGTTGGCTAAGCACGGTCGGACATCGTGCGGTTAGTGTAAAGGCACAAGCCAGCTTGACTGCGAGACGTACATGTCGAGCAGGTACGAAAGTAGGTCTTAGTGATCCGGTGGTTCTGAATGGAAGGGCCATCGCTCAACGGATAAAAGGTACTCCGGGGATAACAGGCTGATACCGCCCAAGAGTTCACATCGACGGCGGTGTTTGGCACCTCGATGTCGGCTCATCACATCCTGGGGCTGAAGCCGGTCCCAAGGGTATGGCTGTTCGCCATTTAAAGTGGTACGCGAGCTGGGTTTAGAACGTCGTGAGACAGTTCGGTCCCTATCTGCCGTGGACGTTGGAAGTTTGAGGAGAGCTGCTCCTAGTACGAGAGGACCGGAGTGGACGAACCACTGGTGTTCGGGTTGTGTCGCCAGACGCATTGCCCGGTAGCTAAGTTCGGACGGGATAACCGCTGAAAGCATCTAAGCGGGAAGCCCCCTTCAAGATGAGACTTCCCTTGGCCCTAGAGGTCACATAAGAGACGTTGAAGACTACGACGTTGATAGGCTGGGTGTGTAAGCGTTGTGAGGCGTTGAGCTAACCAGTACTAATGACTCGAGAGGCTTGACCATATAACGCCAAAGCGATTTGGTGCCATGCACTAGAGAGTGTAAAAGCAAGAACAAAGCTCATTTAAAACAGATTTTGGATTCCGGAAGCTGAGATAAACATCTCAACTTCAGCCAGTTTTGCCTGGTGACCATAGAGTGTTGGAACCACCCGATCCCATCCCGAACTCGGAAGTGAAACGACACATCGCCGATGGTAGTGTGGGGATTCCCCATGTGAGAGTAGGTCATCGCCAGGCACTTATTAGAGAACCCTGATAGAGAAATCTGTCAGGGTTTTTGCTATGTGCGGAAAAAATACAAATAGATGATTCTTTGGTGTTAGC
>NZ_JBEWTB010000002.1:2312500-2357500 GCF_040549045.1 Endozoicomonas sp. NE40 | reverse complement strand
GACATGAGTAACGATAAGGGGAGTGAGATCCTCCCCCGCCGGAAGACCAAGGGTTCCTGCGCAACGCTAATCGGCGCAGGGTGAGTCGGCCCCTAAGGTGAGGTCGAAAGACGTAATCGATGGGAAACAGGTTAATATTCCTGTACCCCTTTTGACTGCGACGGAGTGACGGAGAAGGCTAGGCCAGCACGGTGATGGTTATCCGTGTTTAAGGTCGTAGGCTGTGGGTTCAGGCAAATCCGGACCCACAAAGCCGAGAACTGATGACGAACCGGCTACGGCCGGGAAGTGGTTGATGCCATGCTTCCAGGAAAAACTTCTAAGCTTCAGGTCAAAAGGGACCGTACCCCAAACCGACACAGGTGGTCAGGTAGAGAATACCAAGGCGCTTGAGAGAACTTGGGTGAAGGAACTAGGCAAAATGGCACCGTAACTTCGGGAGAAGGTGCGCCGGCTGGTGTGAAGGGCTTGCCCCGTAAGCACCGGCTGGTCGAAGATACCAGGTGGCTGCGACTGTTTATTAAAAACACAGCACTGTGCTAACACGTAAGTGGACGTATACGGTGTGACGCCTGCCCGGTGCCGGAAGGTTAATTGATGGGGTTAGCTTAGGCGAAGCTCTTGATCGAAGCCCCGGTAAACGGCGGCCGTAACTATAACGGTCCTAAGGTAGCGAAATTCCTTGTCGGGTAAGTTCCGACCTGCACGAATGGCGTAACGATGGCCACGCTGTCTCCACCCAAGACTCAGTGAAATTGAAATCGCTGTTAAGATGCAGTGTATCCGCGGCTAGACGGAAAGACCCCGTGAACCTTTACTACAGCTTCACAGTGGATCTTGATGTTGCTTGTGTAGGATAGGTGGGAGGCTTTGAAGTGTGGACGCCAGTCTGCATGGAGCCAACCTTGAAATACCACCCTGGCAATATTGAGGTTCTAACCCAGGTCCCTTACCGGGATCGGGGACATTGTGTGGTGGGTAGTTTGACTGGGGCGGTCTCCTCCCAAAGAGTAACGGAGGAGCACGAAGGTTGGCTAAGCACGGTCGGACATCGTGCGGTTAGTGTAAAGGCACAAGCCAGCTTGACTGCGAGACGTACATGTCGAGCAGGTACGAAAGTAGGTCTTAGTGATCCGGTGGTTCTGAATGGAAGGGCCATCGCTCAACGGATAAAAGGTACTCCGGGGATAACAGGCTGATACCGCCCAAGAGTTCACATCGACGGCGGTGTTTGGCACCTCGATGTCGGCTCATCACATCCTGGGGCTGAAGCCGGTCCCAAGGGTATGGCTGTTCGCCATTTAAAGTGGTACGCGAGCTGGGTTTAGAACGTCGTGAGACAGTTCGGTCCCTATCTGCCGTGGACGTTGGAAGTTTGAGGAGAGCTGCTCCTAGTACGAGAGGACCGGAGTGGACGAACCACTGGTGTTCGGGTTGTGTCGCCAGACGCATTGCCCGGTAGCTAAGTTCGGACGGGATAACCGCTGAAAGCATCTAAGCGGGAAGCCCCCTTCAAGATGAGACTTCCCTTGGCCCTAGAGGTCACATAAGAGACGTTGAAGACTACGACGTTGATAGGCTGGGTGTGTAAGCGTTGTGAGGCGTTGAGCTAACCAGTACTAATGACTCGAGAGGCTTGACCATATAACGCCAAAGCGATTTGGTGCCATGCACTAGAGAGTGTAAAAGCAAGAACAAAGCTCATTTAAAACAGATTTTGGATTCCGGAAGCTGAGATAAACATCTCAACTTCAGCCAGTTTTGCCTGGTGACCATAGAGTGTTGGAACCACCCGATCCCATCCCGAACTCGGAAGTGAAACGACACATCGCCGATGGTAGTGTGGGGATTCCCCATGTGAGAGTAGGTCATCGCCAGGCACTTATTAGAGAACCCTGATAGAGAAATCTGTCAGGGTTTTTGCTATGTGCGAAAAATAAACAACAGAAAAGCGTACTTTCTGCATTTAATTTCAGATCAATTTAACAATTCCTTTATTCAGCAGTGGTTTTCTTTGTAGAAAACAGGGTTACATGTAGGCTCAAAAAAATAATAACAAGGAGCTTAGCCGTGACAGTCAGGCACATTTTTACTGTGGGAATAGCTCTGCTTTTTCTTGCCGGTTGTGGCGAAGAAGCTGTGCAGGATGTGAGCCAGTCGGATGAGCAGTTTCGTAAGGAGCTACAAGGTAATTTAATTAAAGCCAAACCGGGTGACGTAATTGAAATTCCCGAAGGTACTTTCCAGATAGATCGAAGCCTGACATTGAATGTCGATGGTATCACTATACGCGGCGCTGGTATGGACAAGAGTGTTCTGAGCTTTAAGAACCAGAAAGCTGGTGCCGAAGGCATACTTGTTACTGCCAGCGATTTCACCATTGAAGACCTTGCGATTGAAGATACCAAAGGCGATGCCCTGAAGGTCAACAAAGGCAAAAATATTGTTATTCGCAGGGTCAGGGCCGAGTGGACCAATGGACCCGATACAAAAAACGGCGCTTATGGCTTCTATCCGGTTCAAACAGAAAACACCCTGATTGAAGGCTCTGTGGCTATAGGCGCTTCCGATTCAGGTCTATACATTGGACAGTCCCGTAATGTCGTTGTTCGCAATAACCGGGTTGAATATAACGTTGCTGGCATTGAGATTGAAAACACTATCGGTGCTGATGTTTATGACAATGTGGCGACCAATAATACCGGTGGCATTCTGATCTTTAACATGCCCTACCTGACCCAGTCAGGCCATACGACTCGTGTTTATAACAACAAGGTGTACGAAAATAATCTGGATAACTTTGCCCCTAAGGGCGGTGCCGTGGCTTCGGTGCCTGCTGGTTCCGGTATTCTGATTAACTCTAACGACAATGTTGAAATTTTTAACAACGAAATCAGGGATAACGACACTGCCAATATTATTGTCAGTAGCCTGTTCACTGCTAACTATGAAGAAGAGTACAAAGTGGACGATACCTTTGATCCTTACCCAGAGGGCATTTATGTCTACGACAACACCTTTATAGGTGGTGGCAGCAGCCCTGATCGTCTTGAACTGAAAACCCTTAAAGTCGCCATGTTTGGCTTAACTGGCAGCCTGCCTGACATTCTCTGGGATGGCATTATGAACCCGGCTGCAAAGCAGCCTGCGCTTTGTGTGAATAATGGTGAGTCATTAGTCGTTAATGTGGATGCGGGTAATGACTTTGCCAACGTCACGACGGATATGACTCAGTATGGCTGTGAACTGCCAAAACTGTCAGCGATTGATTTGTCCCATCTGGAAGGGTAATCGACATGAAAGCTGTAAACCGGGTGATAAAGTTTATTGCCGTAGCGTTGTTTGTTGTCCTTGTATCCGGTTGTGTAGAGAAACCACCCCTGCTCAAAACAACAGGGGATGACTATCCGGAAAAACTGAGTGAATGGCGCATTCACGATATTGGGCGTAAAACCCTTAAGCTAAATCATAAAGTGGTGCCTTATGATCTGAATACGCCTCTGTTTACCGATTATGCCAGCAAGCTCAGAACTGTCTGGGTGCCAGAAGGGACTCAGGCAACATTTGAGAAGGGTGATATCGAATACCCTGTTGGTACCATCATTACCAAAACCTTTTACTATCCCGTTGATAGCCAGAAAAACCGATTGGAAGTTAAAGCCAGTGAAGGCAGTGCAGAGCTGTATGATGAAAGCAAAGGGTTGCCGTTGGCCAGAGTCCACCTGATTGAAACACGGGTACTGGTACGTCAGGAGCAGGGTTGGGTGGCATTACCCTACGTATGGAATGACGATCAGACAGAAGCGGTTCTGGAATGGGCTGGTGACAGTAAAATGCTGACACTGGTGTATAAAGACGGCTCCAGGGAGGAGTTCCCCTATATTGTTCCGGATGCTAACCAGTGTGGTGGCTGTCATGCCCCGGAGGCTTATAAGAAGGATATACAGCCCCTTGGGCCGAAGGTCAGGCACCTTAACAGAGACTTTGACTATGCGGATGGCACCCGCAATCAGTTGGATTATTGGGCAGAAACTGGCGTGCTGGCTCTTGATGTAAAGCCTGAATCATTGCCAAAGAATGCTTTATGGCCCGTTGCGCGCAAAGACGAAACTCTGGAACATCAGGCCCGCAGCTATCTGGATGCTAATTGCAGCCATTGTCATAATACGAAAGGTGCAGGTAATACCAGTGGTTTATTCCTGACTCTTGATACCCCCTATGACACCAGCCTTGGAATATGCAAACGTCCAATTGCGGCAGGCCGGGGAAGTGGTAATCATCATGTTGCCATAAAGCCCGGATCGGGTGATGAGTCCATTTTGCTGTATCGTATGAACAGTAAGGACCCGGCAGAAATGATGCCAGAGCTTGGACGTTCCCTGATCCACCAGGAGGGCGTGGAGCTGGTCAGAGAATGGATTGATGGCATGGCTCCTGAGTGTTGACGAATGTGTGCTCTGGGCTTGATCCCAGAGCCTTTTTGACCGCTTGATTAACCCTGATCAGAATAGCTTTCGTAGATTACCTCCGTCTCAGTTATTTTTAATTTGGAATATTTATGGCTTTATTAATATCGAAAATATTATAAGCAGCAAGAACTAAATAGCTATGATGCTCTCTAAATGTAAATGGGCTACTAACGATACAAATGCCCATAGCAAAAAAAAATAATCAGGGAGACGTCTAATGAAAACAATATTCCGATCACTACTGATATTTCTGGCGATTGCCTGCTTCGGGGTGACAGCCTATTCAGAGCAGGCTGTCCATACAGCCGATACCGCCAGCTACGAGGTTAGTCAACCTTACCCGGACTGGGAAAACCCTGTTGATCGCCTGCCTTATGCGATGATGAGCTACTTTGCTGAAGTCGCCAAAATCAAGGGAAGAAAGCCTAATAAGCAGAAAGCTATTGATCAGCGTCTCGCTTTCCTGGCTTCCAATGGATACATTCCCGCAGAAAAAGAAGACCTTCCTGAAGAATGGTACAGGTATTTTCAGGGTGATGATTTGAAGCGGATTCATATTGATGATACTGGCTTTCGAGCCCGTGTTTTTATTAATAAGACGAAAAAAGTTGTTGCGCTCGCCATCGCCGGCACCGATTTTTCCGATATAGACAGCATTTTGTCAGCAGCTTACCTTGCTTATGGAAAGCATTCTGGTGCAATGATGAATGGTATGGATCTGGCTCATGACCTGAGACAAATGTATTTCGGAAAGGGCTATCGAATAGAAATTACCGGTGCATCACAGGGAGGCATTATTGCGCAGCTGGCAGCTTATGCAACGAATGCTTCAGCTTTTGTATTTAACAGTCAAATGCCGGGGCAGGCGCTTCTGGATATAGTTATGTCTGATGCAAAGGTCAATATTAAGCATGCCTATATTGAGGGGGATATGCTGAACGACAGCATCCATCCGGCAGGATTTTTTTTCCAGAATTCATCGACGGTAGAAACGCTTGAAATAATGATTGATGACGACATGGAAGATGAACTCAACAATGTTTACTACAAGCAGCACGGTGTATTTGGTTACTACTTTGCAACAACCCCGTGGATCAGGCACTGGACCGGAACGGTACTGTTTGTTTCTGAAAAGCTTGCGGGTAAAAATTTTGCTGATCTTTATGCAGAAGAAACAGGTAAAAAGAGTGCCAGGTAAGCACTCTTTTTAAAAATCTGTTATAGCGGCTATTAAGAAGCCGCAGCAGCACTCAGCCCATTGCTGGTTGAGTTCATAAATACAAAATAAAGACGTACCACAACAAAGATAAGTCCTATTACCATGCCCAGCAGCAGGTTGGAAAGGCTCATAATAAAGGCACCAGCCAGCGCAGCAAAAGGAATCCATGGTAGCATCAGGTACATCAGGCGCAGATACGCGCGGGCTTTGTTGCAGGATTTTGCACCAAATAGTCCCAGTACGGTAACCGGAAGAATAGTCAAAGGCAGGACGACGCTGATCAGGGTCAGGAGAACCAGCCAATCCGGAGAACCGATCAAAAACTGTTCGAAAGACGCCAGCATAACAATCTCCACTTTTCTATCCCGCCATAATGACCGGATTCCTCTGTTTTTGCTGTAAGCGGTTGCCGTTGCAGGATCAAAGCTTTATGAGCAGGGGTGGGTATATTTACGGGGCTTTTGTCAGGTTTACTGACAGGTGTATTAGTCAAAATCTGAAGGCGAGGGTGTAAGGTTCGCGAAGATAGAGAATTAACCACAGGCTTCAACTTCCTGCCGTATAGAGCGACAGGGGTTGAGCAGGAGCCTTTACTGCCTGATTCCTTCCACTTCCAGCGTAATAAAAATATCAGCAGCCGCAGGGCCAAGATTCATGCCAAAATCAGCCATGGATAATGTGGTTGTCCCGGAAAAGCCCGCCCGGTAACCGCCCCATGGATCTCTGCCTTCTCCTACTTTTACCGCTTCAATAACGATATCTTTGGTAACACCCTTCAGAGTGAACTCACCATAAATTCTGGCACTTTTTCCGTCATCGCTTTCCACTCTGGTACTGACGAAAGTGGCTTCAGGATACTTGCTGACATTAAGAAATTTATTGCCGCGAAGATGCTTGTCCCGTTCCGCATGGCTGCTGTTTACAGAATTGGTATTAATGTTGACCTTTATGCTCGACGCTTCTGGTTTGGCAGGATCAAAATTAAATGAGCCGTTGAAGTCGGTGAAATTACCATGAACCCAGCTGTAGCCAAGATGGCTGATCTTGAAGTTGATAAAAGCGTGGGCTCCCCTGGTATCAATAACATAGTTACTGGCACCGGCTGACACGCTCAGTCCAAAGATTGATGCGCCCAGGGCAACGATGGCAAAGAATTTTTCTAAACGGGTCATACTCTTCACTCTTATTGTTATTAGATATTGTTACTGGAAAATTATTAGATTCTCAGTGTGGCTTGATCATTCGTGTCAGTGTCCGGTCCCGATCAATCAGCTGATGTTTAATGGCTGCCAGCCCATGCAGGGAAGCCAGAATAACCAGTGACCAGGCCAGGTAAAAATGAACATCTCCGGCAATATCTTCCTGTCCACTGATTCCGGAAATAAGCGCAGGTACCTCGAACCAGCCAAAAAACGACACGGGACGACCGTCAGCCGTACTGATCAGGTAACCACTGAGCATAATGGCAAACAACAGAATATAAATCAGATGGTGGGCTGAAACCGCCAGCCTGATGATCGTTTTGCTGTGTTCAGGAAGATGAGCAGGTCTGATATTAATGGCTTTCCACAAAAGTCTGAAAAGTGTGGCAGCAAACAAGGTCAGGCCGATACTTTTATGCCACCAGGGAAGCGATTGATACAAAGGGTCATAATAAGACAGCGACATCATATACAGGCCAACGCCAAACAGCCCGAAAACGGTCAATGCGCTGATCCAGTGGATAAGAATGCTGACCAGGCCGTAACTTGTTGTTGTATTCTTCCAGACGCCCATGTCCGCCCCTTGTTGCTTTTTTTTCAGAGCTTTTTTCCAAAGCTTTTACCTACAGCTTTGGTCAGCAAAGATTACTTTAAAATACATATTTTATATATCACAAAAATTAGATGACATTGTTCTAATAAATCGAAGAGTTGGATAAAAACTATTCTGCCGGGTCTGCCTTCCGGTAAGCCCCCTGATAATCAAACAGCTTGTCCAGAATTCGCCAGAAATGTTTTTCTTTCTGAGCAATGACAAAGTCAGGTTTTCTGAACTTTTTACGGTTGTTGATCACCTTATCCACTGAATCTGCCCGAAATGGTTCTGCCCGGTTAATCAGGGCGTGCTTGCCGAAATGATGATAGAAAGCGCCTTGCTGGGCCGGGGTTTCCAGTTGGAAATACTCTTTTACATCGGCTCCGTCTTCGTCGTAATAGGTGACTTTAATGCGTGTTTTACCCTGCCTGTTTTCATCGGTTTCCAGAGTCATACCTGAACAGCGAATCACCAGGCAGTTTTTCAGGTTCAGGGCTTCTTTGAGCTTCTGGTCCGGGTCAACCATTGGTTTCTGACATTCATGGCATTTCCGGGCTGCAATATCATTTTCCGCGCCACACTGGTCACACTCCTTGAAGCGATAGCGGAAGTCACACTGTTCCCGTTCTCCCTCCATTTCCAGATAACCCTGGCAGCGTCGTCCATAGTGTTCTACCAGGTCGCCATCGTTATCTACAATGCCCCAGAAACTGTTTTCATGCCCACAGGCAGGGCAGGGAACCGTTACAGGAACACTTTTTGAGTCAGGCTTCGGGCTGCCAATTTCCGGGCTGAAAAGGTTGTAACGGTTACCTGCAAAATCGATAACAAGGCAATCGCTTTTATCAGGTGCCAGTCGTAAACCCCTGCCGACTATCTGCTGATACAGGCTGACAGACTCCGTAGGACGCAAAATAGCGATCAGATCGACATGGGGAGCATCGAAGCCGGTCGTTAGAACGGAAACGTTCACCAGATACTTGAGTTTTTGCTGCTTAAACGCATCAATGATGGCATCCCGCTCTTTCCCCGGCGTATCGCCAATAACCAGTGCCGCTTCATCTTCAGGCAGGTAACCCAGAATTTCCCGGGCATGATCAACGGTAGAAGCAAAAATCATAACCCCTTTGCGACTCTCTGCTTCTTTTATAACCTGTCTGATAATCTGTTGGGTCGCACGTCCACTGCCTTTCAGAAGCGAATTCAGTTCCTGCTCGCTGTATCGACCAAAAGGGTCACGGGAAAGCTGACTGAAGTCGTAAAATACTACGGGGGCATCCACCATAGTGGCTGGTGTCAGAAAATGGTTTCTGATCATGTAAGACAGCGGCAGCTCAAAAATACAGTCTTTAAAAAAACGTTTGTCGGTGGTGCGAACGGTGCCTTTTCTGTCTTTATCCTGACTGTGCTGATACTGGTACAGCCAGCCTATGCCCAGACGATAAGGAGTTGCCGTTAATCCAAGGATTTTCAATCTGGGGTTAAGGTTGCGCAGATGGTCAATGACCTTGTGATAGCTGGAATTTTTTTCCAGTGAAACCCGGTGACATTCGTCAATCACCAGCAGTGTAAAACCATCGTCGTTGAACTGGTCAAGGTTGCGAACCACTGACTGAACACTGCCAAATACCACCTGTTCATCAGCGTCCTTGCGCCCAAGACCGGCACTGAAAACCGATGCTTTCAGGTCGTAACTTTCGTATTTGGCATGGTTCTGTTCAACCAGCTCTTTTACATGAGCCAGTACCAAAACCCGGCCTCTGGCAATTCGCCCCAGTTCACTGATGACAAGACTTTTACCGGCACCCGTGGGCAGCACAATCAATGCGGGATCATCGGAGGAGCGGAAATGTTGAATAACGCTTTTAACGGCGTCTTTTTGATAAGGGCGAAGCTGATAAACCATAAAGGGGATTATATAAATCCCCTTTATGGTCGTCACTTATTCCGCTGTTTATTAGTCCAGTCTCAGTAACATTTGTCCGGTCTGGATATAAGGTTCTTATATCCGGCTGAAGGTCATTATTTGGCAATGTCAGACCGGGTGGTATGCCTGTATACAACAGTCTTTTCATCAGCAACCAGGCTCAACAGTTGAGAGTTACCCACCTTAAGTCTGGCGCGACCGTATTGGTTGGTTTCAGCTTCGGCAAGCAGCTTGCCGTTAGTGCTGAATGCCTGAACCAGAGTGTTTGGTTCAGCTTTGACATTGAGGTCCTGATTGCTACTCCAGGCACTGATGCTGGCTTGGGAAACTGAGGCGAACAGGACGGTGGCGATGGCTACGATAGTCTTTTTCATTTTTATTTTCCTTCTCTTGGCTTCTGTTTTGTTTTTGTTGTTTGCTTTTGTTGATACCTAGTTTATGAATAGAAGACGTGAAGAAAAACAACAGACAATGAACGTATTGTTTCGCAGAAAGAGCTAATGAAATTATCAGGGGCTTAACTGACTTTCTTTATCAAGCAACTGTTGTTTACGTTCTATGCCCCAGCGATAGCCTGAAAGACTACCATCTCTGCGAACGACCCGATGGCAGGGAATCGCGACCGCGAGCAGGTTGGCACCACACGCCCCTGCCACAGCCCTGACGGATTTGGGTGAACCTATTTTTTCTGCAATATCGGTATAGCTGACCGTTGTGCCTGCTGGAATATCCTGCAAGGCTGCCCATACTCGTTTCTGAAAAGCGGTTCCCTGTATATCCAGCGGCAGTTGCAGGTCCATTTCCGGGTTTTCCAGAAATCCCACCACTCTGGCAACCAGTTGTTCATACAGGCGGTCATTACCAATCAGGTTGGCATTGGGAAAACGATCCTGAAGATCGCGAACCAGCTTGTCCGGATTGTTTCCCAGAAATATTGCACAAATGCCTTTTATACTCTGGGCAACAAGAATTGCCCCCAGGTAGCACTCACCGACAGCAAAGTAGATATCGGTGTTATTGCCACCTTCTTTGAAGTCCAATGGTTTCATACCAAGAATTTTCCTCGATGATTCATAAAACCGGCTACTTGAATTAAAGCCAGCGTCGTATATTGCCCGGGTTACAGAGTGACTGTTTGTCAGTTCGTTATGAACTCTCTGGGCTCGATGAGCCTGTGCGTATTTTTTGGGTGTCATGCCGGTGATGGCTTTAAAGACCCGGTGGAAGTGAAATGGACTGAGTCCTGCACTGGTGGCCAGTGTATTCAGCGAAGGTTCAATATCTGCCTGTTCGATCTGCCAGCAGGCCCGGGAGATCAGCTTGATGTGTCGGCTGTTTGTTGATCCCTGATCCTGTTGGATTCGCTTACTAGGGCGAAATCCATGGGCTTCTGCCTCTTCTGCAGACGAAAAAAATATAACGTTTTCCGGCTTCGGATGACGGCTTGGGCTGCTTGGACGACAGTAGATGCCTGTTGTTTTAACAGCGTAAACAAACTGGTCATCAAAGTCCGGGTTACGCTCGACAACCGCCTGCCAGCGCGGATCTTTCTCTGTGGATAATGTTTGCTCTGCCGGGCCGGTATTCCTGATGGAGTACATGATGGAGTATTCCGCTAATAAAACAGCACCAGTTTAAGACTGTTTAATGGGGTTAACAGTCCAGATCTTGCGGTCAAATTTTATGATACTGGCTATAAAAGGCGGAATACAAAAGTGCGGGTGAGTTTCTCAGGCAGGAGGATACGACGAAAAAAGCCCTGAAGCGTTAACTTCAGGGCTTTTGAATATGGTGCCTAGGGACAGAATCGAACTGCCGACACGCGGATTTTCAATCCGCTGCTCTACCAACTGAGCTACCCAGGCTACTCTTTTTACAAAGAGAGATTGTCGCACAACCATTTCATCAATAAGAAATGGTGCCTAGGGACAGAATCGAACTGCCGACACGCGGATTTTCAATCCGCTGCTCTACCAACTGAGCTACCCAGGCGCTTCACAGCTTTCTAAACTCTCTAAGCAAGAGAATGTGTGCGAGGCGTATTAAACGGATTTCCCTTGCTTTAGTCAAGTAAGGAGTGAGGATTTTCTTCTTTCTTTTTAGTGCGTTAGTACAAATACTACTGTTTAAGAGGATGAAGCTTTTTGATCAGCCTTCCTCTTAAACTCAAATTTACACAGGCAGAACGCTTTATTGGAATACCACGTAGTCCGCGAGGGTTTCCAGATCGTCGAGTTTCAACAGCTCTTCGATAGGCGACTGTTGAAGGCGTTCCTTCAACACTTTGTAGGCTTGGGTATCTACGACAATGTCACCATTTTCATCCTGAAAGAAAATGGATTGATCCTTAACGCAGGCCAACAACCTTTTCTTCTGGTTGTTGGAAAGAGGGATGTCTTTAATGCTCATTCAATATTCGACCAGTGATAACTCCAGAGAGCCATTATATGGGTAGGTGAGGGCAGTCGCTACCAGAGCTGTCTCAGGCCTGAGGGCTGACCTGTAAAAGTTATTTCTCCTCAGGAATAAACCCTTCAGCGGCATCGACCTCTTCATCGGCAAAATATTTGTCCATCTGTTCGGTCAGGTATTGGCGGGCTTCAGGCTCCAGAAGGTTCAGGCGCTTTTCGTTGATCAGACGGGTCTGATGAATCTGCCATTCTGTCCATGCCTGTTCGGAAACATTCTCGTAAACCCACTGTCCCTTGGGTCCTGGCAGAGGTGGAACAGCAAGACCTTCAGCTTCTTTTTTCAGCTTTACGCATTGAACAGTACGACCCATGATGTTTCCTGAATAGGTTGGTTAAAGGTGGGTTCATCTTAACGCCAATCGGTTGATAAGTCAGGACGAGCAGCTGATTTCCAGTTTTTTGCCCCAGTCGGGTGGAGCAGCGGCAAAGTATTCGTATTCCGGATGCTCGTCATAAGGGGATTCGAGCACACTCAATAATTCTTCTATGGGCTTGTAGTTACCCTGTTCAGCCTGCTCTATGGTTTGCTGCGCCAGGTAATTTCTGAGAATAAATTTGGGGTTCACCTGTTTCATTGCCTGACTGCGGGTGCGGTTATCCATCAGGTTACGTTTCAGTCGCTCAGCATAGGTGTTCAACCATCGCAGCAGGGGGGGCTGCTGTAAAGTCTGAAGGTAATCAGGAAGAGGGGTGTCAGGAGCGAAAGCACATAAAGCCCTGAAAAACAGGGTGTAATCACAGTGTTCGTCCTGCAGCAGTTGCAGAAGGCTTTTGATCAGCTCCGGGTCTTCGTCTTCAACCAGAGCTAAACCAAGCTTTCTGGTCATCAGTTCGGTGTAATGGCCGGAGTAGAGCTGTGGGTACTGATCGATAACGGTTTGCAGGGATTCGGCATCGCCAATGAGTGGCAGCAAAGCCTGGGCCAGTCGGCCACAGTTCCAGTAGCTGATATCCGGTTGCTGGCTGAAGGCGTAACGACCATAGTGGTCGGAATGGTTGCAGATGTAATTCCAGTCAAAATCATCCTGGAAGCCAAACGGGCCATAGTCAAAGGTT
Organism: Endozoicomonas sp. NE40; assembly: GCF_040549045.1. NCBI lineage: Bacteria > Pseudomonadati > Pseudomonadota > Gammaproteobacteria > Oceanospirillales > Endozoicomonadaceae > Endozoicomonas > Endozoicomonas lisbonensis. The sequence continues at coordinate 2,344,561 of NZ_JBEWTB010000002.1, read as the reverse complement.
TCGCCCAGAATGCTCATGTTATCGGTGTTCATAACGCCATGGGCAAAGCCGGCTGCCTGCCAGTGGGCAACCATCAGGGCGGTTTTCCTGATCACTTCCTGGAAGAACAGAAGGTATTTGTCGGTGTCATTCACCAACTGTGGAAAATATTGCCCAATCGTGTAATCGGCAAGCACCTTCAGCAGGTCATGCTGTCTGGTGTAATAAAAATATTCAAAGTGTCCAAAGCGGATATGGGTTCTGGCTAACCGCAAAAGGGTTGAACCTCTTTCTTCTGTTTCCCGGTAAACGGGGGTATCGCTGGTGGTCACGCATAAGGCTCTGGTGGTGGGTATGCCCAGATGGTGCATGGCTTCAGAGCATAAAAACTCGCGGATACACGAACGCAGTACGGCTCTGCCATCGCCAAAACGTGAATAAGGTGTGGTGCCGGAACCTTTCAGATAAAAATCCCATTTCCCCTGTTGTGGCGTTTGAACCTCTCCCAGTAGCAACCCTCTGCCATCCCCGAGTTGCGGATTGTAGGCACCAAACTGGTGACCGGAATACACCATGGCCAGGGGCGCAAATGACGGACAGGTGTCATTGCCGGATGTGATGTCACACAGTCTGTCAAGGCTTGCAGTGTTGGTATCAAGTCCTGTCAGCCCGGCAGCAGGCTGGCTGACACAAACCAGCTTTGGATTGGTCAGAGGCGTGGCATTCTGTCGTGTATAAAATGCTTCAGGTAGCTGCGCAAACGCGTTGTTAAACCTGAGCTGATCCAGAATAGCCATGATAAGTGTCTCCTATAGGCTTTGTTTTATTTTTTTTAAAAGCCTGGTAACAGGTGCTGCCAGTCCCAGCTGAGAAGGGGTATCTGGCTGAAACCAGTGCCAGTGGTCGCCTTCCTGAACCTGACAGGAATGAAGTTTAGAACTGTTGGCAAAGGTTTTTACGGGTGTAATGTCCAGATGGTAATGACTGAAAGTATGGCGGAAACTGTCCCACTCTTCGAATTCGATGATGTCGATGCCAGTTAGTTGCAGAGCTTTTTCTGAAAGGTTCCCATCGGGCTGGATTTCCGGAAATCCCCACAACCCTCCCCATACCCCCGTGGGAGGACGTTTTTCCAGCAAAACTTCGCCATTCTGATTGATAATCATCAGCATCTTTACCGCTCGTTCCGGTTTGGTTTTTTTTGGTTTTGAACCGGGATATCGTGTTTCTTCGCCCATCTGGTGGGCGATGCAGGAATCTTTCAAAGGACAGATCAGGCACGAAGGCTTGCTGCGTGTGCAGACCATTGCGCCAAGATCCATCATTGCCTGAGTGTAACCGGCTCCCCGTTTTTGGGGCGTATACTCTTCAGCTATTGCCCAGAGTTGTCTGGCAACCGCAGACTGACCTGGCCAGCCTTCCACTGCCCGGTATCTTGCCAGTACACGTTTTACATTGCCGTCAAGAATCGGCGCCCGAATACCCATGCTGATAGAAGCTATGGCACCGGCTGTTGAACGACCAATGCCTGGTAATTGTTGCAGTTGTTCTACTGACTTTGGAAACTCTCCGGCATAATTTTCCAAAATCATTCTGGCCGCTTTGTGAAGGTTTCTTGCCCTGCTGTAATAGCCCAGCCCACTCCAGTGATGCAGCACATCGTCTTCCGATGCACTGGCAAGGTCGGCAACAGCAGGGAAGCTTGCCATAAACCTTTCGAAGTATGGAATGACGGTCGTCACCTGGGTTTGCTGCAGCATGATTTCACTGATCCAGACGCGGTATGGCGTAATATTCTGTTGCCACGGAAGGTGTTTACGTCCGTGCTGGTCAAACCATTTCAGGACCTGTTCGCTGAATGTTTTATCGCTGTGAGTCATTACGGTTGTGTATTGGAATTTATAGGAGCATTATGGCGTTACAGGGATGCAGCTTCCAATGTTAAGCGGTTTGGAAGCTGTACTATAAGGCTGAGCAAAAAACGCTATTGCCACTAATAATAACTAAATGTATGCTCCCCGCCGCATGCTTATAACTAAGGAATTTTAATGGAAACCGACCAACCCCCGAGTAGCAAGGTAAGTTGTGATGTAACACTCTGACGGTTTTCTGTGTCTGTTCGCCGAAGCCGTTCGAGTTTCGGTCCTGCTGGTTTGATCCTCTCCGAAATATCACTTCTTACACACTCAGCAAAAAGTAGTTAAAAAACGATCGACGTATATATTGCGCTTGTTTAGTGCGCCAGAAATTGCGCCTGGAGGAGTACCATGGCGGTTGCTGATATGGCTGTTACAAATCTGCATCTTGTAAGTGAAAGTGAATTTGATACCGCTCAGGCTCTTGCCTTTATGCGGTCGCTCAGTCTTGAAGAAAAGGCTGAGTTTATTATTGGTTTAACGCTCAGTCAGGCAAACGATGTACTGGCTGAGTGTCCGTTGCGTGAGGTTCAGGACATCCTGGAACTGCTGGAAGACTCGGAGCATGAAATTCGAGCCCGGCAGATCAGTATGGGCCTGGGTTTGATCAGCAGTGAGGTTGAACCTGCCGGAGAATATCTTGATAACAGTGTGATGTCTCACGTGCGTGAGCGCATTGGCTGGATTGTTGGTCTGGCGTTGATGGGTATTGTTTCCGGCCTGATCATTGCACGCTATGAAGATGCCCTGAGTTCAATGGTTTTGCTGGCGGTTTATATGCCGGTTGTTGCGGCAGCGGGTGGTAACACCGGTTCTCAGGCGGCAACGCTGGTGGTACGCGCACTGGCAACGGGTGATATCAGCATGAATGACTGGGCCAGAGTGGTCTGGAAAGAGTTTCGGGTTGCCTGCTTTATTTCCATGGTGCTGGCACTGGTGATTGGCGCCAGGGTGGTTATGTTCAGCGGTAACAGTGTTCTGCCAGAAGGGATTTCGTTGCAGATGGTAGCCTTTGCCATTGGTCTGGCTATTTCCATGCAGGTGATTATGTCGACCACCCTGGGCGGTGTTCTGCCCCTGATTGCCAGGGCTTTCCGTCTTGACCCGGCGGTTCTGGTCAGCCCGGTTCTGGCCTCGGTTGTTGATATTACCGGTATGCTGATTTACTTCTTTACGGTGACACGGTTGCTGGGAATTTAACCAGCATCCTGAATAATGCACATGCCATCGCCATCGTCACCACGATGGACGCTCCTCCCGGATAGTCGAGCAGGCTGGACAACACAAGGCCTGTTCCTATCCCGATAATGCCCAGGCTATAGCCTGTTACCCACGACTTCATTCCCGCCATTCCCGAGACTGCCAGTGCTGGCATGATCAGGGTGCTGAATACCAGATAAACCCCCGACAGTTTCACAGACATTGTGATCAGAATGGCAAAGATTGGATAGAACAGTCTGCCGGTCAGTAATTGAGGCATCAGAAGCAAACCCGCTAACAACGCCATTGTTGCCAGCCCGGGGATCTGCAGGTTTGACCACTGTATCCAGAGCAGTCTGCCACCAAGGGTGTCGGTGATGTGCTCGGCTCCATGTGGATCGCTCGCAAGGGCAAGCAGTATGCACGCAGCAGCCAGAATATAAATACAGCCGATGATCGCTTCCAGCTCAATGGGAGCACGACGTGACAGCTTTGATATAAGACAAGCGCCAGCTATTGAGAAAATAAACGGCATAGCTGTTTCCAGGCCGTCCTTGAGGTTTTCCTGCATAGGGTTGTGGGAAATGCCCAGTGCTTTATTCATGATGTGAGCAATGACCGCACCCATGGCTGCAATTTGAGCCACAGCCAGATCCATAAAGACAATGCCCCTGCTCAGCACCTGTCGTCCAAGGATCAGGTGGCTGACCAGTATCAGAACGCCACCACAGAATGATGGCAACAGTATGGTCACGAGACTGATATCAACCATTGCTTTTAGCAGCCTTCAGTAGTTTATCAATCAGATCATCATAGAGCTGTGTCAGTGTCTGGCTCTTGTTATTGTCATTGGCATTGCCATTAATCGACATGGGCAACTTGATTGCAGGCACACCGATCTGTTTACTCAGCCATTCTGCTCCGCTTTTATCCTGATACGAGGCATAAACGACAGCATCTACCCGTGTATTTTTAGCCAGTTTCAGGAGTCTGGACAGGTGTTTGCCGGAAGGTGGCAGCCCGGGTTTGGGCTCAAGGTCGCCAACCATTGATATGCCTAACCACTGGAACAGGTACTCGAAGCTGGTGTGGTAAGCCACTACCTGCATGCCCTTCAGGGGTTTGGCTTCCTGTTCCCACTTCCGGATGTTTTTCTGCCACTGTTCATCAAACTGTTTAATGTTCTTTCTGTAAGACTCCCCGTGATTCGGATCAATCTTTGCCATTCGTTCTGCCAGAGCATTGGCAACGGTCATTAAGCGATAAGGGTCAAGATGAAAATGAGGGTTTCCTTCCGGGTGAACATCGCCCATGGTGGGGTTCACGTTTTTGAGCTTACCAATAGTGTCTATCTGCTCAGCCGCATAGAACATACCGTCTTTGCCGTTTTGAATACGGGCATTGGCTGATTTCATTTGCAGCAAGGGAAGCCAGCCTGCTTCGAGATCGGCTCCGGAACAGATCGCTAGATCGGCATTACGCATTTTTGCAATCAGCCCCGGTCTTGCCTCTATGTGATGAGGATCCTGCAGGGCAGAGGTGGCACTGTAAATTTTACTGTGGGGGGCAATCTGTTCTGCCAGGGCTTTCCATTCGGGTTCACAGGTCAGGATATTTAATGCTGTGGCTTCAGGAATGAAAACCAGCGCAGGTATTATCCCCAGAGCAAAAAGCCGCCCGCTAATGCCCTCATTGTTAATAAGGGGTTTAAAAAGGGTGTTAAAACTGATGCGCATCATGAGCCCCTAAAGACATTACATATTGCAGAGTAATGATGTTGTCGTTGATGTGTTCCAGACCTTTGCCTTTCTGGTGTGTCCATTGCAGACGTATGGTGGAGAAATGACTGTGACTCCATGACAGCATCAACTCGGTTTCCTGCAGCGAGTGCTTGTGATGATGGTCGTCTTCAAACTTTAAGCCATTAAATTCCCCATAACGAATACCTGTCGCCCACTGTGGGGCAAACTGATAGACACTGCTCAGATACCAGCCATCGTGTTTATCGTCGGAGCTTTTGATGGTTTTGTTATCGGTAATGTTCCTTGCCTGAAGGTATTCGGCAGACAGGCTCAGATGTCGGTATTTGTAGTTCCCTTCCGGAGCCCATTTCCAGACAGCTTCTACGCCATAAAGGTCTTTGCCTGTGTAGGACGCTTTGTGGCAGTGGTGGTGATCATGACCGTGGTGGTGATTGCTGTGGTGATTGTGGTTTCCGTCAGAGTGCTGGAGACTTTCACCATGCTGCTTGTGATGATGCTCTTTCTCATGGTGTTCATGATGACTGTCGTGATGGTGTTCTTCATCATCATTGTGTTCATGATGATCATGGTGATGATGTTCTTCTTCATCATGGTGCTTGTGATGAAGGTTATGGGCATGAAACTCTGCCGGACGGCTCCAGGGACTGGTACCATTTTCATTACGCAGATAGTTGAAACCAATCTGCCAGCTGTGTTCATGATTGAAATCGCCACCGATCTTTGTAAAAAAGTTATATACCCCGACCGAGTCCGGATCCTTAATATTATCTGCCCGCATTTTTTTGCCGCTGAACGCTTCAGCCCCAATATTCCAGTAAATGTCTGTGGGCATCAGGTAACTGACTCGTACGCCATCATCAAAGTAATGAGAGCCTAACAGAGCCCGATAAACCGCCGGACGTTCTGTAAACGAATCAGCATGAGTGTGCTGACTGTTGAGATAACCAAAGTCGGACAGAAAGCGACCAGCCCTGGCGGAAAGCCCTCCTGGCAATGCCAGAGTCTGGATAAAGGCTTCTTCTGCTTCTACTTCTGTTTTGCTGTCGTGGGTATGAAGGACCGCTGTCAATTTTCCAAAGAAAAGGTCGTCGATCGGGGAACTGATACTCAGCTCAACGTGGCCCAGGCCAAAACCTTTGTCCATTTCGCTGAGGGCGCTTTTTTCAGACTTGTAGTGACCATCCAGTATCAAACTGTAGTTTGGGTCAAAGTCGATGGCGTGAGAAGTTGAAAGATAGCCAAGAAAGACGGCTAAAGAGAGGGCTGTTTTAGTGATGCACCGGTTATTCACTGCGGTTTGCTCTCTGTGAAGTTGTTGTTGGAGCACAAAGGCTTATGCAGTGATCTGTTATAGTATAACGTTTTAAAAAAGCCAGAAATTGATTAAATATTGCTGTGGATACCCACCATTATCAGATAACTCAGAGCTGCAGGAGCAGCTTTCATGATTCAAATAATTTAAGGAGGGATTTTTAAAAATGTAAACTATCACTTATAGAACATTGGTACCCAAATCCATAGAGATGCAGCTCTAATCAAACACTGGCTAATAGTCCTGGTATCAATACAAGCCATTCATAAAACAAGTTCCCGTTGCTTACTCTTCAGCATCATCTAAACTGCCCTCTGTTAAACCTGAAACAGTGACTGAAGGGTTATATGTCTGGTTTCGTAAAATGGTTATATGTATTTATTTTACTTTCGGGCCTGGCTCAGGCGTCATCTGATCTGACATACGACAGCTTTGACCGTCAAGCTCTGATCCGTGAAATTAAAGGCTTAGAGAAAAATATTACGAATAAGGAAATTGTACGACAAGGACAGATTGTTTTACTGCGTCACCTTGAGGAGAATCAGAACTCAAACATCACTGCCCCGGCACTTTCTCAGGTTCAGGATCATTCAAAGCCAGACTGCAGTGATACCATTTTTTACGTCAGCCTTGCTTTTAGTGCTGCTACGATTATTACCGGTTTTGTTGGACCTGTTACCCAGTTTTTCCGGTATCGGGCGACTTACGGAAGAAACGGTGAACCGGTTCCCTGTAGTGCTTTCCTCTGGTCTACGCTGGCGTTTATAGGTAGTTCATTTTTTCTGGCTAGCGTAGCAATGAATCAATCTGAAAGTAAGTGGGGCAAGCTTAAGGATGCTATGCCATCCGCTACGGCGGGGGCTGCCAACATGCTGGTTTATCTGTCGCTTTTCGTATACAGGTATCGCTATCGTCAAGGACACAGAGATTAATGAGAAAGATGTCTGTACAGTGGTTGCTCGTCAGGTTTGTTGTTAGCTGTTTCCAATTGGCAATCACAATCAGCGCACTTTATTTTCCCTGCGCATACTCAGGTTCTACTGATCTGGATTATAATTCCATGAATTATACTGAGCTGGTAGAGCTGCACAGGCAGTTACAGAAAAAGAACAGATATCTGGGAATACAGATTGACTCTAACTTCCAGCGAATACAACAGCTGCATCACAACCAGTCTTCCCAAAGCTCAGCGAATAAACCTTTCTGCATGATAATAAGGGAAAAATCAAATAATACCTCCCCTGAACTCAAAGATCTGGCAGACGCCTTTTCACCGGTTTCATCGGTTTTTACTTCATCGGGGCCGGTGGCAGAGTTCTTTCATAACCTTCGAATGTACTCCGGGGGGCAGACAGATATTCCGAGACTGGCCTTTGGGCAACCTTCTCTGGATTTTATTTCTAATGGCTGTTATGTCGTTCAAGTCGCTCTGGACTGGCACAACGGTGGCGACTCTATGACGTTCTTTAGAAATTCCTTCCCATCGCTGGTCGTTATGTTTATAGAGACAGGCATTGTTCTGTCTCTGTTTTTTTACAAGTCGCGCAGGGCGGGTCGAACAGAATTGGAAGCCCCACTTCTTTAAATAACGGCTTCAACCGGGTTTCGGTCAGGAATCTCATCTCTGGTTTTCAGAGTCCACAGGACTGATGCTGAGATTATCGTTTGATCCAAAATCTGCGGGAGGCGCCTGATCCATTTTCAGCATCAGGCGCAGGTTGTTTGGCGATGTAGCGTGCAGCATGGCGCGATCCTGATTGATTTTTCCGGCTTTGACCAGATCGTAGAGCGCCTGGTCAAAGGTCTGCATACCCAGGCTTTTACCTTTCTGGACGGCTTCATTAAGCTCGTCAATATTGCCATTCTTGATCAGGTCGGCGACCCGTGGCGTGTTGATCAGGATTTCGTGTACCGGTACCACTGAGTCTTCTTCTTTTCCCTCAACCAGTTGTTGACCGACCACCATTCGCAGGCTGAGTGACAGGTCCATAAGAATTTCAGAGTGTTGTTCGGGAGGGAAAAAGTGAATGATTCTTTCCAGAGCCTGGTAAGTGTTATTGGCGTGCATGGTGGCTATGCATAAATGACCTGTTTCAACAAATTCAACGGTATGTTTCATAACACCGGGAGAACGAATTTCCCCAACCACCACAAGGTTGGGTGCTTGCCGCAGTGCATTAAATAAACCTGCTTCGTAGCTTTCAGTGTCCAGTCCGACATCCCGCTGGGTAACAATACAGTTTTTGTGGTCGTGGATGTATTCCACCGGGTCTTCAATGGTAATGATATGGCCTTTGCTGTTCTGGTTGCGGTAATCAACCAGGGACGCCATTGACGTAGATTTACCCGCTCCGGCCGCCCCGGTGATCAGAATAAGCCCGCGTTCCTGCAACATGTGGTCAGCAATCTGTGGAGGTATAGATAACTCCTGATGAGAGGGGATGTAAGAGTTAAGCCTGCGGATGACCAGACCGGGCTCAGACTTCTGGAAAAATGCACTGATTCGGAAGCGGCCGACATCTTTCAGGTTATAGCCATAATTACATTCTTTGTTTTTAACAAACTGCTGAAAGCGTTCTTCTCCCATAAAAGTACGAATACTCTGATGCGCCTGTTCACTGGTGAGAACCGTGTTACCCACGTTGTGGATCGATTTGCCAATCTTCAGGTTGGGTGGAATGCCTACGGTGAAAAAACACTCGGAGCCTTTTTTGTCAGTCAGTAACTGAAGAATTTTGTCTATTTTCATGGCAGCCACGGCAACGCAGGAAGGTAATAACTGATATTGTCGGCTTGCGGGCTTTGAACTTGCGGCTTTGAGCTCGTGGCTTTAAAAGAGACTGTCCGGGTATTTTGCTACCCGGACTCTGGAAAGGCTGAGAGGAAAACAATTACTTTAAGAAACCCTTCAGGACATCCTTGAGGGGACCATCGACGTTCTTTTCAATTTCTTTTTCAATGCGGTGTTTGACTTCCTGCCTGGCCAGACCGGCTATGGTGTCGGCCAGGCGTTCTGTATCAAGACCACAGTCCGGTTTTCCCAGTTCTCCACGGCAACGTACTGGCCAGGTGACCTCCACATAATCCTCGTTTACCTGACACGCCGGGTCGCTGTCCGGCGCTGTGTCGCCACTGATATTCAGGCCAATGTGGTAATCCATGGTCTGCTGTATCAGGTTTACTGTGCCATCGCCTTTCAGGTTAAGGTTGGCCAGGGCGGCGGTCAGGTTGTTGTTGCTGGCGACACCGTTGCGAATATCAAAACTACCACTGAGGTTTTTAAACTCTGTTGACTGTCCCCAGTCTTTTTTCTGCAGGTCTTTGTTGCGAATCTGGGCAATGCCTTCGCACACCAGCTTGTCGAAGTTGGCTCCGGTGAACGCGCCGTTGGCAATCCCGAATCCTGCCTTGCCATTGAGGTTTCGGGTCAGGGTACTCTGTAGCAGACCGTGGGTAGTGACATTTACGTCGGCATTCAGATTACCCTGAACAGAAGCCAGTGCCGGAACCGGTTCCGCCAGAGTTTGCAGGTCAATGCCCTTCAGGCCTGCCACTGTTGATACTTTTGGATTGCCTTTCTGACGCACATCCAGTTTGGTGTCCAGGTCAATGACGCCTTTGTAGAAAACAGAGTTGATTTTGACCTCCTGACGACCTTTGGCGGCACTCAGCTGAACACTGGGTTTTTCAAACTTCAGTTTTGCCACTGTCATGGAGTTCAGCTTCAGGGAGCCTTTGATATCCAGAGGGCGCAGGGCATCTTCCGGAATCAGGGGAGCTTCGCTGGTGGTCGCTGGAGCAGTCTGTTTACCGCTGGATTCTGTACTGCTGGTTTCTTTACCAGAGTTCGCTCCGTTACTTGCTGGTGGCAGGTAATTATCGAGATTCAGGTCATTACCGGCAAACTGGAACGTCATGGCCTGAGTCTCCAGATCCGTGACTTTGAAGTTGCCGTCCATGATAAAACTGTCAAGACTAAGCTTCAGGGTATTCGCATCAAAGCGTTTACCATCGGTTGTGAACTGGCTTTTAAACGACAGTTTGCTTAAGGCATCAGGGTCAGCCATTGGGGGCAGGCTGACTTTAATCTGGCTTAACAGCCTGGCAGGATTGAATTCGGTAACATCCATTGTGCCGTTAATCTGCATCGGCTCCTGCTGGTAATTCACATTACCCACAAGGTTGACGCTTTCGCCCTGGGTTATATCCGGTCTGGCACTGAGCTTGTAATTTTTCAGGCTGTACCGCCCGTTCTGCAGATCAAAACTTAAGTTACCGCTCAGGCCTGTCTGGAATGCCAGTGCAGGCTCATTACTGCTTATACGAGCCTGCAGGTCAAAATCGAAAGGTTCCTGATTGCGAATGGCACCGGTTTTCAGGCTGGCCTGGTCAACGGTATAGGATTTTCCTGTAGCAAGGTCCTGATAGTGAACGATCAGGTCATCAGCAATAACATTGGCAATGTTGATCTGCAAAGGCTGCTGTTCGCCGGACTGGTCTGAAGACGTTGATGTATCTGTTGTACTGCCTGTCGATTTAGAAGCAGAAGCATTAGAAGGCTTTTGCCCGCTTTCCCAGTTGCCGTTGCCATTCTTGTCTTTAATCAGGTTCAGTTTCAGTCCGATTAAAGTGGCTGTCTGCATTTCGACAGTCTGACTCAACAGGGGCAGCAGTTTAACGCTGACTTCAGCCTTGCCCAGCTCTGCGAATGGGTTTTCCCCGGAGCCTTTGACATTCACGTCTTGCAGAGAGAGCCCCAGCCAGGGAAAAACTGACCAGCCGATAGGCCCGTCGATAGTGAGCGTCAGCCCCGTGTTATCGTAAACCAGCTGGCTGATTTCATCCCGGTAATTGTTAGGGTCGAGTACTCTGGGAAGGACAAGGGCGGCGATAATCGCAATTAAGGCCAGTCCAGCTACCACAAAGACAAAAAACTTGATAATGCGGTTCATGGTTCGCCTCGGTCGAATGTGTTTGGGGTTCTTATAAAGTAGTTATTCGTTCAGTTTACTGGTCTGATGACGTTGAGGACAGGATGATGGTATTACAAAACTATAAAGGACGTCAGGTTTCCCGGATACCCAGCTTTTTCAGGGAGGTCAGAGGGCGAGTCCATGGATGCAGGACTCTGACAGCATCCTGCATAACCGGCGACTTTATGATCGACAGTGCTTCACTGCTACTGCTGAACTGCCCCTGTAACAGCACATACCAGTCTTTCTGGTTACGGCGGTAATGAACCGTGATCGCAGAAGCCAGCTCAGGAAAACGCTGCTTCATTTTTTTAATGGATTCTGGCTTGTTAGCTGCAAACCACTGAATCGTATAACTGCCATCTGAGTTCTGCAGAAGGCTGCCTGGATGATTTCTAACTGGCTGCGCAGGTGATGCTGATGGCTGTCTGGACAGGCGTGAACGATGTTGGGAAGCGGTAATACGCTGGTCCTGACGGGCTGGTTTGCTTAGTGCAACCAGCTGCCTCAGGCTGTCTACCGGGCGAACCCTTGGGTAAAGCCGGGTGGCTATGCGGGCATAGGCTGGCTGTTCCAGTGCTCGTTTTGCCATCGCCAGGCTGCCATAAGCAGGGCTGGCCAGCACATACCAGTTGCGTCCACGCTTGCGGTACTGAATGACCTGAGCATCTTCCAGATAAGGAAAACGCTGTTTAGTCCGTTCAAGCGTTTCCCTTTTACTGCTGGCTAACCATTGAATGGTGTAGCTGCCCGGAGGCGCTTCCAGAACCTTTTCGGACTCTTTTTCTTGTTGATATTGTTGTGATGACTGTCGTTCCGTATTGCGTTTATAGCCTCTCAGGTGCTCTGGTTTTTGCTGATTATATTGAATCGGCTGTTGAAATGGATTGGTGTTGTAGTCGTGAGACTCTGGTTGTGTAACCGTGTTGTAGTCTGGATATTCATAGGAATAATCCGATGCCTGTTCCATGCTTGGGTAGGCTGGCGCAATACTGGCAAACATGGTTTCAGCTGGCTGAGGAGAGCCAACCGGCATGTTGTACTGGTCTGCCAGGACTGGTTGTTCCGGAATCGGGTTAGTGATATCCGGGCGGACAAGATCGAGTTTCTGGATGCTGGCGACTGAGCGGGTCCAGGGATACAGCTTGTTGATCATGCCAGACCGGGGAGCTGCCTGCAGAGCTTCGGTCGCAGAGTTTCTGTCATTGAAGGGACCATCAAGAAGCACGTACCACTCTTTGCCATTTCGACGGTATTGAACAATCGCCGCTTCCTGAAGAACCGGGTAATAATTCTGCAGCTCCCTGAGAGGCTTTGGGGTATGAGCAGCCAGCCATTGCAACACATAGCTGCCATGTGGAGCATTCAGCAGGCGGTTCAGGTTCTGGCTTTCTGCTTCCGCAAAGGTTACAGGTTGTTTGTGTGAGATGGGTAAAAATTGTTCGGACGGTAGTCTGGTAACTGGAGACTCCCGGTATTGCCTTGCCGGTGGTGGTTGAGGATAGTCTGGTGCAGGCTGATAGAGAGCCTGGTAAGGAGTATTACGAAAACTGTTGTTTGAAGAGGAAGGGTAAGCCGGATTGTATTCCTGCTGTGGTGGGTATTGACCGCCTTCCGGAGCTGGCAGGTACCCTCTATTAGTTGATGACTCTCTATTAGCTGATGGCTCTCCATTAGCGGATAGATAGTCTTCACGGGCTTGTGCGGGCTGATATTTTCGTTGTCTGGCCACCTCTTCGAGAGGCTGACTGTAGTCACTGGTTGCATCTCTTCGACACAGCCAGTCGTTATTTGCGTTGGATTTACAGTCCCAGGATGAACTCAGGGCAAGAGGTTTTGGAGGCAACAGTAAAGCCTCCGCCACTGGGGCAGACAGGGGTGCAAGCGCAGCCACGACTGAAAGGCTGAGTGGCTTACAGGTAAACAGCACTCGACCAGGCATGAGCCAGATCCTTCTGATTCATTACTCTTAACAAAACAGATTTGCAAATGGAATGCAAGAGTTGTGTGTGAATTATTTTTATCACACAAGATGTTGTGAGTCAGGCGAAAAGCCCCGGCTAAGTAAGCAAGGCTTCATTTTCTTGCTACTCATAACGCAGCTTTTTATTGGGTCGCTATTTAAACAGCTATTATGTTTAAGGTTCTTTGGTGAGGATTTTGTCATGTGGACTCTCAGGAAAGTTCCGGGCGCAACGGTTGTTTCTCTGCTTGTCAGCTTGCTGGCGACTGGAAGTCTTTTATTTACTCCTGAGACGAAAGCGCTGAATACAGACTGTTTTCCGGTACTGGATAAAAAACAACCTCAGTATGTAGTGGTGTATGGGCGAAATATGCATGAAAGTCTTAGAGAACAAAAAATGAAGCAGAAGTACAACAGTCAGCTTCCTGTGTGGGTCAGTGGCTATCAGCGTGGCTGGATGACCCGCATTAAAGAAGAAGGCAAATACACGACGCTTGGCGTTGTGCCTGAGGTCGGAAAACTGTTGAACGGCATTCTGGTCGAGGCGACGCCGGGTATGATTGATACACACGACAGAACCGAACACAGAATGTGCAGAACCCGCCTGGACCGTAAAAACATCACGTCTATGGCCGGGCAGGTGATTCCTTCAAAAGGCGAGTTCTGGATCTACACGACCCAGAAAGCCTCCAGACTTGAGCCTGCAGGTAAGTATCCAATTCTGATGTCAGAAGTGGACGAATTTCTGACCGGTTGCATTGAACAGGCTAAACAGTTCAACCTGACTAATTTTCCTGAGCAGTGTATTGATACGACCGATTTCTGGTCCAGGCACTGGTCGAACGATCGCGAGCGTCCTTTAACCGGCAGGCTGGTTCAGGTAAAACGCAGCAAGGTGGATGACCTGTTAAGCAAGCTCAAGGGCGGGTTGTATGAAAACGTGCGGGAAGAATGATAGCTGCTACGGGCCAGGCTAGGGGGCAAGCTCAGGGATAGATAGTTTTGGCTGCCTGTTTTCGGTGAAGGGCTTAATGCCTATAATGACCTGGTCTCTGCTATGGAGGCATCAATAAAAAAACAAGCAAATAAAAAATTCAGCCCTGCAAAAACAGACAGTTATAAAAACAGACAGATAAAGAAACAGGAACCGGAGTTTTTGATGTCAAAGCGCACAGCTAGCGTAGAGCGTAATACGCTGGAAACCAAAATCAGGGTTGATATCAATCTTGATGGTACAGGTAAAGGACAGTTTGATACTGGTGTACCATTTTTGGAACACATGATGGATCAGATTGCCCGCCACGGCATGATTGACCTTGATATAAAAGCCGATGGTGATAACCATATCGATGACCATCACACCGTTGAAGACATAGGCATTACTCTCGGGCAGGCATTTACCAAAGCGATTGGTGATAAAAAAGGTATCACCCGTTACGGACACTCTTATGTGCCGTTAGATGAGGCGCTTTCCAGGGTTGTGATCGATTTCTCAGGTCGCCCTGGTCTTGAGTTCAATGTTGATTTTACCCGCTCTCATATTGGTCAGTTTGACGTTGATTTGTTCTATGAGTTTTTTCAGGGCTTTGTTAATCATGCCAATGTTACCCTGCACATCGACAACCTCCGCGGGCGTAATTCTCACCACCAGATAGAGACCGTCTTCAAAGCGTTTGGGCGGGCTTTGCGCATGGCTCTGACCTTTGATCCCCGTATGTCCGGGCAGATGCCATCGACCAAAGGTTCGCTGTAAACCATGAAAACAGTGGCTGTAATCGATTATGGAATGGGAAATCTGCACTCAGCCAGTAAAGCTCTGGAGCATGTTGCAGGTAGAGATACCAGAGTAGTGGTCACCTGCGACCCCGGAACCATCCTGCAGGCAGACCGGATTGTCTTGCCGGGCGTTGGTGCGATTCGCGACTGCATGGCAGAAATCCGACACAAAGGTGTAGACGACGTTGTCAGGGAAGTTGTGGCATCGGAACGCCCGCTGCTGGGTATTTGCGTGGGTATGCAGGTCATGCTGGATCATAGTGAAGAAAATGGCGGCGTTGAATGTCTGGGGGTGATGTCAGGAAACGTGAAGTTCTTTGGTCGTGGCTTAAAAAGCACTACGGGTGAGAAACTGAAGGTTCCCCACATGGGTTGGAGCATGGTCGATCAGCATCAGCCCCATGCGTTGTGGGAAGGCATTGAAAACAACGCGCGGTTTTATTTTGTCCACAGCTACCACGCTCACGCCGTTGACGATGAGGTTGCGGTGGGTCGTTGTGACTACGGTGTGAATTTTGATGTTGCACTGGCAAGAGATGCCATTTTTGCCGTGCAGTTTCACCCGGAAAAAAGTGCTGCCAGTGGTTTGAAACTGCTGGAAAACTTTTTACAGTGGACTCCCTGAACGGTTCTTTTGAAAATGGATGAATGGCCTCCCATGAGGGACCTGGACCCACCTCCGGGCCGGGATGAAAAGAACATAGCCATGCTGGCACACCTGTTGCCATTGCTGGGTTTTATGATTCCGGGCATGAACATTGTTGTGCCGCTGCTGATCTGGCTCACCAAGCGCAATGAGTCGGCTTATCTTGACCATCATGGCAGGGAAGCGCTGAACTTCCAGATATCCCTGACCCTGCTGGCAGCGATGTGGTTTGCCCTGAAGATGATCATTGTCGGGCTGTTTCTACTGCCCCTTGTGCCGGTGGTAGTTATTCTGGCGTTGATGCTAATGATTCGTGCTGGCCTTAAGGCCAGTGGCGGGAATTATTACCACTATCCGTTCTGTGTACGGTTTGTGAATTAGAAACTGAAGGCTGTGTATGGGTTTAGCAAAAAGAATAATTCCCTGTCTTGATGTTGAAAACGGTCGGGTGGTGAAGGGTGTCCAGTTTGTGGATATTCGCGATGCCGGAGACCCGGTGGAAGTCGCTCGCCGTTATAACGATGAAGGGGCTGATGAGATCACGATTTCTGGACATTACTGCCACTCATGAAGGTCGTGATACAACGGTTCATACGGTGGAACGTATGGCCAGCGAAGTGTTTATTCCTCTGACGGTAGGTGGCGGGATTCGCAAGGTAGAAGACATTCGTATTATGCTCAATGCCGGAGCTGACAAAGTCAGCATCAATACGGCAGCTGTCTTTAATCCGGCGTTTGTTCAGGAAGCCGCCGACCGTTTTGGATCGCAATGTATTGTGGTAGCAATCGATGCCAAGAAAGTGAGTCGGCCCGGCGAAGATGACCGCTGGGAAATCTTTACCCACGGTGGCCGCAAGCCTACAGGGTTTGATGCGGTTGAGTGGGCGATAAAAATGGAGCAGCTGGGAGCCGGTGAAATCATGCTCACCAGTATGGATCAGGACGGTGTGAAGAGTGGTTATGACCTTGGCGTCACCCGGGCTATTTCCGAAGCACTGACTATTCCGGTTATTGCTTCAGGTGGTGCAGGGAATCTGGACCATCTGGTGGATGGTATTCAAAAAGGTAAGGCGGATGCGGTTCTGGCGGCGAGTATTTTCCACTTTGGGGAATACTCGATTCCTGAAGCCAAGCAATACATGGCAGAACGTGGTATTGAAATGAGGCTGTAATGGTTCGTTAAGAAAATGCTCCCATGACTTCACATGGGAGCTGTTTTCTCAAACCGCTTTAACGCATCTTGAAGCCTTTGCTGGCAAGAAATGCTTTCATGTGTGGGCGAGACTCCTTTCCAAGCAGGGCTGACATGTCCTGACTCCAGACCCGGTTCAGCTTACCTTTGGTACGCTGATGATAATAGTGACGCATGGTTTCATCGTATTCGGCCAGAAGCTGTTCATCCACAGGCTGATACTCTTCTTCCATTAGCACCATATCAACAGGCAGGCGGGGCTTAAGCTCCGGGTTCTGGTCCGGATAGCCCAGGCACAGTCCAAACACCGGATAAACATTCTTTGGAAGATTAATCAGTTCACTGACTTTTGCCGGATTGTTGCGAATGCCTCCAATATAACAGATGCCCAGTCCTTCAGACTCAGCAGCCACCACGACATTCTGGGCAAACAGGGCCACATCAATGGTTGCGATCATGAAATGTTCGGTCATACCGTCAGCCAGTTGCTGACCTTCTTTTTCGCAACAGACGGCTGAACGGTTGAGGTCGGCACAGAACACCAGAAACTCAGCGGCACTGGCAACATAAGCCTGTCCTCCCGCCAGGTCAGCCATGGCTTCACGGGTTTGAGGATTGCGTACACGAATAACGCTGACACCCTGGAGGTTGCTGGAGGTGGCGGCACTTTGTCCGGCGCTGATCAGCTGGCGTAATAAAGTGTTATCAATTGGCTGGTCGGTAAACTTGCGAATTGAACGATGCGACTGCAATAACTCGATAACGGATCGGTTCATACTTATTCTCTTTCCAGTTCCCTGCTCAGGTTATAAGCCTGTTGATTGATCTTTTTTTTCTGTTCTTCGGCAATACCAGTTATCTGAACAATGTCTTCTGCATGTTCAGAAGCACTGAACTCTGCCAACTCCGTCGGCAACCAGCTTAACTGCTCTTTCAACATATTCAAACCGTCTTCTCCCGGCAAGCTGGCAAGCATTAATGCGTTGCCGGCGGCACTGTCTACGTCGCTGGGAGATTCGTCTCCGGGAAAATCCGGAATATCATCGCTAACACAAAGCCCGATACCCACCTGAACTTTGACAATGGCATTCTCACCAATCACCCGGCTGACCGATTCAATTAACAGGCAGCAGCTCAGGGCATCCTGTGCAAATTCGCTGCTTTCGAAACTGGAAAAACGTATATAGGCATTACCTTCGGGGGTGTAGCTTATTTCACCGTTATAAAGGCTGGCAGCCTGTTCGATAGCGAAGGTGTGAGTATGGAGAATATCCATCATGTCCTGATGGGAAATCAACTGGCGCAAACGTGGCAGGTTTTTGTTGCGTATACAGACGACCACAGACGTTTCATCCTGCTCAGCTTCCGGCTCTTCATCTTCGGGCTGACTGTTGGCCAGTTTTTCAGTGAGCTGCTGTTCCACAAAGTGTGCCAGCTGGTTCAGTTCATTACCGGATTCATCCCGTTTAACAAGCGGCGTCTGCAACAAGCTTCTTAATTGCCGCAACACCAGTTCAAGCCTGCTGCTCAGTGTTGTGGCATAAAATTGCAGAAAAATCAGCGCGGCAACCAGCAGGATAAGACTAACGGCAGTAATCACCACTAACGCATCGCGGGCGTTTTTGGTTAACAGGGCTTCATCCAGCTGCAGGCGTACATAACCCGCAATAACATCCTGATAGTGTATGGGTGATGAATAGGTCTGTCCGGAAACCGTCGTAGAATCTTCACTTTCTGAGCTGGCAATTTTACGATTATCAATACTGTAAATCGCAGCCCTCGCAACGTAAGGCGTCTGTACCAGCTGATTAAGAAGAACGCTAAGACTTAACCGGTCTCCGGTGACCAGCATATCGGTGGCTGCACTGGCTGTTTGCTGACTCAGTAAAACGCCAATGGTGTCAGACTGATGCTGGCTGGCAGAGTTCATTTCTGACCGGATAATCATGCCGCTGCTGCCGACCACGGCAATAAAAAACAGGCTGAAAATCAGCAGTAACTGGTTTCGTATCGACAGTGAATACAATCGATCGGTGATGTGTTTGATGAACGTAATCGGCGATTGCAAAGCCGAATCTCCTGAGAATAGAGGCGAATTTATCTTCTATGATGACAGGCTGCCCGGAAGAATAAAGTGATGAGCTTCAATTTATGCTGCAAATGATTGCCCGGCCGGTTTTGTATTGTCAGGTGCTTAAACCCGCCGCTGAGTGGGTTACAATACTTGCAGATAAATAAAATTGCCGGATAAAAAGTGAGCGAAATACTGCTGATTAATGTCACCGGGCAGGATAAACCCGGGCTGACCTCTTCCATTACATCCATTATGGCTGACTATGGACTGGAAATTCTGGATATTGGCCAGTCGGTTATTCATGACACATTAACCTGGGGGATTCTGGTTCGTCTGCCTGAAGGAAAGGAAGCTGCACCGGTTATTAAAGAATTGATGTTCCATTTCCATGAACACAATCTGCAATTTAACTATCAGCCCGTTTCTGATGAAAACTATGAACACTGGGTCAGAGAACAGGGGAAAAAGCGTTATATTCTGACGTTGCTGGCCCGGCATGTATCCGCTGAACAGATTGCCAGGGTGTCGAGTATCACGGCAGAACACGGGTTGAATATTGACGATATCCGTCGTCTTTCTGGACGCCGTTCCCTGAAACAGGAGGAGCAGGGTAGCCTGTCCTCCTGTCTGCAGTTCTCTGTTCGTGGCACATCCCCTGATCTGGCTAAACTCCGTTCTGACTTTTTGCATATCTCGTCTGAGCTGGATGTCGATGTTGCTTTTCAGGAGGACACGGTCTTTCGCCGGAACCGGCGTCTGGTTGTGTTTGATATGGACTCAACCCTTATTGAGGCCGAAGTGATTGACCTGCTGGCCGATGCTGCCGGAGCCGGGGAGAAGGTAGCAGAGATAACAGAGCGGGCAATGCAGGGCGAACTTGATTTTAACGCCAGTTTCCGTGAACGTCTGGCCATGTTGAAAGGGCTTGATGAGTCGGTGTTGCAGGACATTGCAGAAAAACTGCCAATGACAGAAGGGGCTGAGCGGCTGATCAACAGCCTGAAGGCGCTTGGTTATCGAACCGCCATATTGTCTGGAGGGTTTACCTACTTTGCCCGGCATCTGCAGGAGCAGCTGGGCATCGACTATGTGTATGCCAATGAGCTGGATATCAAAGACGGCAAAGTTACGGGTAAAGTGAAGGGTGATATTGTGAACGGTGAACGCAAAGCCAGCCTTTTGCAGAACATTGCCGTTAAAGAAGGTGTCGAACTGGAACAGGTTATCGCTGTGGGCGATGGTGCCAACGACCTGCCTATGCTGAGTGTTGCGGGTCTTGGTATTGCTTTTCGTGCCAAGCCTCTGGTGCAGAAAAATGCACGACAGTCTATTTCTACTCTGGGACTGGACAGCATTCTCTACCTGTTGGGCTTCAGAGAAAAGGATCTGGAGTTTTTAAACCGTTAACGTTGTTGGTTCAGGCATTAAATCTTTACGAGCCATATTCCTCCCTGCTTTGCAACGAACTCACTCCAACCGAACTAAGACTGATACCCCGGAGCTTGCTCCGGGAGTGGCGTTAACGCAAGGCTTTTAATAATCGTCTACTCTCTTTCGGTTGATCTGTCTCTTGCAGATGAGAGTCAAATGATAAGAAGAAAACGGTTATTAACCACAAGAACAATCTATATCCGCTGCCTGATCCTTTACACCAGTTTATTGTTAACAGGCACCACTGATGCCTTTTCGGAAGCAACTTTTTCTGCCACCCAGCTTTTCAGGCTGCTCTCTGTACAATATGACATCAGTACAGCTTTGAAAGGGGAGTATGATCAGTTAATACATTTCATAGCCTGCAACGCCTTAAAGCCGGATGATGTTATTAACAGACCTGACCCAAACACCCCTAATGCCTCCAACACACCAGATTGTCAGGCAGAGGGGCAGGTCGCCCGGACTACCAGATCTTTCAAGGAACTTTCTTTATCTCAAACAAACGGAGCAGGGCAAGGCAAGGATGAGCAAACCGTAGAAAATCTTAATCATTTACTATTTCAGCTGGATAGTCTGGAAAAAACGATGGCTAAGAACCCCGGGTGGCTATTAGTTCTCTTGTGGGATATTGATGGAACGGTTCTCTATAAAGACCTTACTGAGACAGAGTTGCATGCTAAGCTGGCCGATGCACTCCTGATATTACGGCAGAATAAGCAGCTGTTACTCATCTACAATACGGCTCGTAACTATTATGAACTTTCATTTCGCAACTGGTCACGCCCCTATCCTGAACCTGATATAGTGATTGCCGGAGAAGGCTCCCGCTACTTCTTTAATTGTTTTACGAAAAATCCACTTTTTGGTGAAAAAATACCTGTATTCATAAAGTCGCACTACGGGATCTATTTCAATGATTCCTACTGGGATTTGATCAGGCCTGCTGGTTGTACAACGACTGTCAGCGCTCGTTCATTGAAAAACGAATGTCCGTTTTTTGCCGTTGACAGTATATCCAGCACAGTTGAAAAACTGGAAAGTATCGTAAAGACAGAACCTGAGTACCGGTATTGGCAGCAATCTGCTGATTTCGGTTCAACCGTCCTTTTTGCTTACCATAAGTTGATTAATAAAGGTGTTTCCTTTTCCAGGCTAATGAACGCCCTGTCAGAGGAGTTCCCTTCATTCAGAGATAAAATTAAAGTCGTTATTTCTGCGGGAGATTCCCTGCCCGATACGGCAATGATGCATCCTGATATGCACTACCCTTTTGATGACTCTTATCAGGAAACAGAAAGCACCCCCCGGCTGCCCTTGAATACAATATTCGCAGGTGCTGTTTTATCCAAAGCCGGAGAGTTGCAGAGAGAAAGATTTAAGCCTTTGTTTGAAGGTGTTGAAACCGTAAATTCTAAAGTACAAAGCATCCTTGGAATAATAGAGGGTACTGTCACCTTATTGTTAAAACAAACGCCTCTCTGTTTAGCATTGCCATAGCTTTAGTTCTTTTGTGGGAAAAACTCTGATACATCCTTCACAGACAGCGTTTGCCACTGCGGGCAGCCGGTAAAACGCCAGTTCTGAATGATATTATACTGGTCTGTTGTAAAAGACTGTCGGCAGGTATTCAGGAGATAAGCTGACCCCCAGTTTGAGACCCAGCTATATATACTTCTGCCATCGGTCAGTTTCAGGCTGGAACTGGGGGCTCCCCAGTTCGCGACAACTTCTTCGATATGATGTCCCCGCCATGAGTCCATCACTTTTTCAGTGGTACTACAGCCAGCACTGAACGACGCCAATAAAAAACAAGTCGGTTTTATGAAAGGGAACTGCCTGAACACTCTTGCACCTTATAGCGAACTATCCAGAAATCGAAACTGATACTGACTATAGCTCGGTGTTGATTCTATGCACTCCAGTAACTGCCCTTTTATGATTTTTCCACCTTCCAGAAGAATAAACTTCATTCCTGCTGTAAAGGGAATGCGTGGTGTGATCAGAGTGGCCTGACTGTTCAGGGCTGGCATGGCGGGCTGCAGGAAAGCTCTTTGATAATGGCTGGCGTCCCGGGTTTTCTTGAGCGGTGTAATGGCACAGGGTTTGGTATTGGCACTTAGCAACTGGGCGCCAAGCATAATATTATTGTCGTCTATAGAGTGTACCCAGCGAGCACTCGCCAGTATCCAGTTTGTCTGCGTACCTTCCTGCACGGCAATCAGCTCGCCCGGTACCAGAGTTATATCCGGATTCGCTCTCACCTGTAGACAGTAACCGCCAGCACTGGTGTTAAGCACTTTTCCCGAAAAACAGGGGTAAAGTGGTGACCCGGTTGGAGTGGCTTCAAAATCCAGGGAAGCTTTATCTTCGGATGCTCCTGTTTCCTGATCAACGTCATGTACGTCTTCCCAGATGTCGCTTTTATCTGGAATAAAACCGCTTTTTCCCGATTTATGTGAATCTGAGTGTTTTTTGACCAAATCGTCAAATGTCTGTTTGTCTGATAAATAATAATGAGAGGCGCTACTGCCGTAAGCAAATGAACAGCTTTCAGACCCTTCATGACGAATATGTTGCCTTTGTGTTAATGCACCCCAGGCAGAAGCGAGGTGTAGAACCAGGTTCTTTGACAAAGTAGCCGGTTTGTTTTCGTCAATTGAACTGGCCACTTTTTTCAGGTGAGCACTGAGAACCCGGGTATCCATACCTTTTAGTCCCGGATGTTCATTACTGGTTTCGGTTAATGTGTGGTGCAGACCTTCATCGGATAGCGTATTCACCATAAACCAGCAATTCTGGTCCGGCTGGTCGAGAAGTCTGCCATGGGGCGCCCATAAGCACAGGGCTTTATTGACCTGACGAATCTCTGATTGATGTAACTGATTAGAACGGCAATGGCTTAGAAGAAGCATTCGCTTATATTGATCAATAATCGTCAGTTCACGAGCCTTGGCCGTCAGCGGGTCATCAAAGCTGCATTGCAGCATGTCGTTTTCCCCGGCAATGTGAACCAGCTTGTGAGTATCCAGCCACACTGTTGCAGGCATCTCCCGGTAATGCTCCTGCATGAGCAGAAGAAGGCTGTGGCTTTCAGCTATTGCCCGGTGTACTGGCGCTGCCATCAGAGCGCTGTCGTCACTGTTTTTGATATGAATGTCGACAACCGACTTGTAACAGCTGAATAGCAGTAAATGCAGTTGCTGGCATTTTCCCAACAGGGAGATCTGCTGTTCACTGTGGACAATGCCCTCAGTCAGTTCGTTGCGATTTATCTGGTGGGTGATGAAATAAACAACGGGCCTGATCAGCTCAACCAGTCCGAATAGCTCTTTTGACGTCATATTGAGTTTTGCCAGTTCCTTGAGAGCAAAACCCAGTTTTTTGGCACAATCCGGCAGGTTCGTTCTCGGCAATGCCTGAAGCCATTGATTTAATGATTGTGCATCCGCACTACAAAAAGTCAGCGTCTTAAGATTGCGTTCTGGTACCTGCAGCTGAGTCCTTTCAATCTGCGTGTCCATGGAAAAAGTCCTGATTTTGTCGACTGAAAAACGTTCAGGTATTTATTCATCATAAACAGCCGTGAGCGGGGAAACCAATTTTTGTCACCTTTGGTGGTAAAAACTGGTTTCAGGCACTTTCTGATGGTTTTACGGACACTTACCGGATTTATCGGCCTGAGAGGGTTTTTCGGTGCTGCCGTATGACAATTTGCTGTTTCACAACTAGCTTCAGTAAAAAAACTTGTTGGCGCAACGGCAACCATTTTTACACTGGCATCTGGCAATGCACTGGCATTGGTTTCCATGATTCCCGATGCCCCGGCCATTAATGCCAAGGGATATGTGTTAATGGATTATGAATCCGGAGAAATCATTGCCTCCAGCAATCCGGATGAAGAACTGGCTCCCGCCAGCCTGACCAAAATGATGACCGCTTACGTTATTGGTCAGGAGATTAATAATGGACGTCTGGCGTTTGATGACACGGTCACCATCAGGCAGACCGCCTGGCCTAGGAACTTTCCGGACTCCTCCAAAATGTTTATCGAACCGAGTGACGAAATCAGTGTTGCAAACCTGAGCCGTGGCATTATGGTTCAGTCTGGTAAGTTCTGCGGTTCAGGGCGATATGCGCCTGATTTCTGTGGTGATGGGTACGCCAAGCCAGCGGGTACGTCTGGAAGAAAGCCGCAAACTGCTGACCTATGGTTTCGCTTCTTTGAAAGCACTGAACAAGTAAAAATCGGTGAAGCCCTGATGACAGAAAAACTGTGGATGGGTAAAGACGACATGGTTGAGCTGACCGTTGCTGAAGATATCTTCACCGTCTTGCCACGAGGCGCAGCAAAGAAGCTGGATGTTGAATACAGTGTTGAAACGCCGATCAAGGCACCTATTGAAGCAGGGCAGGCTCTGGGTACCGTATCGCTGGATACTGGATGACAAAACCGTAAAAGAGGTTGACCTGGTGTCCGCCAGAGCGATTGAACAGGGTGGCTTGTTTGATCGGTTGGTTGATACCGTTAAATTGTTTTTCTTCAATTTGAAAGAAAGTCTGTTTGCGTAAGCAGGCTTGTCTTTTTAACAAATGATGGCGTCAGAGCGAGTCATGAGAGAGCTTTTTTGATGGACTGGTATTTCTCAAGGTTTGCTTTGTCTCCATCAAAGCCCTCAATATGCCCATTGAGCATAGCCAGTTCAAGGTCATAAGTATTGAGTGGTTCCAGTCCTGCGGCACTGCTCTTGCTATTGAACTCATTAACTGCCTGTTTCAATTCCTTCTGGGCCAGTTGCAGTTCCAGGCTTGCTTCCCTTCTTTCTCTGGAATTACGGGGGTGAGCCTGCATGTCCGCTTTAGTTTTAACCACGGTCATAAGGACCTTGTCGAGGGTTTTGAAGCTGTCACTAACACCGGGTTGGTTTTTTAGGGCATGAAGGGTTGTATCTGCCTTGTTGCGAGCCGATGAATTCTGTTTAACCGGGTTCGCAGCGGCCCGGGCTGTTTTTTTATTTTTGCTGCCGGGCTGCATGAGCTTTGGCTCAACAGGAGTTTTGGTAATCTTTCTGTTGCCCAGCGGTGTGCTTGGTGTTTTTTTTGAGAATAAATTAGATATTCGATTTAAAAAACCACCTTCGGAAAGCTTCAGCTTGGCAACTTTGAAGCGTCCAAGTTTGCCCGTGGCATCCGGAGCCTGTGTTTTATCCGGAGCATTATCCCTGGAGATCGGGCTTATTTGTGTAGAACCTATCCTTGCGTCAGGCATTGTGTCTGGCTCTTAGGGATTGTTTTTCTACTATCGGCTTGAGCTACGTTCTGATTAGGACGTCAAATGACGTTTCCTTGGGCGCTAATGCAAAGACGCTATCTATTTACCATACTTGTTCTCTAACAACGACTAACAATAGAAGAGAGTCCTGATATGAGCCGCGAAACTCATTTACTTTCATCCGCGATTGAAACAATTGGCAACACTCCACTCGTTGAACTCAGTCGACTTACACAAAATTATAATGGCCGTATTGTTGCCAAACTTGAATTTCTTAATCCCGGCTATTCTAAAAAAGACCGAATTGCCAGGCAGATCATAGAAGATGCTGAAAATAATGGTGTGTTGCAACCACGCCAGCCTGTTATTGAATTGACTAGCGGTAACACAGGCACAGGCTTGGCTATTGTCTGTGCAGCAAAAAACTATCCCTTTATTGCAGTTATGTCGCGAGGCAACTCTATTGAAAGAGCGCGTATGATGAAAGCACTTGGAGCAGAAGTTATTTTAGTGGATCAATGCCCGGAATCTACACCTGGCCAAGTTTCTGGTGCTGACCTTGAATTAGTTAATAAACGTGTTATTGAACTCATTGAAGAGCGAGGTGCTTTTCGCGCAGACCAGTTTAAACTGGAAGGCAGCTGGCGTGCTCACTACATCAATACTGGCCCCGAAATCCTGAGACAAGCAGGGGCAATAGATGCATTTTGTGATTTCGTAGGTTCTGGTGGCACTTTTGCAGGGTGTAGCAAGTTCTTCAAAGAAACAAATCCAGCCATCAACTGCTTTATTGTTGAGCCCTCCAGTGCCGCGGTCCTGAAAGGAGAAAAAGTAACCAATCCCAACCACCGTATCCAGGGAGGGGGTTATTCAATGCCTCAGTTAACGTTAATTGATACTAAAAATATTGATGGGTTCATTAAAGTATCCGATGAAGATGCGATCTATTGGACACGCCAACTGGCTCAAAAAGAAGGATTGTTTGCCGGGTTTAGCGCAGGTGCCAATGTAGCCGCAGCGATTAATTTATTGCAAACAACCCATGCTGGAAAAACTATTGCGGTTTTGCTTTGTGATTCTGGACTCAAATACTTAAGCACAGATTTGTGGCCTGAATAGTTTGGTCATTCAGAGGTTGGATCTCAACATAAGTGAAAGTGCCTTAACTGAATAGGGCTACCACATGGCAGCCCTTTATCAGTCAGCTAAATTATTTCGCAACAGGATGTGGCGTCGCTTTTGATCTTTCCTTATATTCCTTAACCAGCTTAAATACAACAGGGCTCAGAAGACCCAGTGCAATGAGGTTAGGAATAGCCATCATAGCGCTCAGGGTGTCGGCAACCAACCAGATGAAAGTCAGTTCAACCGTCAGGAGCTGAATTTACGGTGAAACGAAGCTACTCCAGTGCATCATGAAAAAATACATTATCGATTTAGCGTTGTTTATTTGTTTGTTTTACTTCGACTGTCTCGTCTGGGCAAACAATAGCACTTTAGAATCAGAACATTTTTTCCCTGTATGTTGTCCGTTACAACTGCAGGCAGAACGCAATCTGGATAACGTCCCGGAAAGTCAGAATGAAGTCGGTAGCCAGTTATTTTATGACGGCTCCATTTCTGTGGTGGACTGTACGCATCCGGGGACGATGGATGGCTGTACCGACTCTGGTCAGCCTGTCTGCCTGTTGTTACCGAAGCTGTTAACAGGCGAGCAGGCGGATAACGTTATGGACAGCGAGGCCAGGGACTCCGCACTGTATCGGCAACAGCAGCTTTTAGCTTCTGCATTGTTTTGTTTTTTTGTCGCGACCCGGATTGTGTCCGGCAACTCTCGTGTTTCACCACTTTTCAACGCTCTTGCTACGGGGCCTGCAAGTGTCTACCTGTATTCGACCGGGAACCAGACACTGTCTGAAGTCGTAGCGGCACCTCCGTCCTTTGAGAATAATGCTGAAAACCTGCTCCCTCTTGTTATATACGCTTATTCAGCCTATGAAATGCTGTTTTCATGGTACGAAAAGGAAAATATATTTGTGCTTCACGGATTCATCATCTTTGCTGGTAGCACAGTATCTCACTACACAGGCAAGTTAAGGCTAGCGATTTTTGGTATGGTCGTCGAATCTTCACAGGTCTTCTACAGTGCCGGAGTACTCTACAAAGAGCGTTATTTAGCTAAAGGAAGCAAGCGTCCACTGGGGTTCTTTATTCCTTTTACTCTGGCTTTCTTTGGCAGCCGCCTTGTCGTTATTCCCTATGAATCTTACAGGTTCATCAAAGACACCTACCTGAATAAAGAGGAATATAATAAAAACCCCATATTATCTAATGTAATCGTTGCGGGCGGCATGGCTCTTAACCTGATGAACCTTTATTGGGGGTATATGATCATCAAAACCGCGTGGCAGCGTTTTTCTCCAGTATCAAACTAGATCCTGCCAACTTTGCTTTTCCGGAGCCTGACGAAGCTGTCACAAAAGCCCCGGAGTGACCAGCAAGGCAGAAGACTCAGCTTCTGACTGAAGGGAACGTAATTCATTCACTCAGTGGAATGATAGTTTTGCTGGTTTTCCCGGCAATCTCCTGAACCAGCTTGGGAACAAGATAGCCGGAACAGCGCTGCATCATACCCCTGACCAGGTCTTGAGCCGATTCTCTGGAAATATCAAAATGCGCAGCCCCCTGTACTTTATCGAGCAGGTGCAGGTAGTAGGGCATAGCGCCAGCATCGAACAGTGTTTCGCTCAGTTCAACCAGTGCATCGACGCTATCATTAACATTTCTCAGGAGAACCGCCTGGTTCAACACGGTAGCACCGGTTTGTTTCAGTCGGGCAATGGCCGCTCTGACATTGCCATTGATCTCATTAGCGTGATTGCAGTGCAATACAATAACGGTCTTTAATCGAGTTGAGCCAAGCCAGTCCAGCATGTCATCGGTAACCCGGTCGGGCAGAACAATAGGCAGGCGGGAGTGGATTCGCAGCACCTTAACATGCGGAATGTCTGCCAGTGCTTCAGTTAACTGCTGTAAACGGCGGTCACTGGCTGCGAGAGGATCACCGCCGGACAGGATAACTTCCCGGATAGAATCGTCATTCTTTATATAGTTCAGGGCTTCTTCAAGATGACGGCCGCTCAGCTGATTGTCCTGATACGGAAAGTGCCGGCGAAAGCAAAACCGGCAATTGACAGCACAGGCACCACTGGTGATCAGCAATAAACGCCCATGGTATTTATGGATAACCCCTTCGGTTGGATTTTTATCCTTTTCGCCCAGTGGGTCGATTCCAAAGCCTGCAACCTCCCGAAGTTCCTGTTCCAGAGGCAACACCTGCTTTAACAGTGGGTCATTCGGGTTGCTGTACTCCATACGTGCTATATATGAACGTGGAATCCGCATGGCAAACGTTTTGCTGGCACTGATAGCTGCAGGTAAAAAGGACGGGTCCAGACCCAGAATTTCCAGCAGTTCTTCTGGTTGAGTAACACAGTTTGCCAACTGCATTTGCCAGCTGTCAGACACAGTCTGTTGGTTGCCGGTATGCACACCGGGTGCGGAACGGGTTATCATAGAGGTTTTTGTATTCACTGGTAGCGACTGATGGCTAGTTATAGTACCAACGAGTTTCGTTCAGGACTTAAAGTAATGCTCGAAGGTGACCCATGCGTCATGATCGAGAACGAGTTTGTTAAACCCGGTAAAGGCCAGGCCTTTAACCGCGTTAAGTTCCGTAACCTGATGACTAACCGGGTTTGGGAACGCACCTTCAAGTCTGGCGAAAGCATCGAAGCGGCTGACGTAATGGACTATGACATGGAGTACCTGTACACCGACGGTGAATTCTGGCACTTCATGATGACAGATGGTTCTTACGAGCAGCACGCTGCCAGCAAAGCGGCGGTGGGTGACACCATCGACTGGCTGAAGGAACAGGAAGTATACAGTGTAACGCTGTACAACGGCTCCCCACTGTCCGTATCTGCTCCTAACTTTGTTGAGCTGCAAGTTGTAGAAACTGACCCGGGCCTGAAAGGTGATACTGCCCAGGGTGGTTCCAAACCAGCCAAGCTGTCTACTGGCGCAACCGTTAAGGTGCCACTGTTCATTGTTGAAGGTGAAGTGCTGAAGATCGACACCCGTACTGGTGAGTACGTAGGTCGTGTGAAGTAAGCATTGTTGCTTCATATAAACAGCCATGAGCGAGGAAATGCAGTTTTCATCACCTTCTGGCGGTGAAAATTGCATTTCCATATAAAAAGGGGAAACTGTAAATGGCTTCCCCTTTTCTGTTGTTCTGACTCAATGCAGGTTTTTTAACGACTTTGTCTGATCAGCTGAACAGCATTTTTTCCGTTAAGGCTGCCATTCAGGGTGATTGATCCAGATAACTGGCCATTGGTGTGAGTCAGCTGCATGCCTCCTGTCAGTCCTTTGGGAGTAGCTGCCGCCTTTTTAGATTCAGGGCCGAAACAGATATTAATCTGATTTCCCTGACAGATAGCTATTCTTTCGGGTTTCTTTCCATGCCCTTTATGTGGTCCTCCGGGACGACGATGCTTGCCTTTATGGTCTCTATGATGGTGTCCATGTGCATCTGGCTTCATGCCTCTTTTGCCATGACGAGAGTCACGCTTGGGACGTTTAGCAGTAACTATAAAGTCTCTGTTTCCAGCTTTATCTTTAATGAGCATCCTCGCAGACGCATTCTTGACAAAGACCAACAGCGTATAATTGGAGGCGGTTGAGAGTCTGCCGCTCAACTCATAGACTCCATCGGGAATAGAGCATGCGGCAGGTGCCTGAGGGCTGTTGGGTTTAGAGTAAGGGCAGGCAATGGCTAATGTGGGCATCAGGCTTATTGCCAGAATCGCCGGGATTTTCTTGAACAACGTCATATTCACTTCCTTGTTACAATCAATTGCTTTTTCAGTATAGAAATGAACCCTATATATGATTCAAAAACAGGAGTAATAAGCCGATGATCGGCGATAACTGGCAACCCTCCGCTTCATTGGTGACGCTGCGCAGAAGAGCAGAGCTACTTAAAGGTATACGGCAGTACTTTGACAGCCAGTCAGTTCTGGAAGTCGAAACTCCAATGCTTTCAGGTGCAGCAACCGTTGATGTATTTATTGATAGCTTTCAGGTTCAGTACAAACCTCTGGGAGAGGGGCAGCAAAAGGTTTGCTATCTGCATACCTCGCCAGAGTTTGCGATGAAAAGGCTGCTGGCTGCAGGCAGTGGCGATATTTACTCCCTGGGCAGGGTATTTCGCAACGGTGAAGCTGGAGGGCGACACAATCCTGAATTCACCATGCTTGAGTATTATCGGGTTGGGATGGATCAGCAGACTCTAATGGACGATATAACAGCCTTACTTGGTTCTGTCTCTGCATTTGTGGAAGTTAACCGGGTAAGTTACCGTGAAGTATTCAGCCAGCATCTTGGAATAAACCCTCATACAGCAACTCTAAGTGATCTGACAAAGCTGGTTCATCGCTATGTGGATGCCCAGTTAAACGATCTGGAGCGGAATGACTGCCTTGACCTGCTGTTTTCTACCGTTATCGAACCCGGTCTTGGGAAAGACTCTCCAGAATCTCTGGCTGGCGTTTATGTCTATGACTACCCTGCCAGCATGTCAGCACTAGCCCGAATTCACAAAGATAAAGAAGGGCATGAGGTGGCAGCCCGGTTTGAGTTGTTTATTAATGGTGTCGAGCTGGCCAACGGTTACCACGAGCTTACCGATGCCATGGAGCAGAAAGCCCGCTTCATGAACGAGCAGGACAAACGGCAGGCTCAGGGATATCCCGTTTATCCTTACGATCAGAATCTGATTGCTGCTTTGGAGCATGGATTACCAGACTGTGCTGGAGTTGCTATTGGAATAGATCGACTTTTGATGCTGATGCTCGGAAAGAAAGCGATTGCAGATGTTGTCTCATTCGATTTCCATAGAGCCTGAGAGTATTGAAGCGCCCTTCCTATATAGATGTAGAAACTCCATTTTTCAGAGTGCTTTCTTCCGGTGCGATAAGGCGCGATTAATTTTCAATTACTGCTTGCCATAGGGTAATTTCTGCGTATACTACGCCTCCACTGATCGGGACATCACTTCCAAAGCCGCTTCGAACGAAGCCCATCTGAAGTTTCAGTCACGAACCCATAATTTGATTTTCCTCTTAAACATTAAGTGGTTGACATCAAAAACGGATTCGCTAGAATGCACCGCCGCTGACCAAGAGTTCAACAACTGCTTCGGCAAACATTGAACGGTTAGCGAGTTCGACAGCATCTTTCTTCTCTACGAAAAATGATCGCTTGACAACGAAAGCCGCCACGGTAAGATAGGCGGCCTTGCTGATCGGCACTGGCTCACTGAGCAGAGCGATTCAGCGGTTCAAACACTCTGGTTTGAACCTGTTCTTTAACAAATTATCAGACAATTCGTGTGGGCGCTTGTGCGATTGCATCAGTCAACAAAGCGAGTTCTTTTCTAAGAGCGGACTTTGAAATGATTTAAAATGCTGATCAAGCAAGCGAACATACTCGTTA
>NZ_JBEWTB010000002.1:2027500-2310000 GCF_040549045.1 Endozoicomonas sp. NE40 | reverse complement strand
CCGTGTACGTACAAGCAGTGGGAGCCTACTTTGTTAGGTGACTGCGTACCTTTTGTATAATGGGTCAGCGACTTATTTTCAGTGGCAAGGTTAACCGAATAGGGTAGCCGTAGCGAAAGCGAGTCTTAATAGGGCGCCATAGTCGCTGGGAATAGACCCGAAACCGGGCGATCTATCCATGAGCAGGTTGAAGATCAGGTAACACTGATTGGAGGACCGAACCCACTGTCGTTGAAAAGCCAGGGGATGACTTGTGGATAGGAGTGAAAGGCTAATCAAGCCCGGAGATAGCTGGTTCTCCTCGAAAGCTATTTAGGTAGCGCCTCTTGTCTCACCATCGGGGGTAGAGCACTGTTTGGGCTAGGGGGTCATCCCGACTTACCAACCCCATGCAAACTCCGAATACCGATGAGTGCAATCAAGGGAGACACACGGCGGGTGCTAACGTCCGTCGTGGAAAGGGAAACAACCCAGACCGTCAGCTAAGGTCCCAAAGTAATAGTTAAGTGGGAAACGATGTGAGAAGGCCCAGACAGCCAGGAGGTTGGCTTAGAAGCAGCCACCCTTTAAAGAAAGCGTAATAGCTCACTGGTCGAGTCGGCTCGCGCGGAAGATTTAACGGGGCTCAAACTATTCACCGAAGCTACGGGTTCAATGTTTTACATTGAGCGGTAGAGGAGCGTTGTGTAAGCGGTTGAAGGTGTGCCGGGAGGCATGCTGGACGTATCACAAGTGCGAATGCTGACATGAGTAACGATAAAGGGAGTGAGATCCTCCCTCGCCGGAAGACCAAGGGTTCCTGCGCAACGCTAATCGGCGCAGGGTGAGTCGGCCCCTAAGGTGAGGTCGAAAGACGTAATCGATGGGAAACAGGTTAATATTCCTGTACCCCTTTTGACTGCGACGGAGTGACGGAGAAGGCTAGGCCAGCACGGTGATGGTTATCCGTGTTTAAGGTCGTAGGCTGTGGGTTCAGGCAAATCCGGACCCACAAAGCCGAGAACTGATGACGAACCGGCTACGGCCGGGAAGTGGTTGATGCCATGCTTCCAGGAAAAACTTCTAAGCTTCAGGTCAAAAGGGACCGTACCCCAAACCGACACAGGTGGTCAGGTAGAGAATACCAAGGCGCTTGAGAGAACTTGGGTGAAGGAACTAGGCAAAATGGCACCGTAACTTCGGGAGAAGGTGCGCCGGCTGGTGTGAAGGGCTTGCCCCGTAAGCACCGGCTGGTCGAAGATACCAGGTGGCTGCGACTGTTTATTAAAAACACAGCACTGTGCTAACACGTAAGTGGACGTATACGGTGTGACGCCTGCCCGGTGCCGGAAGGTTAATTGATGGGGTTAGCTTAGGCGAAGCTCTTGATCGAAGCCCCGGTAAACGGCGGCCGTAACTATAACGGTCCTAAGGTAGCGAAATTCCTTGTCGGGTAAGTTCCGACCTGCACGAATGGCGTAACGATGGCCACGCTGTCTCCACCCAAGACTCAGTGAAATTGAAATCGCTGTTAAGATGCAGTGTATCCGCGGCTAGACGGAAAGACCCCGTGAACCTTTACTACAGCTTCACAGTGGATCTTGATGTTGCTTGTGTAGGATAGGTGGGAGGCTTTGAAGTGTGGACGCCAGTCTGCATGGAGCCAACCTTGAAATACCACCCTGGCAATATTGAGGTTCTAACCCAGGTCCCTTACCGGGATCGGGGACATTGTGTGGTGGGTAGTTTGACTGGGGCGGTCTCCTCCCAAAGAGTAACGGAGGAGCACGAAGGTTGGCTAAGCACGGTCGGACATCGTGCGGTTAGTGTAAAGGCACAAGCCAGCTTGACTGCGAGACGTACATGTCGAGCAGGTACGAAAGTAGGTCTTAGTGATCCGGTGGTTCTGAATGGAAGGGCCATCGCTCAACGGATAAAAGGTACTCCGGGGATAACAGGCTGATACCGCCCAAGAGTTCACATCGACGGCGGTGTTTGGCACCTCGATGTCGGCTCATCACATCCTGGGGCTGAAGCCGGTCCCAAGGGTATGGCTGTTCGCCATTTAAAGTGGTACGCGAGCTGGGTTTAGAACGTCGTGAGACAGTTCGGTCCCTATCTGCCGTGGACGTTGGAAGTTTGAGGAGAGCTGCTCCTAGTACGAGAGGACCGGAGTGGACGAACCACTGGTGTTCGGGTTGTGTCGCCAGACGCATTGCCCGGTAGCTAAGTTCGGACGGGATAACCGCTGAAAGCATCTAAGCGGGAAGCCCCCTTCAAGATGAGACTTCCCTGAGGACTAGATCCTCCATAAGAGACGTTGAAGACTACGACGTTGATAGGCTGGGTGTGTAAGCGTTGTGAGGCGTTGAGCTAACCAGTACTAATGACTCGAGAGGCTTGACCATATAACGCCAAAGCGATTTGGTGCCATGCACTAGAGAGTGTAGAGCAAGAAATACAGCTTAAGTTGAAGATTCCAGAGTAACTAGTAACTAGCTTCTAGACACTAGAGACTCAAACCAGTTTTGCCTGGTGACCATAGAGTGTTGGAACCACCCGATCCCATCCCGAACTCGGAAGTGAAACGACACATCGCCGATGGTAGTGTGGGGATTCCCCATGTGAGAGTAGGTCATCGCCAGGCACTTATTAGAGAACCCTGATAGAGAAATCTGTCAGGGTTTTTGCTATGTGTGGAAAAAACAAACGACACATCACCGATGGTAGGCAGAAAATTGCTCCTCGGCTCTGGCTTCCTGCTTCGCCCTACCTCCTGAATCCCTTCAGTCGTGCATTTTCTGCACTCCCGCCATCCGTGACGGTCGTGTGGGGCTTTTTACCCCGGAGCCATGTGAGAGTAGGTCATCGCCAGGCACTTATTAGAAAACCCTGATAGAGAAGTCTGTCAGGGTTTTTTCTATGTGCAAAAATAAAATAGAAAAAAGCATCGCTAAATATAAAACATTTATCCCGTAGCCATGATGGTTTGTCTGACTGTAATCATTTCTAACTCCAAACTATTGTTCTCCATCAATAACCTCTTGTGCAGTTAACGCAGAATAAGTGTTTTTGAAGGAGACCGTGTTGTGAAGATAGTCGTTTATAACAGGCAAACAGGCGATAAGTGGGAATCTGCTGTCAGGAAAGCTTTTCCTGATGCCGATGTTCGACAGTGGAAAGAAAATCAGGAAGCAGAATGGTTAGCTGACTATGGCGTTATCTGGCAACCACCGATTGAATTTTTCGAGAACCAGACAGCTTTAAAAGCCGTTTTTAATCAGGGTGTTGGTGTCGATCATCTGGTTAATATGAAGGGGCTTCCAGAAGAGCTTCCTATTTATAAACTGCGTGGTGTCGGTATGGAAAAGCTGATGTCGGAGTATGTTGCTTATGGAGTGATGCACTTTTACCGTAACTTTGACGTTTATCGTCAACAGCAGGAAAAACGACTCTGGAAAGGCTTTAAAATAGCGGACAAGTCTCAATGGACAGTGGGTATATTAGGGCTCGGCACTATTGGTAAGGCCGTAGCCACTCATATTCGGGAGCTGGGTTTTCCTGTGTGTGGCTGGAGCCGAAGCCCCAAAGATATTGAGGGGGTCAGAACTTTTACCGGTAATGATGGTCTGAGTGAACTGCTGAAGCAGTCCAGAGTGCTGGTTTCCCTGCTGCCTGCAACAGAGTCAACTTACCGGTTACTTAACCACGAGTCGCTGGCACAGTTGCCTGAAGATTCTGTCCTGATCAATGGTGGCCGGGGTTCAGTGATTGACCTTGAGGCTGTTCAGAATCTGCTGGATACCAGACACTTGCGCGGAGTGGTTCTTGATGTGTTTGAAAAAGAGCCGTTGGATGAGAACCATCCCCTATGGCAGTACGAACAGGTGATAATTACGCCCCATATTTCAGCGCCAACCCCAAGGGAAAAGGCGATGGAGCAGATAGCCGCTTACATTGAACAGTTTGAGCTGGGTGTCATACCTGAACCCATAGATCGATCTTTGGGCTATTAAACTGGAACTCTGGGAGCGAACCATTAAAATACCGCCTTCACGAGATTAGGGGTTTTATTATGGCGATTAACTGGTTTCCCGGGCATATGCACAAGGCTCGAAAGGAGATCAAAAAGGTTATTCCGGAAGTTGATCTTATCATCGAAGTTCTGGATGCCCGGCTTCCTTTCAGCAGTGGAAACCCACTGGTGCCATCCCTGCGTGGAGATACGCCTTATATCAAGGTGCTTAACAAAAGCGATCTGGCTGATCCGGTGGTGACCCAGCAATGGCAGCAGCACATGGAGAAGGAAAAAGGTGTAAAGGCTATTGCCACCACCAATAACCAGCCAGACAAAGTGCGCGGCCTGCTGCCCCTGGCGGAAAGTATGGTAAACCGCAACCTGGAGTTGAAGCCGTTGCGAGCCATGATTCTGGGGATTCCCAACGTGGGCAAGTCCACCATGATCAATACACTGGCTAACCGGATTATTGCCAAAACCGGCAATGTGCCGGCGGTGACCAAACAGCAGCAACGCATCAAGCTGCCGAACGGTATGATTCTGCTGGATACTCCGGGTTTTCTGTGGCCCAAGCTGGAACCGGAAGCCTGCGGTTATCGTCTGGCGATTTCCGGTGCCATTAAAGATGCAGTGATTGAGTACGAAGATATTGCCTACTTTGCGGCTGAATACTTTTTGAAAGCTTATCCGGAAGCTCTGAAACAACGCTTTCAGATTCATGACCTGCCAGACAATGAGATTGAGCTGATGGATGTGATTGCACAACGCCGTAACTGTATGCGTCGTGGTGGCATTGCTGATACTCACAAAGTCTCTGAAATTCTTCTGAATGAATTCCGCAGTGGTGGCCTTGGTCGCCTGAGTCTGGAAACTCCCGATATTATTGAGCATGAGATGGAAGTTTTGATGGCGCAGAAAGCAGAGGAAGAAGACAGGAAAGAAGCCAAGAAAACTTCCCGCAAAAAAAGACGATAGTTTAGCCAGGTGATTTTTTAATCAGATTCGAAGTCAGGCGGTAAAAACAGAACCGCCTTACTTCCCTCTCTCAGTCGTGCTACGTTTATCCTGTTAAAAAAGAATAATAAAACAGGTTCTATAATGCAGCTGTCACTCAAGGCAAAGTCGCTGAAACAAAGGTGGCTTATGCGATTTTTTTTGTTCATCTTTTCTTTACTGCTGATTCTTTTTTTGTGGGTGATTAATACACTGCGGGGCAGCCTCCCTACACTGGACGGCAATGTTCAGGTACAGGGGATTGATTTCCCTGTCACCATTGAACGTGACAGCTATGGAGTTCCCTCGATAATTGGCAATAATCGGACCGATGTTGCTTTTGCCACAGGTTATCTTCATGCTCAGGAGCGCTTTTTCCAGATGGATCTTGGACGGCGAAACTCTGCCGGTGAGCTATCGGAGCTGGTTGGCTCAGTGGCACTTGAACACGATAAACGACAACGGAAGCATCGATTCAGACTGGTTGCTCAACAGGCTGAAACGTTGCTGCCCGACAAACATCTGCAAATTCTTAATGCTTACACAAAAGGTGTTAATGCTGGCCTGACGGATCTGGATTCCAAACCCTTTGAATACTGGTTATTAAATGTTGAGCCACAGCCCTGGACCAATGAAGATACCTTTCTGACAGTATTCAGCATGTATCTGGACTTAAACGACGGTGATGCAGGGTTGGACAAGGCCAAAGGGTATCTGGAACAGGTTGTTCCCAGAGAGGTTGTTGAATTTCTGTCCCCTTTGTCAACACGCTGGGATTCCCCCCTGGTTGCAGACAGTCTTCCCGCACCAGCCCTGCCAGATTCAGGGCAGGTAAACCTTCGTGACAAGCCACAGAGTACCTATAAGAACCTGACGGGAACATTGGTTGAAGAGGCTGCCATTGGTAGCAACAACTGGGCGGTATCCGGTGCTTTGACCCATCATGGTGGCGCTATTGTCGAAAATGATATGCATCTGAGCCACAGGGTTCCTAATGTCTGGTACCGGACGCAGTTTCGATACCCTCATCCAGATAACAATCAGCCTGATGTTCGAATAACCGGTGTTTCTCTGCCGGGAACCCCGATCATTGTTGTTGGCAGTAATGGCTCTGTAGCCTGGAGTTTCACCAACAGTTATGGCGACTGGGTCGATCTGGTTACTCTGGATATAGAAGGCAATGTTTATCAGACGAATGAAGGCTTTGAGTCTCTGTATCAATGGTCTGAAACAATCCTTGTAAAAGGTCAGGAACCAGTCATTGTTGACTATCAGTCCACCCGGTGGGGGCCGGTTGTTGAATCGCTTTCGGGGGATAAACAATACGCGTTACGCTGGACGGCACATAACCCAAACGCAACAAACCTCAACCTGATAGGGCTGGAAACGGCTACAACAGCCAGACAGGCAATGACCGTTGCCAGTACCAGCGGTATTCCTCCACAGAACTTTACCGCAGGAGATCGTCACGGCAGCATAGGCTGGACAATCGCAGGTCGAATACCATCAAGGCTTGAGCTGGATTCAACGTATCCCCTCCCGTGGGATCAGGCAGACTTACAGTGGTCGCGGTGGCTGACAACCGATGAATACCCGGCAGTGACTAACCTAGAGTCTCACCGGATATGGACTGCCAATGCCCGGGTTGCTTCCGGTGACAATTATAAAAAGCTGGGTAATGGTGGCTACGCGCCCGGGCCCAGACAATTGCAGATACGAAATGCTCTGATGAGCCTTGAACAGGCTGAT
The DNA here is from genome assembly GCF_040549045.1 of Endozoicomonas sp. NE40. Taxonomy (NCBI): domain Bacteria; kingdom Pseudomonadati; phylum Pseudomonadota; class Gammaproteobacteria; order Oceanospirillales; family Endozoicomonadaceae; genus Endozoicomonas; species Endozoicomonas lisbonensis. Next base: position 2,303,261 of record NZ_JBEWTB010000002.1, on the reverse strand, counting down.
GAAGACGCCATGCTGGCGGTTGCTCTGGATCATCGGGCCATTTATATGAATGGCTGGCGACAGTTAGCTCTGGATGCTTTAACAGAACCTGAAAGAGCGGATAATAGCGGTCGACAGTCGTTTTATCGCTATCTGTCAGAATGGTCTGGTAAAGCAGCGGTTGATGATGTTGGTTATCGCCTGGCCCGGGAGTTTAACGACAGCGTAACGCTTAAAGTACTGCAATCGCTGGGGCGCTACTTTTTTTCCCTGTCAGAGTTGTCCCTGTCAGAATCTTCCCCGGATATTGATGACAGCTGGTTGCAGCGGTTAAACCATGAAGAAGAAATGATCTGGCGGTTACTGGATGAGCGTCCGATGCACTGGCTCAGCCCTCAGTATGAAAGCTGGAATGAACTGTTGCTGGAATCCATTGATGACGTCATTGAAACCCTTGGCGGGGAATCCGGGTTGGCTCAGGCAAACTGGGGGCTGCGTAATACGGCTAAGATTAACCATCCTCTCAGTTCTGCCCTGCCAGTTATTGGCCAGTGGCTGAATATGCCTGCGGTACCGTTAAGCGGGGATATCTGGACTCCCAGGGCTCAGAAGCCATCTTCAGGTGTCTCTGAGCGGATCGTTGTTGCGCCAGGGCGTGAGGCTGATGGCATTTTCCACATGCCCGGAGGTCAGAGCGGGCATCCATTATCGCCTTTTTACAAGCTGGGCTATATGGATTGGGTGAATGGCAGCAAGACGCCTTTTTTACCTCAGGAGACCCGATATACATTAACGCTGCAGCCTGGCGACTAAGTGTTCGGTTCAGAAATGGCAGGGAGAAATTGCCCCTGAAGATCCTGTTGATAAGCTTCAGGCAGCTCGTCGGGGTTCCCGGCAGTCATCACAAAATGACTTTCATCCATGGTCAGCCCCATGGGTTTGAGCAGTTTGTTCACATCAGCCATTATGCCCTGGCGGCGAAGCCTGATGTCCGAAGGGTTGGTCATACCGTCACTGTTAATCAGGAAACGAACCCTTTTCCAGCGGACCAGTTTGTCATCGGGCTCACAGTTAAGCATTACGGCAAAGTTCTGCAGGTCTTTCTGCCACTGCTCAGACTCGGTGCAAGGGGTATGAATGTCGGTATAAAACAGAATTCGATCCGCCTGGTCAGGCCCAAGCTGAGACATCGTGTAGTCTGTACCAGACGACGGAAGACTTGTGATATCTCCAGCTCCCGACCTTTTATTGAGTTGTTGCTGAGCAACCAGTGAGGCTTCTTTCTGACTGACGGGTTCGCTGGCCATAACCGCAGTCGTGAAACCGGGGTGAAATGAGATATCTTTGTATGAATTATCAGATGATTGCACCTTTCCGGTTGTTTGACAGGTCGTTTCAATCCTGTCAGTCATCTGATGGCTGTTACGACCATAGATAACCATTTTTCTGGGAGCAATTGAGCTGTCTGCCAGTAGCTGTACAGGTTTGTCGGCTGACAGGTGTTCTGTGGCAAACACGGTTGGAGCAATACAGGTTTTATAGGGTTGAAGAAACAGCCGTATCTTAAGGTTCTCTCCAGCGTTGTCTTCCAAAGCTTTCATAAACTGGACAGCAAATTTGCGTACCGCCGATGTTGATGTGTTGTTCACCGGCTTCAGCAGATCTGTTGCTCGCTGTATTTGCCATTCCATTATTTTGGGGTCTGAGCTGAACCGGGTGATACTGGCAACATATTGAGCTGCCTTTTCATTACCCGTCTGAGTTTTCTGGCTCATATATTGTTCAGCCATTGTCTGACAGGCATTGGCAAGGCTGATTCGAACAAGTCTGCTATGAGACGAACTGCATTTTTTCAGTTCTTTTTCCATTGACTCTGTACTACGGGTCAGGCTCTCTGTGTCGTTTGCTTCGGCATATTGCTGACCAAGCTGACTGTAAGCATTGCAGCGCCAGTCTGCCAACTCTTCACTTTGCTCTTGCTGGTGTCTGGCCAGTTTATCGATCAGCTGGTGAGCAGTACGGCTGGCCTGCGGATCATTCCTCTGCAGGAGCGTGTGAACCAGATCCTGCGAACGTGAAACGACAAACGACCGGGCTTTGCTACTTACGCCTGCCAGCAGCCTTGCCAGACCGACACAGACTTTAACGGTGGTGACATGTTTAACGGTGCGTTCAGAAAGAGCAGTAGGGAGAACCTGAAGCTGAGGGCTGGCGCTTAAGTAAGAGATGCCTTCCTGTGTTGAAACACTGGAACTGCGGAATCTTCCATGCTTTTTTTCAGGTGCTTTGGTCTGAGGTGATGAAAGGTCAGAAATCCCTGAGCTGGAAGCCGTGCGCCTGAAAACCATAGTGCTGTCCCTGTATGAAAATGCAATTTTCATAATAAAGTTAAGCAGTTAATGGTGTTGGCGGCTAGCAGTTCAGCAGGGCAGCCGGAAAAGCACAGGTTGTGCTTTTCCGGGAAAGACTTCCTGTATCGGGGCGCTGAATTAACTGGAAGCGATCAGGTCACTTCGGGGCGGATAGTTCTTGTGAACATAGTCTTCGATCATCTGCTTGTACTCGTCAGCAATGTTTTCGCCTTTAAGCGTTTTCACTTTTTTACCGTCTACAAACACTGGCGCTGAAGGTGCTTCTCCGGTTCCTGGCAGACTGATGCCAATATTGGCATGTTTGCTCTCGCCGGGGCCGTTTACAACACAGCCCATGACGGCGACTTTCATATCTTCAACACCGACCAGCTTGTGCCTCCAGGTCACCATTTTGGTACGCAGGAAAGCATCCACTTCATCGGTCAGTACCCGGAAAAAGGTGCTGGTTGTCCGACCACAGCCGGGGCAGGCAGTGACCTCTGGCGCAAAACTGCGAACTTCCAGTGCCTGAAGAATCTGCTGGGAAACAATAACCTCACGATCACGACTGCCATTGGGTTCAGGGGTCAGTGAAGTGCGGATGGTGTTACCAATACCCTGTTGCAACAGAATGCCCATGGCGATACTGGATGCGACGATGCCTTTACTGCCCATACCCGCTTCCGTCAGCCCCAGGTGCAGGGCGTACTGGCAGCGGTCGGCGAGCATCTGGTAAACGCTGATCAGGTCCTGCACACGGGACACCTTGCAGGAGATAACAATTTTGTCCTTCCCAAGGCCGTGCTCAACCGCCGCATCGGCACTGGTGATGGCAGACAGAACCAGCGCTTCATGCAGAATTTCCTGGGACGATTTCGGATTATCCGATCGGGCGTTTTCATCCATCAAACGGGTAGACAGCTCTTTATCCAGACTGCCCCAGTTCACGCCAATACGCACAGGCTTGTCGTATTTGATGGCGACATCAATCATGGCATTGAAACGGTCGTCTTTCTTATTACCAAAACCAACGTTACCGGGATTGATACGGTATTTGTCCAGCAGCCGGGCGGTTTCGTCGTATTTGGTCAGCAGCAGGTGACCGTTGTAATGGAAGTCACCGACAATCGGCACATGGTAACCATCGGCACGCAGCTGGCGATAGATTTCAGGCACTGCGGCGGCTGCTTCTTCGGTGTTGACCGTTACCCGGACAATTTCCGAGCCAGCGTCTGCCAGCAGCTTAATCTGGGCCACGGTCTTTTCAACATCGGCGGTGTCCGTATCGGTCATGGACTGAACGACCACAGGGGCATCACCGCCTATGGTGATATGTCCAACCTTAACTGAATGGGTTTGATGGCGTGAGCCCATTAAGCTGAGTCCTCCGGGAAAGCGAGCATTAGAGAATATAAAATTCCTTCCAGTTTACCACTAATCGACAAGGGCGTACTCATAGAGACGCTTATGCGGTTTAAGTACAAAACACGATCAGAATAAATAGTGTACTGGTGTACTGTTACAGTAGTACGATTTTTTGGATTCAAGCAATGCCCAACAACCAGTGGAATCAGCTTACAGAACTATTGCATAAGCAGAGTAACGCCGGGGATCTGGAAAAGCTGTTAATGATCTTGCTGGCGCCTGAAGAGCGGGATTCTATTGCGTCCCGTTTGTCGATTCTGAAGGCCCTGTTAGACGGTAAGCAGTCCCAGCGAGAGGTCGCTGCCGGATTGGGGGTCAGCATTGCCACGATTACCAGAGGGTCGAACAATCTTAAGTCGCTGGAAGAAGCGGATAAACAATTCCTTATCAAGCAGTTTGGAATAAACGAATGAGTGAAGCAGTACTGACGGGCGTGGAAGCCCGGGGTCAGAAGCGCGGTGCGTCTGTGCTCGGGGGAGCATTGATCGTTGCCGGAACCAGTATCGGTGCAGGAATGTTTTCCCTGCCTGTGATTGCCAGCGGCGCTTGGTTTGGCTGGTCTCTGGTGTTGCTTCTGATCGGTTGGTATTGCATGTATAGCGCCGGGCTGTATTTGCTGGAAGCTAACCTTCGCCACCGGGAAGGGGCCAGCTTTGACACCATGGCTCAGGCAACACTGGGCAATGCCGGGCGTCTGGTCAATGGTCTGGCGGTGGGCTTTGTCTGTTACATTCTGACCTATGCCTACATTTCAGGTGGCAGCTCGATCATTGCACACACGCTGCAGTCAGTGGCTGGCATCAGCATCGGCTCAGAACTGGCAGGCACTCTGTTTGCACTGGTTCTGGGTTCCATCGTGGTGTTTGGCCCTATGGCAGTGGATAAAGCCACAACCGTTATGCTCGGAGCCATGGTGATTGCTTTTCTGGGGTTCAGTGGTGGCCTGATGGGCAGTGTCAGCACCGACAACCTGTTCAACGGTCTGCCTCTGTCTGAAACCAGCCCGTTTGCCCTGAGCATGATCTCCTTTATTGCGGTCAGCTATGGTTTTCAAACCTGTGTACCCAGCCTGACGAGCTACATGAAGCGTGACAGCAAGAGTCTGAAATCAGCTATCCTGATCGGCTCAGTGCTGACACTGGTCTTTTACCTGGTATGGCAGCTGGTGATTCTGGGTAACCTGTCCCGTGATCAGTTCCCGGCGATTATTGCTTCTGGCGGTAACATTGGTGATCTGGTTCTGGCTCTGGAACAGACCGGACTGAACATGAGTACTTCCAAGATGCTGCAGCTGTTCTCACATCTGGCTGTCTCAACCTCTTTCCTGGGTGTATCCATGGGGTTGTTTGACTACATTGCTGATTTCTTTGGTTTCAGCAACGACCTGCCGGGACGACTGAAAACTGCAGCAGTGACCTTTATTCCTCCGACGGTTCTGGGCGTGATGCTGCCAAATGGCTTTATTGCAGCCATCGGTTTTGCGGGTATAGGTGCTGTGACATTCAGTGTGCTGTCTCCGGTTCTGATGGCGGTTAAAGGTCGTTCAGAACGTGATGAGTTTCAGGTATCGGGCGGTAAGCCAAGAATTGCCCTGGTGTTCGGCTTTGGTCTGACGGTACTGGTTCTGGAAGTCGTCAATATGATGGGAATGCTGCCAACCTTTGGCTGATTTATAGCCCCCCCACAAACCGTTCTTTATCCTTCAAGCCTGATATGTCGCAAGATGTGTCAGGCTTTTTTATGCTTTCATGAAAGTTTTCCCATAAACGAGAAAGCATAATGGCTAAAGAAACCACCGTACGCGCCCGTATTGATGAAACCCTCAAAGAAGAGGCTGAGACGGTTCTGAAAGAGCTGGGCATCACAACGTCACAGGCTATTAATATCTACTTCAGCCAGATTGTTCTTCGTCAGGGGCTGCCGTTTGATGTGACGATACCCAAAAAGCACCTAAACTGAAGCCGTACTGAAAACCTTCCATGGGGTAGCGATTTTCCATGACCGCTCTTTTCAAAACCAGGCAAAACAAGCACAGCGCGCCTGGCGTGCAATGGATTGAACTGGATAATGGCTACAAGGTATGGACGCTCAGGGTCGGCAGTGGTGCTGTTAAAGTACTGACATTACATGGTGGTCCGGGGAGTACCCATGAATATCTGGAGTGTCTGGAGGAGTATCTGGTTCCGGCAGGCATTGAGGTCATTTTTTATGACCAGCTGGGTTCCTGGTGTTCTGACCAGCCCGATGATGACTCGCTCTGGCAGCTGGATCGCTTTGTTGATGAAATTGAGCAGGTTCGCAAAGCTCTGGATCTGGATGACTTCTACCTGTTCGGCCATTCCTGTGGTGGGTTATTTGCGATTGAGTATGCCCTGAAATACCAGACTCATTTGAAAGGGCTGGTGCTGAGCGGTATTACAGGCAGCATTCAGTCTTATGTCACTCATATTAACCATCTCAGGGAACATTTACCTGCCCCGGTCATTGAGCGACTGAAAGGGTTTGAAGACAGAGATGACCTTGACAATGAAGAGTACCAGAACCTTCTGGATGAACATCTGTACCGCCGACATATCTGCCGCCTGCCAGAATGGCCCGATGCCCTGAACCGGGCATTCGAACATTTGAACCACAAGGTTTACAACGCCATGCAGGGCAATAATGAATTCGTTTTCACTGGCAATCTGCTGGGGTGGAACCGCTGGGATGAGCTAGCTGAAATCCGAACGGCTACACTGGTGCTGGCAGGCCGCTACGACACCATGTCTCCGGATGACCAGAAGCAGATGGCATCAGTTATTCCTCACAGTCGGGTGGTGATCTGTGATAACGGCAGTCACTGTTGTATGTGGGATGACCCGGAGAATTATCGCCGTGCGTTAGTGGGCTTTTTCCGGGATGTTGAATCCGGTCGTTTGTAGACAACGCAAAGCTGAATGAAGCGATAGTTTGAAAGCAACAATAACAATATGAGGCACGCTGTGAAGCGGTTAACTGTATTTTTTGATCATCTGATGCGACGGTATCTGCCAGATCCCTTTGTTCTGGCTTTGCTACTGACGCTGGTGACTTATGGTCTCGGAGTCATGACCACCGACACCACCTCTGTGGAAATGGTTCGGTACTGGGGAGACTCTTTCTGGAAACTGATTCCCTTTACCATGCAGATGGTACTGATTCTGGTGACTGGTTATGTTCTGGCTATTGCCCCTCCTGTTCACTGGTTATTGCGAACTCTGTCCAGGCTGGCTAAAACGCCGGGGCAGGGCATTGTTCTGGTCACGCTTCTGTCATTTATTGCCTGCTGGATTAACTGGGGGTTTGGGTTAATCACCGGTGCGCTGTTTGCCCGCCATGTCGCCAGACATCGTCCGGATATTGATTACCGGCTACTGATTGCCAGCGCTTACAGTGGGTTCCTGATCTGGCATGGCGGTTTGTCAGGTTCAGTACCTCTTACCATTGCCACTGAAAATCATTTTATGGCGAATGTCATGGGCGTGGTTCCTACCTCTGAAACATTGTTCGCTCTCTTTAATCTGGTGATTCTTGGGGTTCTGCTGGTGGTCATGCCACTGCTGAACCGCTGGATGATGGCGCATCTGGATCATACTGTCACCGTCGATCCCGAATTGCTGAAGGATGCCCCTATAACAGAGTTTGAGCCTGTCGATACGCCAGCCCGTCAGCTTGAACACAGTCGTCTGCTGGTGCTGTTACCTGCATTAATGGGGCTGGCTTACCTGTTGATTTATTTCACCGGGCCGGGGGCAACCCTGAGCCTGAACAGTGTGAACTTTCTGTTTCTGATGCTTGGTCTGCTGCTGCATGGTCATGTTGGGCGTTTTCTGGACGCGGTCAGCCAGAGTGTCAAAGGGGCTGGCGGCATTATCATTCAGTTCCCATTGTATGCAGGCATCATGGGGATGATGATGTCCTCCGGTCTTGGAGCTTCGATCACCCACTTCTTTGTGAGCATTTCTTCCGTAGACTCCTTTGCCTTGCTGACGTTTCTCAGTGCTGGCCTGTTAAACCTGTTTATTCCTTCTGGTGGCGGACAGTGGGCGGTGCAGGCACCCATTATGATTCCTGCGGCGCTGGAACTGGGGGTAGAACCCGCTAAAGCCGCCATGGCCATTGCCTGGGGGGATGCCTGGACCAATATGATTCAGCCCTTCTGGGCATTGCCTGCATTAGCTGTTGCCGGACTACAGGCAAGGGACATAATGGGGTTCTGTATTATGCACTTGCTGGTCAGCGGGGTAGTGATTGGCAGTGTGCTTTATTTCATGTGAAAACCGCTTTAAGAAGACCTTCTAAGGTTTCTGTTCTGCAGACCGATTAAAAAGGCAGATGCCGGATAAAGGCTAAATGCCTTTATCCTCAACCGGTCACGCAAGGGACACAGGGACGTGGGAATGTCTAAGGGAATGATTGTGCAAGCAAAAGGACTTGTTTGCACAGCGCTCAGCACCGTTTTTTTTCTGACTGCTACTCAGTCTGTCATGGCTGTAACCCTTGGTACGGGAGATGATCCTTACAAGCTGACAGTTGACAGTTCCAGCGTGATTACCATTGATGGAAGCTGGAGTGCATCAAAAGGCGATGCAATGATTACCATCAACGCAAAGTCTGCAGGTATTCGAATTAAGCAGGGGGGAAGCATCGATAACCAATCATCTCCTCCTGCAGAAGCTATTTATGTCAGTAATAGCGGCACTCTGGCAGGTACACTGACGAATGAAGGTGCGATTCAGGACGGTGTTTTTATCTCTGGCCGTTTGGCAGGTACGCTGACGAATGAAGGTGCGATTCAGGGCGGTGTTTTTATCTCTGGCCGTTCAACTCATCAAACTGGTAAGGCTTACTATAGCCAAGGCAACACAGGGAACTGGGCAAGTTTGCGGGGGAGTTATACCGTCCTGAACGGCGGTGTTACCGAGGCTATGAACGACCATGCCGTGTTTTTGGATGATCACTCCTATATCGATTCTATCGAGGTTGGTTCCGGCAGTACCCTGAAAACAACAGGTGATGGTACTGCTGCGGTTTATGTGAATCAAAATGCAGAAATTGGTGGTTCCAGGTCAGGAAAAAGCGAATCAGATTCTGTTTTTACCATTGAAGGCACTTTGAGTTCGTCTCGGGGGCAAGCCATTAATATCGCGGGTTCTGCAACGGGTAAGCTGCATGTTTCTTCGACCGGCACCTTGTCGGGTAAAGGAGGGGGCATGCCAGACGGGGCTGCTTTGCTGGTCACTGGTACTTACACCGGGAACTATGAAAACAAAGGGGATATCAAGGGGGGTATTTTTATCAGTGGCACCCATAATCCAACAAGTGGAATGGCTTATGAGGCTCTTGGTACTGTCAATGATCCTGCTACTCTGTCAGGCGGCTATGCGACATTCGCCGGTGGTGTCTCCAGATCCAACGATGATCATGCAGTCTATCTGAATGACCATTCCATGACTGATTTTGTTGTCGCAACAGGAGAAAACCCTGCTGGTGGAAAAAGTGCTATTGAAGCTATGGCTTCAGGTAAGAGTGCAATCTATGTTGCCAATGGCGCTCAGCTGGGTGGCCTTGCCGGTCGGACTGAAAAGGATGCCGCCATTATTGCCAAAGACGGTGGCACGATTAAGGCGATGGGTGACAGTGACAGCGGTGTGATTACGGTTAAAGGGGATCTGATTGGTAAGGTTTATGTGGATAATGGCTTTATCACGGCTTCCAGCCCCGGCAATGTTTCACTGGATTTCACCACTTCCAACAAGCCGATGCTGTTTGAGCAGGTAGGGAATAATTCCAAAACGACCGGTACCATTCTGGCCAGTGCGCAGCATCAAAGTGACTGGGTAGCATTCCGGGGTGGCAGTTTCGAAGGTGAGACGATACAGAACGTTGACCATCTGGTTGTCAGTACTATCACCAAGGGAGTCGCCATGTCGGGTAACTTTACGTTGCCCGCCCAGATAACGGTTGAGCTTGTAAAACAGGAAAAGCTTGACGAAAGGGGCAATGTGGTGGAAGAAAATGGTATTCCGGTTTACGAATTCAACGGCAATGCCCTGATGACCGTATCAGGTCGATTAGATGCTTTGGGAACGGGCAGTAATATTCAGTTCAAGCCTGCATCCACCACCGAATATAATCTGGTTAAAAGCGGTGTAACACTGACGGTGGTCGACCCGAACAGTATTGATGGTGCAGTGGCCGGACGTGTCACGGTCGATTCTGGTAGCTTTCTGGTGGAAGCCACTGAGATCTACAGTGACATCAATGGTGACAAAAAGTTGCAGGTTCAACTGAAATCCAGAGATGCCAACGATGTCAAACAGTTAGTCATGAAATCCGGCACCAGCCCGAGGGCATCAGAAGTGTTTAGTAAAGCGGTAGATGTTATCAGTGCCGATACCTATGCCGATGCGACCAAAGGCAACAAGGTTTTTGCCAGACTGAATGCAACGGATTATGACGTTAAACAGCTGGCCGGGCAGATTCAGCCCCGGGTGTCCGGAGAGGTTCAGAAAGCGTCTCAGGCTGTTGCCAATACGGCTCACAATATCGTGTTCAACCGGATACACGGCTTGCGTCGTGGTATCAGCTATGGCGACCAGTTTTCTGACGGGGCGCTCTGGGGGCAGATGTTGTACAACAGTGGCAAACAGGACGACGTAGATGGTGAGCCGGGCTTTGAAAGCCAGACATGGGGCATAACCCTTGGAGCCGATGCCGAGCTTGAGCCTGCAATCAGAACGGGGCTGGCGGTTTCACTGGTGCGCAGTACTGTTGATGGCAATGAGACTAGCAATAACAAAAATTATGGTTATCTGGCCACCTGGTACAACAGCTGGAATGGACGGGGCTATTTTCTCGATACCATGTTGTCCATGGGCAGCTCGGCAAACGATATGACAAAAGTGGTTGATGGTTACCGTGTAAAAGCCGATTTTACGGTTGACCAGTGGGGAGCCAGAGTCATTGGCGGCAACAGCTGGCGCATAGGCAGCTGGACGATTTCTCCTCAGGCCGAATTTAACTATGGCCTGATCAGGGCTCAGGACTATGAAGAGAAAGGCGACAGTGGGTTTGAACAGAAAATCCAGAGCAAAGATTACAATACCTGGGAGCTGGGCGGTGGCATGAAGTTCAATGGCGACTTCTGGTTTCGCAGTAGCGTCATAAAGCCTGAGCTTGCTTTCATGGGGTATTACGACTTTGGTACCGACGGTATGATTGTTAAGTCCACTTATCTTGCCGGAGGGGACTCTTTTATCGTCACCGGGCCTGACCGGGATAAACTGCGCCTGCATATGGGGCTGGGGCTGGGGCTACAGTTGACCAACAGCTGGGCATTCCACACTGGCTATAACGTTAACTGGAAAAAGAATTACCGGTCTCACAGCTTTTCCGCTAAAGCCCGTTATGAATTCTGACCCTTCTTTTCTGATAACGACATACCCGTTACACTCGTTCCAGACCTGAAAGAATAAAGACCGGACTGAATCATGATTAAACTCTGTGCTGTTGATGAGCTGGCAAACCCTGGCAGCAAAGGTTTCCACAATGAAAAAGGGCATGTTTTTGTGGTTCGGCAGGATGATGAAGTCTACGTTTATGAAAACAGCTGCCCCCATCTTGGCATTAATCTGGAGTGGCAAGAAGACCAGTTTCTGGATTCGGAACAGAGGCTGATTCAATGCTCAACCCATGGCGCCCTTTTTCTGATTCACAGCGGTGAATGCATTGCCGGCCCATGCCCGGGGGAAAAGCTCAACAAAATTCCCCACGAAATCCATGAGGGTGTCATATACCTCCCATAACCTGAAACATCTGCAGTACAATGCTGGCACTGACATAAAGACAGTGTAATCAGCATTTATGAATAAACCTCTGGCTTCGTCCTTCGAACAAATCGTCAACAGTCGTCGTGCTGTTCGTAAATATGAACAGGATACACCGTTTGACCATGAGGCAGTCAGGAAAGCGATTGAACTGGCGACTCTGGCGCCAAACAGCTCCAACATGCAGCTGTGGGAATTCCATCGGGTGATTTCTTCAGAAGCCCGCGAACAGGTGGCTCGCTGCTGTATGGGGCAGAGTGCTGCCAGAATGGCCAGGGAGCTGGTGGTGATTGTGGTACGGCCCGACAAGTGGAAAAAACACGCCCACATTAATGCCGGCAAGATTCGTGAAGCCTACAAAGACCAGAACGACGCTAAAGCCCGAAGGGCTCATGGTTATTATGAGAAGCTGATTCCCATGTTATATAACAATGATCGTTTTGGTGTTCGGGGGGCGGTTCGTAAACTGTTGACCTTCCTGCGGGGGTTGTCCAGACCCACCGTCAGGGAGGTGTCCCGCAGTGATGTGAGGGTCAGTATTCATAAAAGTGCAGGGCTGGCAGCGATGACATTCATGTATGCCATGAAGTCCCGGGGATACGACACCTGCCCACTGGAAGGCTTTGACTCCAGGCGGGTCAAAACCTGTCTTGGTTTGCCCGGCGGTTCCGAAATCACCATGATCATTGGCTGTGGTAAAGGCACCAGTGACGGGGTTTACAGTGAACGGTTTCGAGTGCCGCTGGATGAGGTGATGTTTGAACACTGAACAGTTCAAACCGTGTGAACTGTTCAGGTGCAAAAATCAGTCATCAAGCCCAAAGTCGGCTTTCTGTTTCATAATGTCGCGGCGCTGTTTTTTGTCCGGACGCCGCTCTGGTCTTGGTGTAGCACCACGCAGGGTTTTGCGCTGTTCGGCACTGGCTTCACGCCGGGCAATGCTGTTGGCTGTTTCTTCGTAAAGCTGCTGGGCGATGTCTGCTTTCTGCCGTTTGTCGCTCAGCGCCCGTACGATCACGGTTTTTTCGTCCCAGCCCACCCGCAGGCGCAGTTCGTCGCCCACTTTGGGCTCTTTGCCCGGTTTGCAGCGGCTACCGTTCAGGTGTACCTTGCCGCCATCAATGGCTTCCTTGGCAATGTTGCGGGTTTTATAGAAACGTGCCGCCCACAGCCATTTGTCCAGGCGAATTTTGCTGTCAGACTTGTTGTTCAATTTGCTGTTGGATTGACTCATACTGTTTTTTCAGAAGCGATTTTTTCAGGGGCAATTTTTTCAGGGGAGATGGTTGCAGGGGTAATTAACTCTCTGAAGTCTTCGACAGCCTCATAGCCCTGTGTATCCCATGCCCCTTTTTTGCTGTCAGGATAACGTACGGCCAGCAGGTGGCGAATTCCATAGGTTCTGGCGGAATTCAGGATTCGTACACTGTCGTCAATAAACAAAGCCTTCTCCTTATCAAGACTGATATCGACTTCCAGATTCTGCCAGAATGCCTGGGATTCTTTCGGGTAGCCATAGTCGTGAGAGCTGATTAAACGGTCAAAATAGTGCGCCATCGACAGTCGTTCAAGTTTGATCGACAGACTGTTCGGATGAGCGTTGGTGATCATAATCACCTGTTTGCCGCGTTCTTTCAGGCTGTGAAGAAATTCCCGGGCATTTGGACGAAAAGATATGAGGTGGTTGATCTCATTTTTCAAGGCTACGATGTCCAGGTTCAGCTCCTTTTCCCAGAAATCCAGGCAGTACCACTGTAACCTGCCTTCCTGCTGGGCAAAGCGGGGTTCCAGTTCATTTTTCGACTGCATGACCGTGATGCTGTGCCTTTCAGCGTATTTCTGAGGTACGTATTCCTGCCAGAAATAATTGTCGAAGTGCAGGTCCAGCAAGGTGCCGTCCATATCCAGCAGGACGGTATTGATAGCATTCCAGTTAATCATTTGGAAAGACTCTTCTGTGATGGCCAAATTGCGATAGCGAGGATGGGCAATCATTGCCTTATAATAACGCCTCAGTTTGAGACTGGGAACGATGACAACAAATGACCACAGATAAGGAAAAACCCAGGATTAAGTCCTGTACCGAAATTGCCCGTACCCGTTTATTCCGGGTTGAAGCACTGGAACTGGAGTTCTCTAACGGTGAACAACGTACCTATGAACGACTGGCCGGGTCTGGCAGTGGTCATAAAGCCGTTATGGTAGTGCCGATGCTGGATGATAACCGCTTCCTGCTGGTTAAAGAGTTTGCGGCTGGCACCGGGGATTATCAGCTCAGTCTGCCTAAAGGTCTGGTGGAACTGGATGAGACACTGTTTGAAGGGGCAGACCGGGAGTTAAAAGAAGAGGCAGGCTATGGTGCCAGACAGTGGGATTACATTACTGACTTTACTGTGTCGCCCAATTATATGAAGAACCATATCCATGTTGTTCTGGCACGTGACCTGTATCCTGATCGGCTCGAAGGGGATGAGCCGGAACTCATGGAGGTAGTCGAATGGTCATTTGATCGTCTGCAGGCGTTGAATGATCGTCCGGACTTTTCAGAAGCCCGGACGCTGGCAGCTTTGTACCTGGTGCGGGATAAACTGCAGGACGGTTTGCTCTGAACATAACCTTCAATCTGGAGTGATGATGAACGACTTGATCAAGGCTGTAAGAGAAATCGCCCGCAAGGCGGGAGAAGTCATTCTCGAAGTGTATGAAAAGCAGGAGCTGGGCATTCAGAAAAAAGCCGATGCAACGCCTGTCACCCTGGCGGACTTCCGGGCCAATGAAGTGATTGAAAAACATCTGCTGCGTCTGAATGTGGGCTATCCCATTCTTTCTGAAGAATCCACCCATGCCGACCTGTCTGTGCGGCAGACCTGGCGTCGCTACTGGCTGGTGGACCCTCTGGATGGTACGCAGGAATTCATTAATGGTAATGGACAGTTCACGGTCAACATTGCCCTGATGGAGCAAGCAGACAATGGGTGCAGCTATCCGCTGTTTGGTGTCGTGCATGTACCCGTCACGAATACGATCTATTGGGGAGGCAGACAGTCCGGTGCATTCAAGCAGGTTGGCAATAAACCGGTTGAAAGTATTAAGCCCCGGTCGTTAGACAGCGACAATGTGGTGGTTCTGGGTAGCCGTACTTATGGCACCACGGGTGCGGCGGCGTTTATTGAACAGCTCAGGGAAATCTATCCGGGCCTTACTGCCAGAAAGGTAGGCAGCGCTTTAAAAAGTTGTCTGGTGGCTGAAGGTGAAGCGGATATTTATCCTCGTATCGGACCAACCTCAGAATGGGATACTGCTGCCGTTCAGGGCGTTGTGGAAGGTGCTGGTGGGGTGTTGCTGAATCCTGCTGGCGAACGTTTTGCCTACAACTTCAAGGACAACCTGTTGAATTCGGATTTTCTGGTGATTGGTGACACGTCAATGGACTGGCAATCTTTCTGGAATCCGGATGCGTTACAGCAATTGAGTTGATTTTCTGACGTTTACTTCCTCATAAAGTGATCAGCTTTCTGAGGAAGCAAACTCTTTAGAAAAAAGCTCTTTAAAAAACAAGCTCATTAAAAAACATAGTGGATATGGTCGGCTTCTATGGTGGGCTTTTTATCTTCGCTATGCTTTACCGTGCCTTTGATGACCGTAGCTTCCCTGAAAGGAATGCCCTGCTCGGGAACGGCATGGGTATCAATTTTGATATGAATATCGCCACTTTCACCGCGAAACAGATAGGTGCTGCACTTTATTTTTCGAATGATTTCACCGGAAATTTTCACCAGTTCCTGATCAGTGGGGTTGGCAAGCACTTCTTCAATAGAGTGATCTTCGTAATCGACCCTGGTGTCTGCACTGGCTGGTTGATCAGGCTCTTCGCCGGAGTGTGCTGCAGGCTCTGCTGACCAGATTCCAGTCGTAAATACTGTTAATAACGCCAGCCCCGCAACACTAAAAAATAGAGTTTTCATTCACATTCATCCTTGAAAAGCTTCTACTCTGAGAATAGCTTCTTATGCCTGTCGCAGCGATGAGTCAGAGTAAGCGTTATTGAATCGGGGAGAGTAAAGTGGAAAAAGTGTTAATCAGTGCCTGCCTGTTGGGAAGGCCAGTGCGTTATAACGGCAAGTCACTGACTGTTGAGAGTAAACATCTGAACGAGTGGCAGCAGCAGGGGCGACTGGTGGCTATTTGCCCGGAAATGGAAGGCGGGTTGTCTGTTCCCAGGGCAGCTGCAGAAATTGTGGATGGGCAGGCAGGCGATGTAGTGGACGGCACTGCGGAGGTCATCACCATTGAGGGTGATAATGTCACTTCCCCGTTTATGCGTGGAGCCCAAAAGGTATTGTCATTGTGCCAGATGCATAACATTAAAATAGCCATACTGGCTGAAGGCAGCCCTTCTTGCGGCTCTACAGAGGTGTATGACGGTTCATTTTCAGGACGGCGGATTGCGGGAATGGGGGTGACGTCTGCTCTGCTGGAACGGCATGGTGTTGAGGTGTTCAGCCAGTTTCAGTTAGCCAGTGCCTGTCATTATCTTAACCGGATTGAAGCGGTAGCCGGTAAAAGGTCTTGATGGGTTTCGCAAGAGAATGAGGACTATTGTCGATAGATCAAAAAGCCCCCTGTGTTAGTCTTTCTGCCTGCTATGTTTCCGGAATGAATGAAAATGATCAACCGACTTCCTGCCTGGGTGTGGTTCGGTGGTATTTTGCTGACTTTCTCGGCAGGGGTGGTCAATGCGATTGCATATCTCAGTTTTACCAATCAGGCAGTTACGCACGTAACCGGCTCTATCACGCTGGCTTCTGTCGGGATGGCTCAGGGCGACTGGCTGAGTGTCGGGCGCTTGCTGGCGGTGGTGCTGGCATTTTTTATGGGTGCTTTTCTCAGTGGTTTGATTATCAAGGGCGAAACGCTGCGGCTGGGGCGGGGTTATGGTTTTATCCTGCTGCTTGAATCCTGCCTGTTGATGATTTCGTTATGGTTGTACCATCACAGCTCTTTCAGTGGCCAGCTGGTGGCATCGCTAGCCTGTGGCCTGCAGAACGCTATGGTCAGCACCTTCAGTGGCGCGGTACTGAGAACCACTCACATGACTGGCATACTGACCGACATTGGTGCCAAGCTTGGGCGCTGGTTACGGGGCGCTCCCATGGATAAACGACGATTGCTTCTTTATTGTCTGCTGTTGGCAGGATTTACAACGGGTGGTGCTTTCGGAGCTTTACTGTTTACTCATCTGCTTTATAACAGCCTGATGATTCCAGCCCTGATCACAGCTTTTGCCGGCATAGCCTATATGATCCATGTCATCAGACTTCGCAGGCAGCAAAAGAGTCTCTATATCGCTGGCTGATGTCAGTGGTACAGTAACCGGGTAACTCTGTTCAACAATATTAATAAACGACATAAACGAGTTATCCAGTTATGAAACATACTTTTTCCGTTGTCTATTTTCTGCTTGCTGGTCTCTATATTGCCTTTATCGAGCAACTGCCTGGTTACATGGGGGCGGGCGTTAAGGCTTTGCCGATTGTTCTTTTGATGTTTCTGGTATCGTGGCGGTTAGCTGGTGTCTGGCGCAGCGCAATGGTAGTGGCCCTGTTGTTTTCAGCAGCAGGTGATGTTTTGCTGGCGCTTGACTCTGGTGGCTCTGGTGATAAGAGTGACAGTCATCTGTTTATTGCCGGGTTGGGCAGTTTTTTAATGGCCCAGCTGGTGTATGCCGGGCTGTTCTGGACGCACCGTGCATCTGGCCAGAATCGGGTCGGGTTGTCGATCTTTGCCTTTGTGTTTATGTCGGTTGCAGGTATGTTGGTTGTGCCGTATACCGGTGACATGCAGGCACCTGTTATGGCTTACATATTGGCTATTGGCGCTATGTTGATGGGGGCTGCTGTTTGTGATCGTCCGGTAAATCGTCTGTTTGCCGGGGCGCTTCTGTTTGCCCTGTCTGACCTGGTTATTGCTGTGAACAAGTTTATTGTGCCTTTTGCCTGGGCGGGTATTGTGATCATGGCCACCTATTATTTGGCGCAGTATTTTATTGTGGCCGGAGTGCTGGCGGAGGCTGATAAAGATTAATCCGGAAGGTTCATAGCATTAAAAAAGCCGAAGCAGGCGAACCGGCTTCGGCTTTATACGATCTTTCGATCAGCGAGTCAGATAGGTGTGCATGAATTCAGTAATACCTGCCATGTCTTCGATGGCAATGTATTCTTCAGTTGTATGTACTTTAGCCATGCCGGTAGACAGGTTAACCGTTTTGATGCCTTTTTCGCTGAAAATGTTCGCGTCGCTGCCACCACCGGTTGGCATGGTTTTGCCTTCAAAACCTGCTTCTGCAAAGGCAGCTTTTACCTCTTCAACCAGTGGATCGTTATCTGCCATCTGGAAAGCGTTGTAAGCGCGGGTAGAAATGATTTCGATTTCAGCACCGTGCTTTTCGGCAGCCGCTTCAAAGGTGTTTACCATGTGTTCGACCTGGGCAGACAGCTTGTCGTCGTTGGTAGAGCGGGCTTCTGCTTCGATGAACAGCTCAGGCATAACAATGTTAGTGGCCTGGCCACCTTTTACCACGCCGATGTTAGCAGTGGTTTCTTCGTCGATGCGCGACAGCTTCATGTTGGTGATAGCATCTGCAGCAACGGTCAGGGCATTGATGCCTTCTTCCGGAGCAAGACCTGCATGAGCTGGACGACCAGTGATGTTTACTTTGATGTTCTGCTGGCCCGGTGCAACGGTAATGATGGTTCCGATTGGGCCGCCTGAATCCAGAACAATACCGTTTTTTGACTCTACGTGAGACATGTCAAAGTGCTTGGAACCGTGCAGGCCGCCTTCTTCATGGACGGTAAAGGCGAGTTCGATGGTTTTGTGTTTCAAACCCTGTTCCTTAATGGAACGAACCGCTTCCATAATAGCGGCGATACCGGACTTGTCATCACCACCCAGGATGGTGTTGCCAGCAGAGCGGATGATGCCGTTTTCAATCACTGGTTCAATATCGTTACCAGGAGTGACGGTGTCCATATGGCTGCTCAACAAAATATTGCCTTCCAGATCGCCCGGCAGGTTTGCGTAGATGTTGAAGCCGTTGGAAATGTCAGCAGGAACAGGCAGCTTTTCAACGCGGAAACCCATCTCGGCCAGTTGCTCAGCCAGAGCTTCGGCAATCGCCTTTTCGTTGCGGGACTCGCTGTTGATCTTCACCAGGTCAATGAAGTGCTGGACAAGTCTGTCTTGATTGATCTTGGACATAGTACACCTTCTTCAGGCCTTTCAGCCCGAGACAACCAGTTATTATGATGAGTGAGACTCAACGATAATTTATTTTTGTACTTGTGGTTATATGGTGAAATACTTACGGAAAAATATTTTAGAAGGATTCTAAGGATTTGTAACGAAGAGGTTTTTGGATATATTGCAAGGTATTTATCATTGTGATGATCTTAATAATTGATAACGTTAATGTAAAAAATAATTAATAGCGGTAAGTTCTTATAGGTGTGTGGGTTGGCGCAGTTTCGATTCTTCCTACTTTTTTTTAGAATTGGTAAAGATAAAAGTTGTTTTCCTGTTGTATCAACATATACATACTGCATTGGCTGGAAGGGCATTTCTATGCTCTTTTTTATTGAGTATTTTTCAGCCAGTAAAAGATAAGTTGATGGACGGTAGTGTGCTTTGTTGATAACAGGTTGTTTTATATTGATGTATTTAAAAAACAACATAAAAAGTTTTTCAGAAAATAAAAATGTATCTTAAATGATTAATCATGCATCTTGTAACTTATCTGGTCAAAAAATAACAAGGGCAAGGGAATAATGATAGATGTGATTGTTTGTTTAATAAATGATCATTTGCTTGTTTTTTATGCTGGGTTGTATTGTCCTTAAAGAAACCCGAACTACAACCACAACTTGTGTGCCGGAAAACCTTTCCGGCCATTCAATCAGGTTTATGAAAAACCCGAACTGATTTTAAAATCACTACACAAACGGTCAAAAAACCAGTACCTAAATTATCCGAACTGTTTAAAGCCTTGGCTTGCATAGCTTGCAGACAATATCAGTCAACTGTTTGAATTTAGAATATTGCGCGTCTTGTGACGTGCAATGCGTCAATCCAGAGGTAGTCATTCTGTATAAAGAGCGACTTAGGTACAGCCTTAGAGGCACAAAGCCTGAAGTTCTTTTTCTATACAAGAATGTAAAATCAGCCAAAAGAGAAAGAACAATATAATTGTCTGATAGAATAGAAAGTATACTACATGTGTTAGCTGATTTCTCTTGTAGTGTGTGATCATTATATCACTTCAGGGCTATTGAAAACCGGGTTTTAAGCTCATGTGCCACAAGAGCTGTTCCATCAAATGATGGTTATAAATAATCTGGTTTTTGATTCACGAACAAGCAGGGTTTTACCACCAAATGGTGGTTACATAAAATTTAGTTTTAATTAGCGACTCGCAAGAGCAGTGTCGTCATAAAGGCGGTTTAGTTTTTAATTCGAATAAAATTTTAATGGAAAAACGTTCTTCATCTCAAATACAAATAGCTGTGATTCATGGTGATGGTTTCCTTTAAATAGTCGAACTAAATAGCACCTCAAACCCTTATAAACAGGTCTGTTTGTGCAAGGTTCATTCGAGAATTAGCCGAACTAATTTTTTGATCTGTCAAATTTATATAATTTTAGCTTTCCTTTGTTATCCGAACTTTTCATAGGCCTTGATTCTCAGTAGTTGTAGCCTTTCTCCAACTCTATTAAAGTGCCGAATAATAAACGACAGAATATTTGCGAATGCTGGTTTGATTGTAGTATTTTGGCCTATTTTAAGACTCCTTATTTGTAAAGGAAAATTCCGCCCTCCCGTTGTTTGTAACAAAACCAGGACATATTTATTTCTAATGGGAGTAATTAGTTGTCTTGTGATGCCAATAAAATAGTCTCATTGGGCAGAAAATATTAATATCTAAAGCCAATATAAGCATCTGAGTTGTATACAGTAGGTACGGCAAATGGCGATTCACTCAGTTTATTGAGGTCATGCATATTCCGGTCAAAATGAACACCTCTGCTTCCCTAAGCATTGCCTCTCTTAATTTTTAAATTCAAATAAGATTTTTAATGGAAAAACGTTCTTCACTTCAGATACAACTAGCTGTGATTTATGCACTTTCTGCTAGAGAGCTAAAAACTCGTTTTGGAAGGTACAGGTTAGGTTTAATTTGGGCAATATTAGGTCCACTTTTACAAATATTAATATTCTTTGGTTTGTTTTATTTTCGTGGCCGCTCTACGGTTGGTGGGCTTGAATTGCCAGTTTTCTTGGCAACAGGGATAGCTCCATTTTTTTATTTTAGAAAACTTATAAATCAATGTATGGGTGCTGTAACAGGCAATCGAAATCTTCTCTCATACAGGCAGGTTCGTATTTTTGATTTATTCCTTACTCGACTGATACTAGAAGCAAACATTTCATTTATTGTACTTATTACCTTGATAGCAGGGTCTTGGTGGATAGGATTTGAAGTTGAAGTTGTCAACTCTTTACGGTTCCTATTAGTATATTTAGTGTTTAGTTTTTTTTCTTTTGGTATTGGGTTAATTTTTGGAGTCTTAAATACTCTATATCCTGAGCCTAGCAAACTACTCCCTATGACTTTAAGGCCGCTAATGTTTGTATCTGGCACATTTTTTTCTATTAATGAGGTGCCTCGAGGATTTCAGGAAATGTTACTATGGAATCCATTGATTCATGCATTCGAACTTATGCGATCAAGTTTTTCATATCATTATGATATTTCTCTAGTAAGCCTTGAGTACTTAACACTAAGTGCCATAGTATCTGTAACTTTAGGGATGTTAATGCTTCGTGCTAATTGGAGAAGTATGTTAACAATATGATTGTTTTCAATAACGTCACCAAATATTTTCCTACCCCCAGTGGTCGGCATTATATCCTCAAGGATGTTTCTCTGGAGCTACCCGGCAATAAGAATATAGGTGTATTTGGTGCAAACGGCAGTGGCAAATCAACGCTGATGCGGTTGTTAGCCGGAACGGATTTTCCTAACCGTGGACGCATTACTGTTAAAGGTAATGTGTCCTGGCCACTGGGTTTATCCGGCTATCAGGGTAGTATGACAGGGCGCGAGAATGCTGAATTTGTTTGCAGAATCTACGGTAAAAGCCGTGAAGAAATAAATGAAAAAATAGCATTTATTAAAGAGTTCTCTGAAATTGGTAATTTTTTTGATATGCCACTCAAAAGTTACTCTTCAGGTATGCGCTCCAAATTTTCATTTGCGGTCAGTATGGCGTTTGATTTTGATTATTACCTTATTGATGAATTAACCGCTGTAGGTGATAAACGGTTTAAGCGAAAATGTCGAGAAACGTTTGATGCCAAAAAAGGCATTGCGAATTTCCTGTTTGTTTCCCATAACCTTAATGAATTAAAGCGCCAGTGTGATATTGGCATTTATATCAAAGATGGCAAAATACACGTTCATGACAGCATTAATGATGCTATTGCAGCCTATAACGCTATGTAACGGTCACTGGCTGAACAACAATTTTTTATGACTGAAACAAAACAAAAAACTCCTGGTATAAAAAAGCCCATTAAGAAGCCCTCTGGCAAACCAGTGCAGCAACCGACAACTATTGAAATCAAGAAACAAAAAGCCAACCCGGCTAAAATGCCGATCGCCAGAAAGAGCAGCTCACCTGAAAACAAGATATTAAAACTGGCTAAAAAACACCTGTTTCATAGACAGGCGGGTCGTTGGTTTCTTGGTATAGTCGTTGTACCGTGGTCGATGGCTGCAGCTTACTATGCAGGTTTTGCTTCTGATCGATACGTTTCGGAAGCCAGCTTTATGATTGAAAAAAGTGACGGTAATGGTTCAGGTGTAGAAGGTTTAAGCTTATTTGGCATCACGCCGCAGACAGGGAATGATCAGCGTATTGTAGAAACTTTTATTCAATCGCCTGATATGCTGTATTTTCTAGATGAGCAGACCGGACTAAGGCAGCATTACTCTCAAGAAGGTGATTACCTTTCAAGGCTATCTCCTGAAGCCAGTCATGAAAATTTTCTCAAATTTTATCGTGATCACATGCGTATCCGCTTTAACGACACCAGCGGCATGCTTGACTTGGAAATTCAGGCATTTAATCCTAATTTTGCTCAAAAGCTGGCTGATCTGATTCTTGAGCGCAGTGAGTCTTTTGTGAATGAAATTAGCCATGGTTTAGCGGATGAACAGTTAAAATTTGTGAAGAATGAAGTCATGCTATCAGAGCAACGCCTGAAAGAGCTCATGTCGAAGCTTGTTGCGTTTCAGAACGAGACAGGATTGCTGAGTGTTAGTGATCAAGGGGCAGCTCTGAGCAGCATTATGAATGAGTTGCAGGCCGAGTTGGTTCGCAACCAGACAGAACTTCAGACCATCACGTCCTATTTGAATGATCAGTCGCCCCAAGTGGTGGCTTTAAAACAGCGTATTGAAGCCTTACAAGTTCAGCTTGAAAAGGAAACCAATCGACTCACCGACAGTGAAGCAACCACTCTAAATGACCTGATGGCACAGCAACAGGAGTTGCAGCTGGATCTAGATCTTGCAACAAGAGCTTACTCATCAGCACTGGTGGCATTGGAAGGCGCACGAACAGAAGCAAGCCGAAAGCTCAAGCAGCTTGTTGTGGTTAGCAGTCCGCATTTGTCAGAAGAAGCAAAATATCCCCGCGTTGCTTACACGCTGACGAACATTCTTTTGATCCTTCTGGCAATATACGCCCTTGTTCGTATGATGCGTGCGACCGTTCGAGAGCATAGAGACTAATAAAAGACATGAAACGATTGATTGCTATATGTTGTGCGGCTGTTTTTTTGCCAGTTGCAATGGCTAACGTTGAAATACCTGTTGCAGAAGCAGATAACCTTGGGCCTGCTGTTGTAGAAACAGTTACTGCCCGGCCTGTTTTTGGCCAGAACTTGTTTGACGGCTTTCGTCAGGCAGAGTTCAGGGGCTTTAACCCCGATTATAAAATTGCCATTGGTGACACGATTACCCTGCAAATGTGGGGGGCTTACGAGGTAGCAACCGAGCTGACGGTAGATGCTCAGGGCAATGTGTTTATTCCACAGGTGGGTCCTGTAAAGCTTCAGGGTGTGGCTAACAAAGACCTGAACAAGGTGGTAGAAAAGAAAGTTCGCAGTGTTTACCAGAGTAACGTAAACCTTTATGCCAGCCTGAATGCTACCCAGCCCGTCAAACTCTTTGTTACCGGTTTTGTTCAATCACCCGGTTTGTATGGTGGTTTTTCATCTGACTCTATTTTGGCCTTTCTGGCAAAATCCGGCGGTATTCGACCAGAATCGGGTAGCTACCTGAATGTCGAGCTAAAGCGTGGCAACAAAACCAGAGCCGTGTTCAACCTGTATGACTTTTTGTTGACAGGCACCATTGAGCAGGTGCAGTTACAGGACGGTGACACACTGGTCGTCAATACACGTCAGGGCGTTGCTGCCTTTAATGGTCTGGTTGAGAACACTGTTCAGATTGAATTTACCGATGGTGAGATTCCTCTGAAGGATGCTTTGCAAATGGTAGGGCTAATGCCTGAAGCGACTCATGTTCGCATTGCCCGCAATCAGTTGACGAAGCGTAGTGTTGATTACCTGCCTTTGACAGAAGCCCAAAATGTCACCATCAGCAGTGGCGATGAAGTGACAGTGGTTTCTGACAAAATGCCTGGCACCATTAGTGTGGCGGTAGAAGGTGAGCACAGTGGTCAGGCTATTTATATTCTTCCTTATGGCAGTACCATCAACGACCTGATGGCAAGACTGCAGCCCAACGAGCGATCCAACCTTAAGGCCATGCAGCTGTTCCGTGATGAAGTGGCACAAAGGCAAAAAGCCATGTTGGAAGTTCAGCTGCAACAGCTGGAACAAACGGCACTATCGGCACGAAGTAAAAGTGTGGGTGAAGCCAAGCTAAGGCAGTCCGATGCGGAATCTATCCTGCAGTTTGTTGCCAGAGCACGACAGGTTGACCCAAGAGGTCAGGTGATTCTTGGGCAGAACGATAACCGAATGGACGTGATGCTGAAGGATCAGGACCGCATTGTGATTCCAAGCAGAACGGTTCTTGTGCAGGTGCATGGAGAGGTCATGTTCCCCAATGCCATGGTCTTTGATAATGACAGCAACATAAACGACTACGTAAATGCTTCTGGTGGTTATTCACAAAAAGCTGATCAGTCGCGTGTGCTGATTTTACATCGAGATGGCACTATTTCTCGTATTGAATATAAAAATGGCTGGTTCAATAAAGGGTTGGCCAGATACGACGTGCAGCCTGGTGATGAAATTCTTGTTATGCCCCAGATTGATCCGAAAACCATGCAGTATACCAGTGATATTATGCAGGTGATTTATCAGGTAGCCATGAGTGCTGCTGTTGTTTTGAGTCTCTGATGGTTTGAGTGCTTCGTAAGAGTTGGTAGGCATTTGTATAAATGCAAAAACTGCCTTGCAGCATTTCATTACATACTGGCAATTTTTTCTTCAATTAAATGTTATCTGTTATATAGCAGCATATAACTACTTATTATTATCAAAAATATATGAATATTCTTTATTTTCTCGAACCTAGGGAAGAACTTGGTAATCCTAAATTCCGTTTAGGAACAATTAGAAACCACATTTCGAAAGAAATTTTGGCTATAGAAAAAGCAGATAATAATAATGAAGTTAGACTGTTAACTAGTGATGAAGTTAGAAAGGCTTGTCTAGAAGAAAAACTCTTATCTGGGAAAAATATTTTCGCTATTAGACAAGGAGAGTTAAAGAAATATTTTCCAAATGAACGAGAAATATCCAAGAAGTTCTTCACTGGAGAATTTGATAAAAAAGATGAAAATATTATGCACCGCCTTTGCAGAAAAGCAATTGGCAACTGGTCACCAGATATAATTGTATGCTACGAAGGAGCGGCTCCTTACCTAAACAGTATGTTTCCTGAAGCTGTATTCATCAATAGTACTTTAGGCATGTTATCAAGAGCTCCCTTCCCTGAATTAGGATGCTTTGACCCTTGCGGTGTTTTTAAATTAAGCTATTTAAAAAAGTTTGAAAATGAGTTAAGAAGTCTAAAGGCAAGCCCATATCAAATAGAGCTGCTCGAAAAATTAAGAAATAAATATTCACAATATATTAAAAAGAATAACCCAATAAGACCAGAGGATATTCCTGGTAATTTTGATAAAATAATATTATTACCTCTTCAAGTAACTGGCTATTTCGCATTTGATGATAATCTTCCTGAAGGAATTAAATGTGAAAATCAACTAGATTTTGTAAAATATGTACTTGAAACCGTTCCTTCTTCAATTGGTGTCTATGTTACCTTACATGGAGCAGAAGATGACTTATTTGATGAAACTACCTTGAAGATATTGAGAGAGAAACATAGTAATTTTTTATTTTCTCCTGAGATACAGAAAATTAGGTGGTGCTCACAGTGGCTTTTACCATATGTAGATGGCGTTGCAACTGTTTCAAGTTCTGTAGGTTTACAAGCGATTATTTGGAAAAAGCCTGTCTTTACTTTTGGAGATTCACATGTCTCAGCATTCAATGCTGGTGAATTGTTAGATTCTGAAAGGTTGTTGGATGAAGAGCATGACTTTGATGGCGCTCTTTTCCATTTGTTAACTCGTTACTATCCTTTAATGAAAGATCAGGTTCAGAATGGGGAATGGTTACTATCTTTTTTTCACAAAGCTATTGAAAAGAAAAAAAATGGTGATATCAAGTTTGATTATTTTGATAAGCCAGATAGTGAATACTTAGCTATCGAGAGGATAATTAAAAACCTAAATGATGTACAAACACTTACTGATATTGAACGTTTTGCATCACATATGAATTCGACTAGAGTTGTTGATATTGATGCTGCGAAAAAAAGTATTTTAGAGCATGATGTAGTTTCCTTTGATATATTTGATACGCTTATAACCCGGCGATTGATGCATCCTAATCATTTATTTGATTTGATGGATATTGAAGCAAGAGAAATTTTTAGTCAAGAAGGAGTTGATTTAGAAAGATTTGGTGGTTTTAGAAACCTAAGAGAAAGGGCTGCAAACAGAATAATAAGAGGTGTAAAGAAAGCAGGTGGAGAAGAAATACTGTTCAAGAATATATATAATGAAATAAAAAAATTAACAGGAATATCACATCAGGCAAATTTAAAATTAAGGAAACTTGAGCTTAGAACAGAAAAAGAAGTAATTACTGTTAGGGATCTTGGCAAAGAATTGTTTGATTTTGCCATCTCAAAAGGAAAAGAAATAATACTTGTCTCAGATATGTATCTTGATAAAAAAGATATAGAGTTCATTATAAAGAAAAATGGTATATCCGGTTATAAAGAGTGTTATGTTTCAAGTAGCTTTAATAAGTTAAAAAAAACAGGAACTTTGTTTAAAGTTGTTCTAGATAGCTACCCAAATAAAGAAATAATTCACTTTGGTGATAACCACCTGTCAGATGTTGTAAGAGCTGTTGAAGCAGGTCTTTCAGCAATTCATTTGCCAATGATAAATGAAACATACATGGCATCTCGCTTGGCTAGAGACTCTTTATCTAGTTCTGAGGTAGTTGACTCTCTTAGTTCTTCTTTGATGCATGGTGTAATTTCTCGACACTTTTACGATAACAAAATATTAAATGATAGCTGGTTTAATAATTCACCATACAGAATGGGATTCGAAGCCTGTGGGCCAATTTTATTAGGGTTTACAAAATGGGTTATGGAGTGTGCTATTCGCGACGGAGTAGAAGATCTTTATTTTTTAGCTAGAGATGGATATTTAGTAAAAAAAATATACGACCAGATAGCTAAGAATACACCCAATGCTCCTAAATCGCATTATCTCCTTGCATCTAGGCGTTGCTATAACACCGCGAGTTTGAAGTCTGAACAAGATATATTAGATTCAATGTCTTTGAGCTTTTCAAAAGTGCCGTTACATAAAATAATGTATGCTCGCTTTGGTATAAATAAAGATGAAATAAACCATAAGACTCTTTCAGCCTCTGGATTAAATAGCCTTGATCAGATTGTTGACATTAAGAGACGAAGCCAATTAAATAAATTTAAGCGATTTTTATCTGCTAATAAAGAACTTATTCTGGAAAAAGCTGAAAAAGAAAGAAATTGTCTTTTAGAATACCTTGATACTATGGGATTGAATAATAAAAGAAATATTTCTGTTGTGGATATTGGACATAATGCATCTTTACAAAGAAGTTTAGGGCGTTTGTTAGGTAGCAGAGCGGATATTGGTGGTTATTATTTCATGACCTATCATGGTGCGAAAGAAGTTTTCGATGAAGGTTTCAATATCCAAGGGTATTTAGCAGATTTCGAAGAAAGTCGATTTTCAAGTCATCCTTACTGTAAAAATATTGGGATGTTTGAGTTTTTATTCTTACCTGCTATTCCTTCATTTAAGCGTTTTACCTATGATCAAAATAATAAAATATCAGAAGAATATGTAGGTGGCGATGAAACGGCTAGGTTTGGTGTTATTAATGTGGTGCATAAAGGTGTTGAAGATTATGTAAAAGTAGTTCTAAGGACACTAAATAATCGCATTGATGCGTATAATGTTTCAAAAAATAGATCACTTAAGACTTATATAGAATTTATACAGTCACCTTATGCAAAAGACGCTGCAATGTTTGATGGTTTGTCTTTTGTCGATCAGTTTGGTGGCAGTGATGCTCGTTATTTGATAGCCACGCCAGCCTTCAATAAAATTACAGCAGACAACTATTCAGATTACATCCAGGATAGTTGGTGGAGAGAGGGAGCTGCTTCTTTAGTTAATGAAGTGTCACCATCCAATAGAAGCTATGAAATAAAGGTTGAAAAGAATATTGATTTGAAAATAGATGATTTGTCTATTTATAAAAGAAAGGTTAAAAAATTAAAAAATGATCCAAAAGCTTTTCTATATGATTCAAAACTAGCAAAGCTTATTAGAAAGGCAGTTCATATTTCATCTACATAGCGTTGCTATATTGCCGTCTAAGTTGATTTGAAAAAAATATACACCAGTACTATATAATGATGCAATTGAGATAGTAAAAATATTTTTTGCTATCTAAGATATTTAGAGACTGTAATTCAAATTGTGTAAACGCTTGTCGTTAAAACTCCAAAGAGGAGAATAACAATGAGCGTTGACATCGATCCGGAACTCGTCGAAAAACTTGCCAGTCAAATAAAGACTCAAGATGATCTTGCCGAACTCAGTCGTCAGCTGTTGAAAGTCTCTGTTGAGCGTGTCATGGCCGCTGAACTGGAAGATCATCTTGGCTATTCCAAGCATGCGCCTGAAGGTCAAAACTCCGGAAACAGTCGCAACGGTTATTCCAAAAAAACACTCAAGGGCGACTTCGGTGAAGTCGAGGTCAAAACCCCCAGAGACCGCAACGGTGAATTTTCACCTCAGCTTATTGCCAAAGGTAAAACCCGAATCAACAAGCTGGATCAGCAGATTCTGGCTCTGTACTCCCGTGGAATGACCACCCGCGATATAGCCGATGCCCTGGAGGAAATGTATGGCGCAGACGTGTCACACAACCTGATAT
Organism: Endozoicomonas sp. NE40; assembly: GCF_040549045.1. Lineage (NCBI taxonomy): Bacteria > Pseudomonadati > Pseudomonadota > Gammaproteobacteria > Oceanospirillales > Endozoicomonadaceae > Endozoicomonas > Endozoicomonas lisbonensis. Next base: position 2,273,976 of record NZ_JBEWTB010000002.1, on the reverse strand, counting down.
CCAAGGTGACTGAAGCTGTTCAAGAGGAAGTACAGAACTGGCAGAACCGCCCTCTGGAAAGCCTTTACCCCATTGTCTACCTTGACGGCATCGTCGTTAAAGTCCATCAGGATAAGCGGGTTGTCCGGAAAACCGTTTATGTCGCTCTTGGTGTTGATATTGAAGGCCAAAAGGAACTTCTCGGTCTCTGGATTGCCGAAACAGAGGGAGCCAAATTCTGGCTCTCGGTTTTAACAGAGCTTCAGAGCCGTGGCCTTGAAGATATCTTCATTGCCTGTGTTGATGGACTGTCAGGCTTCCCTGAAGCCATCAACACGGTTTATCCAAAAGCCCAGATTCAGTTGTGTATCGTCCATCAGGTTCGTAACTCTCTGAAGTATGTGTCCTACAAGGATCGTAAGGCCGTATCAACGGACCTGAAGAAGATCTACCAGTCAGCTACTGTGGACGAGGCTGAACGTGAACTGAGCGCTTTTGAGGCGACCTGGGATGATAAGTTTCCATCGATAGGTAAATCCTAGCGCAACAACTGGGATAACCTGATAACCCTGTTTGACTATCCTGATGATATCAGGAAAGCGATTTACACGACGAACGCTATAGAATCGCTGAACAGCGTGATCAGAAAAGCTATCAAGCAACGGAAGATCTTCCCATCAGATAACTCTGTGATGAAGGTGATTTATCTGGCGATGGAAAGAGCTTCAGCGAAATGGACGATGCCCATCAGGAATTGGGTATCAGCTCTGAACCGGTTTGCAATTATGTTTCCAGACCGGTTCAGGCAGTAAAGTTGGTTGAGCGTTTACACAGAATTAATTACAGGCTCGATATTTACTTTATTTACTTTATTTACTTTATTTACTTTATTTAAATTATGACTATTCAAACATCTTTAGCTCATATTCGTAATACACCAAATACCGGTGATTTCCACTGCACTCCTTATGATTACTTTTACTTCCCAGAAGCCAAAGTTTACGATCTTAAAGATAAAATACCAAAAAGCCATGCTGTGATTTATGGAGGAGGCGCTATTGAACCTAGGTTGCGAACAGATAAAATACATCATAATGTCGAAGCAAATTTTAAAATAGCATGGGGTATTGGGACTTCTTTAAGTCGTCGCTCTACAAATCCAGAGCTTGTTGATGATATGGATTTAGTAGGTCGTCGTGAGTGGGGTAGAAAAGGTGGCATATATGTCCCGTGTGTTAGCTGTATGTCAGAGCTTTTTGATAAGCACTATGAGATTGATAAAGATGTAATAGTTTATGCTCATGCTGTGAAACCTGGAGTTCAAGAAGTATTAGAGTATGGATACCCAACTTTAAATAATCGTGCACCATTTGAGGATGTGATAAAAGCTTTAGCTTCTTCTGAATTAATTATTACGAACTCATTTCATGGTGCATATTGGGGAACCCTTTTGAATCGCAAAGTTGTATGCATACCTTTTTCTTCGAAGTTTCATGGATATAAACATACGCCAGTTATAACAAAAGGAGCTTCTTGGAAGCAAGCCTTGAAAGAAGCTCGCAATTATTCAGAGGCTTTAGAAGATGCTCGTAGACAAAATAAAAAGTTCTATGAAAGAGTTATGGATTTGATTTCTTAATAAGTAAATAATTATGTCTGAAAAGAGCAATCTACTTATTGTTGGTAAGCCTTATATAAAGCTTTATGACGATAAAACATACATTTTTTGTGATTATTCTTTAAAAGGAGAAAGTAAGAAACTATGGATGCATGTTGATTCTGAGTATTCTAGTAAGGTAGATTTTGACTCATCTGATCCTTTCTCTCTTGTTTTTCTCATTATTGCAATGAAAAATGGTGTTGATTTACACTTTGAGGGAGTATTGACGGACACCTTATATGTCAATATTAGTAAAGATATACAGAGTATTTATTGTATAATTGAGCCAAGTCTTGCACAAATTAAAGTGACAAGTTCAAACATGCAATCTGCAATTGAGCATAAAGGTATAGGGGTTGGGACTGGATTTTCATGCGGAATTGATAGTTATGCTTCTCTAGTTGATAACTATTATGAGATGCCAGTTCAAAGTCATAAAATAACACACTTATTTCAGATTAATCATAATCAAAAACTAGGTGTGTATGATACTAAATGGCAAAGAAATATGCCTCGGTTCCTTAAGGGAGCAGAGGAAGTTAATCTTCCTTTAATTCAAATTGGCTCTAATTTTTATAGTCATGTTTCATTGCCTTATTCTCAAATTCATCCATTGCTTAATTGCTCTGTAGCTATGTTATTAAGGAATGTCGTTGGTATCTACTACTATGCCTCGGGTTATAAATTTGAAGATATAGCTATTAGGAAGTCACATTCTGCTGCATATTCAGACTCAATTTTGCTTCCACTGCTTTCAACGAGGAGTCTGTTTTTCTATTCCACCGGTTCCGATAAATCAAGGGTAGAAAAAACAATATCCATCAGTCAATTTGGGATTGGGAGAGATAGTCTTGATGTTTGTGCAAAAAGTCCAAATAAGTCATTGAATTGTTCGCTATGCTACAAATGTAAGCGCACAATGATGACGTTAGATATGCTTGGGGAGTTAAATTCTTATGGCAGTTGTTTTGATTTATCTAAATGGAAAAGACATAGGTCAAATTATATTCAAGAAGTTCTAGAAAATACTACGAATAAATATATGGAAGAGATTAAAAAGCTTGGTGAAGATACTGGGTATTTTAAACGAGTAGAAGCTGCAAGGAGAAGAAGAGAGCTTAGGGCACAGATAAACAAATAAGTTTCTTAATTTGACTTGAGTTATAAAACTTAACTTTTTTGATTCTGTTTTTCGCTGCTTATAGTAAATAACTTAAACGATAAGTTTTTTGTTATCTTCTTACATAACTTAACTAGTTGGTTATTTTATAATCAATATTTATTAAGCTATTTGGTGCTTATATGTTTTTAATCGCAGGCCCATGCGTAATCGAATCCGAACAACTGGTAATGGACGTTGCCGGTTATATGAAAGAGCTGACAGAGAAACTGGGTATTGAATACATCTTCAAGTCCAGTTTTGATAAAGCCAATCGCAGCTCTTCCGACAGTTTCCGTGGACCAGGTCTGGAAAAAGGTCTGGAAATTCTGCAGAAAGTAAAAGACACCTACGGTCTGCGTGTGCTGACCGATGTGCATGAAGACACTCCTGTAGAGCAGGTGGCGGAAGTTGTTGATGTTCTGCAAACGCCAGCATTTCTGGCTCGCCAAACAAACTTCATTCAGCGTGTTGCCCGCTGTGGTAAGCCCGTGAATGTTAAAAAGGGTCAGTTCCAGGCACCTTGGGATATGGCTCAGGTTGTTAAAAAGTGTCGTGAAGTAGGCAATGAAAACATCTGGCTGTGTGACCGTGGCACTTCCTTTGGTTACAACACTCTAGTGTCTGATATGCGTGGTCTGTCTACCATGCGCAAAACTGGTCAAAAAGTTGTTTTTGATGCCACACATTCTGTACAGCAGCCTGGTGGCATGGGAGCAACTTCGGGTGGTCAGCGTGAATTTGTTCCTGTTCTTGCGCGTGCAGCAGTCGCTGCAGGTGTGGATGGCGTATTTATGGAAACCCATCCTGAGCCAGAAAAGGCTCTGTGTGATGGCCCAAATATGATCCATCTTCACAAAATGGAAGCAATGCTAGAAACTCTGATCGAAATTGATCGTGTAGTTCGAGCTCGTCCACTTCTGGAAGATGAACTGTCCTAATTCTTAGGCACTTTTCTTCAAGAACAATAAAAGTGGGACTCTGCTTCCCACTTTTATTACTCATATACACTTCATTGTTACTTGCTTTCTGCAATAACCTTGCTCTTTATCTGAACACTTCCAAGCCAAATGTCTTTATCTGAAGCAAATATGCCCCATGTGAAACCTGAGGCTATTAAACTAGCCATTTTCGATATTGATGGTGTACTCACCGATGGTACGCTGCTTTATGGTGAGCATGGTGAGTTAATAAAGCCATTCAACGCCAAAGATGGCGTTGGTATAAGACTACTTCAGGAAAACGGTGTTGCAGTTGCTGTCATCACTGCCAAGCGTTCAGCCCCTCTTGCACGTAGAATGCAGGATTTGAAGATAGAGTACTTTTTTCCAGGTTGTCATGACAAAGCTGCAACCTTCGCTCAGCTCAAACAAACACTAAACGTACAGAATGATGCTGTCGCTTATGTGGGCGACGATGTATTGGATTTACCTGTTATGGAACAGGTTGGTCTGGCCATTGCGCCAGCTGATGGCTATCAATTGGTAAAAGAGATGGCGCACATTGTCACAGAGGCTTCTGGTGGTAAAGGGGTAGTAAGAGAAGTCGCCGATCTACTGATTGGTGCTCGCACAGATTTGGCAGAGGCCTATCGGGTATTGGTGATGCCTAAAGCCGCTGTAGTTCAGTAACCTTTTTAGCCCTATTAAAGACTGAATTCTAATGAAACAACATTCATTTAAAGTGGTCATACCTGCCCGCTTTGGTTCTTCGCGTCTGCCGGGTAAACCGCTGCTGGATATTGCGGGTAAGCCAATGGTTCAGCATGTTTTTGAAAGAGCTGTAGAAACCGGGATTAATCCGGATGGCAATATTGTTGTTGCTACAGATGACGAACGTATTCTGAATATCTGTCATGGCTTTGGTGCTCATGCGGTTATGACTGCATCAGAACATGACTCCGGTACTGACCGACTGGCAGAAGTGGCTGAAATTATGGGATGGGATGATGAAAGTATCATCGTCAACCTTCAGGGGGATGAGCCTCTGATGCCACATCAGCTGATCACAAAAGTTGCGATTAATCTGGCTGAGAATAAAAGTGCAGGTATTTCGACGCTTTCTACTCCTATTCATGATGCCGATGATTTGTTTGATCCTAATATCGTCAAGGTTGTAACCAATCAGACTGGTTTGGCCCTTTATTTCAGTCGAGCCCCAATTCCATGGGATCGTGATAACTATAAATCAGCCAGCAAAGCCACAATGGTCTCTCTGCCACACCCGCAAAGACATCTTGGCATGTATGCCTATCGTGCCAAAACATTGAAGACAATTGCTGCCGCAAGTGCTGCTGATATTGAGACACTGGAAGCTTTGGAGCAGCTGCGTGCTTTATGGCTGGGTATTGGGATTCATGTTGAAAGCATTTCAGAGCAGCCTGGACATGGTGTCGATACACCTGCCGACCTGGAACGTGTTCGAGCCGAATTTACACATCAATAATTTATAACTGTTTAATATGACAATTAATATGCGCCAGGTAATGGCAAACTCTCTGCGTGAACAAGGTAATGCTCTGTTTGTTTTAAGTGAACGTGTTGATAGCTCTTTTGAGAAAGCTGTAGAAATGATCCTTGACTGCAAAGGTCGGGTGATTATTTCTGGTATGGGTAAATCTGGCCTGATCGGTAAAAAAATTGCCGCTACCATGGCATCTACCGGAACTATCAGTTTCTTTATGCACCCTGGCGAAGCATTCCATGGTGACTTAGGCATGGTACGCTTCGATGAACATGCTGATGTTGTTGTTCTGATTTCCTACAGCGGTGAAACAGATGAAGTGTTGAAGCTGATACCTTCCCTGAAAAGCTTTGGTACAAAAATCATAGCCATTACCGGTGGTCATGATTCGACTCTGGCAAAAAATGCAGATGTTGTTCTGGATGCTTCTGTTAAAGAAGAAGTTTGCCCGAACAACCTGGCTCCAACTACCTCTACAACAGTAGCTATTGCTATTGGTGATGCACTGGCTGTTGCTTTGATTAAAGCCCGTGACTTCCAGCCACAGGATTTTGCCCGCTTCCATCCGGGAGGCAGCTTGGGTCGCCGCCTGCTGACTCGTGTAAAAGATGTTATGCAGAAAGAGCGCCTGCCGTTCGTCAAGCTTTGTATGCCTGTGAATGAAGTCATTTTGACCATGACGGAAACACGCTCAGGAATGGCTCTGGTTATGGATGACAACAACAAGCTCGCAGGCGTTATCACAGATGGTGACCTTCGTCGTTACATGACTACCCATGAAACGCTCCACGGTTTGAAGGCTGCTGATCTGATGAGTGACAAGCCTGTATGCATTTCACAGGATGTGAAAATGATCGAAGCTGAAAAAGCAATGAAAGAAGCTCATGTGAAGTGCCTGATTGCTAAAGACGACGACGGAAATGTTGTTGGTCTGATCGACTGGGCAGCTTAAATTTCAGATTCTCAAAACCATTCCTGACCTGTTTAATTGATAACCAAGAGTCCTGATTTATATGTCCTCACGTCGTGAGCTAGCCAATGCCATCCGTGCTCTGAGCATGGATGCTGTCCAAAAAGCCAAATCCGGACACCCAGGCGCCCCAATGGGTATGGCCGACATCGCCGAAGTGCTGTGGCGCGACTATATGAACCACAATCCGGCTAATCCGGAGTGGGCAGACCGTGACCGTTTTGTCCTGTCCAACGGACACGGTTCCATGCTCCTGTACTCCCTGCTGCACCTTTCCGGTTACGATGTATCCATCGAAGACCTGAAAAACTTCCGCCAGCTGCATTCTAAAACCGCTGGTCACCCGGAATACGGTTATGCGCCTGGCATCGAAACTACCACTGGTCCTCTGGGTCAGGGTATTGCCAACGCTGTCGGTTTTGCTGCTGCTGAAAAAGCACTGGCAGGCCAGTTCAACCGTGAAGGCCATGACATCGTAGACCACTACACCTACGTATTCATGGGCGACGGCTGCATGATGGAAGGTATCTCCCACGAATCCTGTTCCCTGGCCGGCACTCTGGGTCTGGGTAAACTGATTGTCTTCTATGACGACAACGGCATTTCCATCGACGGTGAAGTAGAAGGCTGGTTCACCGATGACACCGTTAAGCGTTTTGAGTCCTACAACTGGCACGTTGTTCCAGGTGTTGACGGTCATGACTCTGAAGCCATCAAGGCTGCGATTGAAGCCGGTCGTGCTGAAACTGACAGACCAACCCTGATCTGCTGCAAGACCGTTATCGGTTTTGGTTCTCCTAACAAAGAAGGCAAGGAAGAGTGCCACGGTGCGCCTCTGGGTGATGACGAGATCAAACTGACTCGTGAACGTCTGGGCTGGAACCACGGTGCATTCGAAGTACCTGCCAACGTTTACGAAGGCTGGAGTGCGAAGGAAGCCGGTGCTGCCAAAGAAGCAGGCTGGAACGAGAAATTCGAAGCTTACGCTGCGGCTCACCCGGAGCTGGCTGCTGAATTCAAGCGTCGTATGACTGGCGAACTGCCTGCTGACTTCTCTGAAAAAGCCGACGCTTACATTCGTGAGTGCCAGGAAAAAGCCGAGAAAGTTGCCAGCCGTAAAGCGTCCCAGAACACTCTGAACGCTTTTGGCCCGCTTCTGCCTGAACTGCTGGGTGGCTCTGCTGACCTGGCCGGTTCCAACCTGACTCTGTGGAGTGGTTGCAAGGGCGTTGAAAAAGACGACGCTGCCGGTAACTACCTTTACTACGGCGTGCGTGAATTTGGCATGAGCGCCATGATGAACGGTATCGCCCTGCACGGTGGTTTCGTACCTTACGGCGCAACCTTCCTGGTGTTCATGGAATACGCCCGTAACGCCGTTCGTATGGCTGCCCTGATGAAACAGCGTTCCATCTTCGTTTATACCCACGACTCCATCGGTCTGGGCGAAGACGGTCCGACCCACCAGCCTATTGAACAGCTGGCGAACCTGCGCTCCACGCCAAACATGAACACCTGGCGTCCATGTGACACCGTTGAATCTGCGGTGGCATGGAAATACGCCATTGAGCGTAACGATGGCCCCAGCGCGCTGATCTTCTCCCGTCAGGGTCTGCCATGCATGGCTCGTGATGAAGAGAAAATCGCCAATATTGCCCGTGGTGGTTACATTCTGAAGGACTGTGCAGGCACACCTGACCTGATCCTGATCGCTACCGGTTCTGAAATCGAACTGGCTATGAACGCCGAAGCCAAGCTGACCGAACAGGGTCGTAAGGTACGCGTAGTGTCCATGCCTTCAACCGAAGTGTTCGACGCTCAGGATGCTGAATACAAGCAGCAGGTACTGCCTCTGGAAGTACCTGCTCGCATTGCTATCGAAGCAGCTCATGCTGACTTCTGGTACAAGTATGTAGGCTTAGACGGTCGCATTATCGGCATGACCTCCTTCGGTGAGTCAGCTCCGGCCAGTGACCTGTTCCCATTCTTCGGGTTCACAGTAGACAACATTGTAAGAGCTGCTGAAGATATGCTGCGTTAAAGTGTTAATAGGCAAGCAGTTTATCCAGTTTTTCAGACAGAATGGCCAGCGCTTTTAACTTATTGGCATGTTGGGTTCGCTCTTCATCAACGGTAACGACCAGTTTCGTAGGTAAGTGAACAATTTTCACCCCGTTTTTTGCACAAGGAACGGGGTGGTTTTCTGTGCTGCTCCAAGTCGTGATAAGCAGATCTTCTGGGTTAAACTGATTGGTCATATTAGGATAAAACTTTGCACTGTATATCCTGTGATCAGGAAAAATCTTCTGGCCTGGCAAACAACTGGACAGGTATATGCTTCCGGTAATGATTGAAATCGTTGTCAGTTGTAAAAACAGGGATTTTGTACTTGATGCCAATGGTTGCTATCAGATAATCCGTGTGTGAGCCTTGTACGCCTTTACTTCGACACAGACTTGAGTATCGGGCAGCCTGAATGAAATCGTCTGATGTAATGGTCAGTAACTCAAAAGCGGTTAGTTTGGCTTGTAAGCGCTGAAATTGTTCTTCATAGCGTATGCCAGTGAGTACTTCCTGAAGAACAGGGCCAATCATAACCGCTCTGTGTTGTTGTATAAGCCGCTTCAGTATCCGGGCTTCTTCGGGCGCTACGGGTGTTTTTTTTCGTCGCAGTGCTGCTGACCAAACGCAAGTATCGACCAACACCATAATGATCAGCGCCTTTTTTCTTTTGCTTTTGGAGTGTCGTAATCGATAGTCCCAAACTCATCAAGAAGCTCTAACTGTTGCCGGTGTCGGACGTACTCCGCCAGCGCTTCATTAACTGCGGCTTTTTTTGTTTTGGAGCCACTCAGTTTTTGTACCTGAAGAATCAGGTCATCATCTATAGCAAGGTTACTGGGCATAATCAGCTTCCTCGGAGTGTCTTACACATAGCTTTACACAAAAACAGTTTAGTACACAATGCAGGGCGCTTTCTGACTTCTGAATAGGCTGGTAAAAAGGCTGCTTTTGAGGGGGTTATCTATGGTGGTGATCAACCGACACCACCATAGATCAGATCGGCTAGTTCGAGCAGTCTGAAGTGTTTGCAAGCTTTAAAATGAACTTATATATAGTCAAATAGTGTTTTTTATACTATTTTGAATTTATATAAGTTCAAAATTACCAGATTATGGAAAGCATAGGACAAACCTTTAAAACACGGCGAAAAGCCAAAGGCTGGAACCAGACACAGCTGGCAAAACGAGCCGGAACCACCCGCAGCGTAGTGTCAGCCATCGAGAATGACCGTTACCGGGGGGCATTGTGGGCTCTGGTTAATTGTTTGGGTTTATTAGGGTTGGAGCTGTCAGTAAAAGAAGCACGACGACCTACATGGTATGAACTGGATGAACTGTTTGGTGATGACGAATGAACACATTGCATCGCTGGCCGGAAAAAATAAATCCTGTTTATGTCTGTACTCCCGGTGGGCAAGCCGGGGTATTGAGCTTTGAGCGAGGCTCCTATGCTTTTTCTTACCAGGATAACTCTGGTGAAGATATTTCCCTGACCATGCCTGCACAGGTTGCATCGTATAACAGCGGGGCGTTGCATCCAGTGTTTCAGATGAATATACCTGAAGGTTATGTTCGGGAAAGGTTAACCGAAAAGCTGCGCCGGTATGTGAAAGTAAACGATATGCTGTTTCTTGCGCTTCAACAGCACCGGGGCATTGGTCGGTTGTCTTATAAAAGCGACCTGACAGTTGAGACGAAAGATTATGACAGCCTTGAGTCTCTCGTAAACTGGAACAGCCGGGAAAGCGCTTTTGAGTACCTGTTGGACAAATATTTATTAAACACTTCAGCTATATCGGGTGTTCAACCCAAGCTGTTGGTCAATACGAAAAAAAATAGTGAAAAAGGCACACTTGTTGAGCCGGAACTGATCGTTAAATCTGGCGGAGACGATTACGAACATCTGGCATTCAATGAGTTTGTGTGCATGAGTATTGCCAAAACCTGTGGTATCAGCGTTCCTGAGTTCTGGATTTCCGGCAATCGTGAACTGTTTATTATGAAGCGGTTTGACCGGCAAAATGGTCATGCTCTTGGCATGGAAGATTTTGCTGTACTGATGAAAAAATCCGGAGATGATAAGTATCTGGGTTCCTACGAGCACGTTGCCAAAGTTGTACAGCTTTACACGAAAGATATTCAGCAAGTACACGATATTTTTGATTACGTTGCCATTAGTTGTCTGTTAGGTAATGGTGACGCGCATTTGAAAAATTTTTCATTATTGTACGACAACATTAGTCCTGTTCAGGGCTTGAGGCTATCGCCACTATACGATGTGGTGAATACTACAGTTTATGAAACAGAGTCCCATGACCTTGCCTTGAAGATGGATAAAAGCCGGGAGTTTCCTAACCGTGACAGGCTGGTGCGTTATGGCAAAAGCATTGGTGTAGAAAGTGCCGCAACGAGACTTGAAGAGCTTGCGGATATTGCCAGTGATTTCATTAACCAGTTTGACCAGTGGTCAGTCTTTCCTGAGCTGAAAACGGCATTGCAGCGTGCCATAACCCGAGCGGTTTCGACGTCGAACGTGAATGTAAGATTTGATGTCAAACGGCACAAAAAGCGTAAGAGTGACCGGTATACTTAAATACAGGCACGACTCAGACTGATCGTTATTTCTCATCGTAAAGAATCTACTCATTGTCTCAGTTCATTACTTTTTCCAAAGGCATTTCGGGAGCCAGAGAGCTTGAACCCCTCATCGGAAAGCCCGTTTCCTACGTTAATCTTTTCCAGCAGTTAACCAAAAAGCATGGAGGTTCTGGCGTTACTGTTCTTGGCTGGGGAAGGAAAAACAACACAACAAAAGCCAAGGCTTATAGCCAAAAGAACAACCTTCCCTACTGGAGCCTGGAAGACGGCTTCATCTCCTACCTCGGCCACCCAGCCCTGGGTGATCGCCGCTTCTCCCTGATCGTCGACAAATCTGGCATTTATTACGATGCCACTCAGTCTTCAGATATTGAACACCTGCTGAATCATCCTGAAGAATGGTTAACAGAAGAGTTGAAGGCCCGTTCGGCTAACCTGCTTGAGAGTATCCGAAAGCATCAGATCACCAAATACAACCATGAACCGGTATCCGACTGGAAAGCACAAAGGGCTGCACAACAGCGAGTGCTGGTTGTTGACCAGACATACGGCGACTGTTCTGTAAAATATGGTATGGCTGATGATTCCAGCTTTAAGGCTATGCTGGAAGCAGCTCTTTCAGAAAACCCTGATTCAGAAGTCTGGGTAAAAGTTCACCCTGATGTCGTTTTAGGAAAAAAGAAAGGTTATTTTAAACTGGAGCCTTGCGGTCAGAAGATTAAAGGATTTGATAGTGATCGCCTGAAAGTACTGTCAGATAAGATTAATGCCCAGTCTCTCTTTCCCCACTTCAGCAAAGTCTATGTTGTAACTTCGCAACTGGGGTTTGAAGCTCTCTGGTATGGCAAGGAAGTGGTTTGCTTTGGAGTCCCTTTTTACAGTGGCTGGTCTTTAACGGATGACCGGATTGGCTGTCCCCGTCGTACAGTAAAACATACTGTTGAAAGTCTGTTTGCCGCTGCCTGTCTTAAATACACTCGTTATATTGACCCGGAAAGCGTTGAACGGTGCGAGCTGGAAGATATTGTTGACTTAGTTGCTTTGCAGCGGCAGTACCAGACACAAGAGGTCAGCACGCTTTATGCCGTTGATTTCAGTTTGTGGAAGCGGGCATTTCTTCATTGTTTTATTGGTGGTCGCGCCGGGCGTATTCAGTTTGTCAGATCCACTGAAAAGGCACTTGAAACAGCAATTGATGGTGATGGCATTCTTTTATGGGGAGCAAAGCAGTATGAATTTAAAGCACCTGAAGGCATCGCCCTGTGGCGTGCGGAAGATGCCTTTATTCGCAGCAATGGTCTTGGGGCCGAATTGCGCAGACCCGGATCACTGATCATCGATAAACAGGGAATGTATTTTGACTGTACACGCCCTTCTGATCTGGAAATCGCGATTAATACTATAAAACTGTCTGACAGGCAGATAGAACGGGGCAGTCAGCTGGTTAAAACACTGGTTCAGCAGCGGGTAAGTAAATATAACCTGCCGGGCTCCGGGCATCAGGTGTTTGCTGACGCAACGCCTCAACAGAAGAAAATTCTTGTCACCGGGCAGGTGAATAATGATGCGTCTTTAAAATGGGGCAGCCCGGCAATACACAGCAATCTTGATTTATTGAAGGCTGTCAGGGCTTCAGAGCCCAATGCTTATATCGTTTATAAACCGCATCCGGATGTGTTGCTGGCGGGAAGAGAAGGACACATACCTGAGCCCCGGGCTTTGCAGTGGGCAGACAGCGTTGTGTCAGACAGCGATATTCTGGATTGTATTGATCAGTGTGACGAGTTGCATGTGATGACATCACTGGCAGGGTTTGAAGCACTGATCAGAGGCAAAAGAGTCCACTGCTGGGGGGCTCCATTTTATTCCGGGTGGGGGCTGACCATTGACCACCTGGACATTGCCCGCAGAACAGCAAAAAGATCATTAGCAGAATTAACGTACTTTGTTCACTGTTATTACCCGTGTTACGTGCATTGGGGAACCCGGCGTTTTACGACAGTAGAGCGTATGGTTCGAGCCCTAAAACAGGAAGCCGCCGTTCATCAGACCAAGTCCGGTAAATTATACAGCTGGCTGGCAAGAACAAAGCGCAAGGCAGGCTATCTGATAGAGGTTTTTACGGGGTGATACTTCGTAAGTCCACCATCCGGACTGAATTATTATTCTGACAAAATGGTCGTTTATTTATACAACAATATAATTCTTTATCTGTCTTAAGACAGATTTTTCGGGTCGGTTCAACGTGCAAAAGTCGTCTGTATTATTTTTACAAGGGCCGTTAGGGCCTTTCTTTCGGGAATTGGCCGGGGCTTTTACACGTGCGGGTTATTACACGCATAAAATTAATTTTAACGGTGGTGACCGCTTTTATGCCGGTGCAGACAGCGTTGTAGACTATCAGGGAAAGCCAAACGACTGGCCGGCTTTTTTACAGGAATACCTGCTGGAGCACTCGATAGACGCTGTCTTTCTGCTGGGAGATTGTCGTTATTATCATCGAACGGCAAAACCGGTTTGTGATCAGTTGGGTGTTGCTTTTATGGTGTTTGAGGAGGGGTATTTGCGACCCAACACCATCACGCTTGAGCCCCACGGTGTTAATGCACTAAGTCGGCTGGACCTGTCTCCGCAGCGGTTGCAGCAAACCACCGTAAAATCCGTTAAAACGCCTGTAAAGATTGGTAATACCATGCTGCGCAGGACGGTTTATGCATCGTTGTATTACTGGGCTGCACAGCTCAGCCGCAGGCAGTTTCCACATTATATTCACCATCGGGCTTCGAACCCTGTCAAGGAAGGGTACTGCTGGCTACGGGGATTTGCTCGCAAATGGTTGGTAAGGCCTTCTGATTACCTTATTAAAAGACAGTTGACAAAAACTTATAGTCAGCGGTTTTTTCTGGTGCCTTTACAGGTACACGACGATTCTCAGAAGACTTATCACTCTAACTTCAGTTCTGTTGAGTCGTTTATTTCTGAAACTATTGAATCTTTCAAAAGCTATGCAAAACCTGATCAGGTACTGTGTTTTAAACATCATCCTATGGATCGGGGCTATACACACTACGGCAGGTTTATTCGCGAGAAAGTCAGACACACGGGCTTACAGGATCGGGTGATTTATTGTCATGATGTTTCGCTTCCTGAACTGTATCGTCATACAGCAGGGGTTGTCACTGTGAACAGTACTGTCGGTGTTTCCGCCATGTTGCATGGCGTGCCTGTTAAAGTAACAGGCAGAGCTATGTATGATATTCAGAGACTGACCCATCAGGGAAGTCTGGCCTCTTTCTGGAGAGCGCCTCAGCCGGTTGACCGGTCGCTTTTTGCAAAGTTCCACTCCCTGTTATTTGAGCAAACTCAGGTCAACGGTAGTTTTTTCAAGTACTTCGATATCAGCTGCAGCAATGTCCTGGCGTTTTTTGAAAAGATGGCAGGGCAAACCGTTGCTCCGTCGACGATTCATAGCCTGCCTTCCCATAAATCCTGCCATACCGGAGTCTGTGATCTTCCATTGAATGCCGCCTGAACAGCGGCAACTCTACTCTTCAACCCTCCCTTCTCCATCCTGAACGTGATGAGTTAAAGATCGACTCATCATCTCTCTGATTCTTCCGATATAACGGTAAGTGCTGTGTGCATACCCACGCACCCGCAGGAGGAATCAGTGAAAAAAGGACTCATCTATGCAGGCATTACCTCATTGATGTCTGTGCCTGCCTTTGCCCTGGATCTTAGACCCGACGGGGTATCAGCTGCCTATGGCCAATACCTTCCTGTCGTCAGTGGCAGAAAGGCGAGTTATAACCATTACCGTATTGGAATTCAGTGGGACTGGAACAAAGAGCTGTACCGTTCGGACAGCATTGTAGCGTCCAGTTACTTCGAGCTGGCAGGCAGCTCTTTGCAGAGTCGCCTGGATGCTTCTGATAATCCCAGTCCGGATGGTAAAGATAAAGCCAGTGTCATCAGCTTTTCCCCTGTCTTCCGTTTTTCTTCTGCCCATCCTTTATTTGGAAACACAGTTCCCTTTGTTGACGCTGGCATTGGAGGTGCCTGGTTTTCTGAAAAAGATCTGGAAAAGAAGAAGAAATCCCCCATCAATCTGGGTAGCCACTGGCTGTTTGAAACGCGCTTAGGCGCTGGCTTTGCCTTTGGAAGTCATCAGCAATATGCCGTGAGTTACAGTTGGCTGCATTATTCCAATGCGGGGCTGGCAAAGCTGAATGAATCCATTGATTTCCATTCTGTAACATTTGCCTATAAGTGGTAAAAGAGCCTGATTTTGCCAAGCTCCCGGGAGTATGACACTATTCCCGCCAATCTCCTCAGCTTGTAATTGCCCCCGCAATGGACTCTATCGACCGAAAAATTCTGCTTGAACTGCAGGAAGACAGCACCCTTTCCCTGGCCGAAGTTGCAGAAAGGGTCTGCCTGTCGCCTACTCCCTGCTGGAACCGAATTAAACGTCTGGAAGGGCAGGGGTACATCAGTAAACGGGTGGCCCTGATTAATGCCGAGAAAGTAGGCCTGGGGGTTTCCGTATTTGTCCATATAAAAACACAACAACATTCGTCTGACTGGCTGAAAATTTTTTCAAACACCGTCAATAGTTTCCCGGAAGTGGCAGAATGCTACAGGATGAGCGGCGAGTATGATTATCTGCTGAGAGTGGTGACCAAAGATATTCAGTCTTTTGATCGCTTCTATAAAAAACTGGTTAACAGTGTCGACGGCCTGTGTGATGTGACGTCCAGCTTTGCCATGGAGCAGATGAAATACACAACAGCACTTCCCCTTTAAATCAGAGCGAGAAAATAACGCTTAAACCTGAAAAAGTTGTGTAAAGCAGACATCGAAACACGACCCCGCACTGGTACTATTACGGCAGCATTAACTATGGGGAAACATTATGTTGCGCCAGTTGAGACATCTATTTCTGTTCATGGTCGTCTCTGTTTTGACTCTGCCCGCCGTCGCTTCATCAAAGACCGAACTGAACGCTACCGTTAAGGAAACATTGTCGAGCCTTTACGACAAAAGCTCTGCAGCCAGGGCGCTTGGCAAAGAGGCCAGGGGCATTCTGGTTTTCCCTAAAATTATTAAGGGTGGCTTGTTTCTGGGAGGTGAGTACGGTGAAGGTGCGCTGCTGATCAATCAGAGCGTGGTCGACTATTACAACACCGCATCGGCCTCTATTGGTTTTCAGCTGGGTGCTCAATTGCGTTCCCAGGTCATTATGTTTATGACCGATGAAGCTCTGGAGAAATTCCGCAACAGCAAAGGCTGGGAAGCAGGCGTTGATGGCAGCATTGCTATTGCCGAGTTTGGTGTGGGTGAAACGATCGCAACCAATACCATTCAGGCGCCTATTATCGGCTTTATCAGTGACAACAAGGGTTTGATGTACAACCTGACTCTGGAAGGAACCAAGATTACCAGAATCAATAAGTAACCCGAACGGCTTTTGCTGTGTAGATAAGCCACCGTTATTGGTATTATTTATTCACTTAGTGAATTTCGATAATCACATAAAGAGCTAAAAATTATAAATTGTTAGCATTGCGGCTGATTCTTTTGGGGGAAACACTGCAACCATGAGTCGTCCAGCTAAGGCGGTCATTAATCTTGATGCCCTGCAACACAACTACCAGCTTGCCAAAGCGTTAGCCAACCGGGAACGAGCGAATGGCAAAGTTCTGGCAGTGGTGAAAGCCGATGCTTATGGGCATGGTGCGGTCGCCTGTGCCAAAGCACTGTCAGGTCAGGCTGACGGGTTTGCGGTGGCCTGTATTGAAGAAGCTCTGGAGTTGCGCAGTACCGGTATCCGGCAACCGATTCTCCTGCTGGAAGGCTTTTTTGAAACCAGTGAGCTGAACGAGATCAGCCGTCATAAGCTGGACATCGTCGTGCAAAACCCCGAACAGCTGACCATGCTGGAGCAGAACCCACAATCAGAGCCTGTGCGTGTCTGGCTGAAAATGGACTCGGGCATGCATCGCGCCGGTCTGTTACCACAAGAGTTTCGAGCCGCCTGGATGCGTCTGGACGCACTGCCCTGGGTCAGCGACATTGTAATGATGACTCACCTTGCCTGTGCGGATGAGCCGGATAATGGTTATACACGACACCAGCTGGAAGTCTTTGAACAACATACGCTTGGACTGCCGGGCGAGCGGAGTATTGCTAATTCAGCCGGTCTGGTGGACTACCCCCAGGCCCGTGCTGAATGGAATCGCCCCGGGTTATTATTGTACGGCGCTTCTCCCTTTGAAACGGCTCATCCGATTGAGCAACAGCTGCAACCGGTTATGGCGCTGCACTCAGCCATAATAAGCATTAAGAACATTCCTGCTGGCAGCCCGGTTGGTTATGGCAGCACATGGACCAGTCAGCGCCCGACCCGACAGGGGGTGGTGGCGATTGGCTACGCCGACGGTTACCCGCGCCACGCCCGGAACGGCACACCCGTTCTTGTGAACGGTAAACGAGTGCCTGTGATTGGTCGGGTTTCCATGGATATGCTGACCATCGATCTGACTGATGCACAGGAAGCCCGGCCGGGTGACAACGTTGTATTATGGGGTAAGGATCTCCCGGCAGCAGAAATAGCACGCTATGCCAGCACCATACCTTATCAGCTGTACTGCAATCTTAACCGGGTTCCGGTTGAATACGTCCAGTCGTCTATAGCCGTCGGAGCCTGACGTTTGATGGTGAAGAATCGACTACGAGCATCATACTGTGAGTACTCACATTCACAGGGCTATCTTGCTTATTTTTTACAGGCAAACGGAAAATTTACATAGCTGGCCTATTTAAGTACTTGAAGATTTTCTGTCTGTGCCATACTCTCACGCACCCTCGGAATGTTCGCTGATGCATACTTATGCGAAATTGCGGCATTTTCCTGAATGGCGTAGCTGAAGGGATCTTTCCCAACGGCTATACAATGACAGTTCGTCAAACAACAGCTGAAACCATGAGAAGCCGCAAAGAAGTCGTTCGCCAACTAGACAGGATTGATCGTAATATTCTGCGCACCCTGCAGGAAAATGGTCGTATCTCCTATGTAGACCTTGCTGACCGTGTAGGCCTGAGCACAACGCCCTGCATGGAACGGGTTAAGAGACTGGAACGTGAAGGGATTATTCAGGGCTACAGTGCCCGTTTAAATCCACAATTCCTGCAAGCCGGTCTGCTGGTGTTTGTCGAAATCAGTTTGTACACCAAATCCGCCGATATCTTCGATGATTTCCGCAAGGCGGTTACTAACCTGCCTAATGTTCTGGAGTGTCATCTGGTATCGGGCCACTTTGATTATCTGGTTAAAGCCCGGATTTCTGAAATGGCCTCCTACAGGGAACTGCTGGGCGACATCCTGTTAAAGCTGCCCGGTGTAAGAGAGTCGAAGAGTTACATCGTGATGGAAGAGTTGAAGGAAACTCTGAACCTGCCCATTCCTGACTAAGGCTTCGTATCAGTAGTCACGGATAAAGTAATTAAGGGCAACCAGGTCCTGCTCGTCGATCTCCCGCAACTGAAATCCAGCGGCATAGCCTTCTGGAACCTGATCTGAGGACGCATTGTCGGGGGGGCCTTTACGCGTGTTATTGTCCTGCCTGCTCCTCTGCTTGTTACTTGACTGGCACCAGACACATTCAGCTATCAACGATACCCGGTGATAGCTTTTCTGGGGGCCAGGCAGCACCAGTGTTATATTACGAACCTCTTCCTGACGGATCATCTGGTTGGTGACCAGGCTGAAACCTCCCTTCGAAACATCTTCCAGAATGCCCAACAACTGACCGGTATCGTTATCAAGAACCTCTGCAGGTTCTTCAAGCAGCTTTCGGGGGAAGCGACGTTTTTCAAGTACAGTGTCTGTCATAGATCGTCCTCCTTTTCTCGCTCATGCTCGTTCATGCTTGCTCATGGCGGCTTCGATCTAACAAGATACCCAGAAAATGCCCCCGATGACAAATTTTGACCAGGATAAAGCAGAGCAAAGCCCGTTATATGCACTAGAATTGCCTTTCAATCTTAACCGAATAATCAAAAATCCATGACACGAGGCGGTCTGCGTGCAGATAACAAGGGCATACGGTTTTACTCTCTATTTTTTATTGATCGCCATTCTGGCTTCAGGGGCTTCTGCTAACGCTGCTGGTGTTCCAGCGGTTATAAATCCCGCTTTATTTATGCATCCTTTTGTAGCTTCTTACGTGCATGATATTCAGAAGCTGACCTCTCACCAACTCAGTGTTGAACCCGACTCTCCGGGAGTGCAGACCGTTACCGGGAAAACGTATATATCACTGTTCAGCAAAGGAACCGTTGACTTTGAAATAAGTGTTTCGGGGGGCGAATGGGTTCAACCTTTGCTGGTTAATTCTTTATGTACCTTTCAATCAGGTGATAGCCCTGACGAAAGCAAGCTGTTTTGCAAAGGTCAAACGGGTGACTCTTTGTTAAAACTGGGACTGACATTTTTTGCAGATGGACAATTATCGCTGACGCTACACAAGCAGTCCCGAATCATGCTGGTGCCATCAATACCGACAGATGATTCAGTCGATATAGTTCGGACTCTCAATGACGAAACCTGGGAGCAGATTTCCCGGATGGTGGCTCAACAGGAAGAGCAGAAAAAAATAGATAAGCTTGTCAAAAAGCGAAACCAGTTTTTGTCTACTGAACCAAACTGGCTTCAGAGGCAGAACGAAATTAGGAAGAAAGCGGAGGAAATCAGGAAAATACATGAGGGCGAAGCCCTGGTGATTGAAAACGATCTCAGTCGTGACGACAGGGAATATCAGGTAACGTTGAAGGTGCCTGTTTACACACCTGAGCTGGTTGTGTTTGACCCTCAATTTAGCTATCACGGTAAGCTGCCTGCCAAAATCAAATTTAACACTTGTGGAAAAGAGCAGGGCGGTAGTAGTCACCAGAGTGGAGAGTGCGGACGTCGATCTCCGGTTCTCACAAGGCGATATTCAGAAAGAAACAACAAATTTCCTGTCAGCAACACTCACTTTGAATGGCCTTTTCTTTGTAAAATTTGTCGACAAGCAGGCTATTACAACGAAAAGGGGCTGAAAGATCATCAGCAAAATGAGCATCCTGAGAAGCTATTTCACTGTAAGTATTGTGACTGGCTTGGTTATACACAAGAAGAGCATATAAATCACGATTTGACACATAGAAAATCTCTGGAGAAACCCTATACCTACGAGGAGTGGGTGACAGGTTTTGAAACATTTGAAGTAAAGCGCAGAAAACAGTTTGGTGGTATTGAACCTGAAGAATCTGGAAAAAAATCAGAAAAATATGAACAGGGAGGGCTTCCCAGTCAGGAGAATGAAAATGTTGTACGTAGCTGGGGCTGGCTGCCTCCGATGATGGATCCCAGTCACTTAGCGCCCCGGCCTAAGGAAAGATAGAGCTTAATTCGGTAGTGCTTTGTTGGATGCAGGGATAACTTCCCTTCAGAATTTGACAAAAGCTTCCGATCTCATTCTTAATCACAATAAGGGATTACAATCCTGTTGCATTAATCTTGTAACCAACCCGTTTGCAGGATGCCTAAAATAATAATAAGAAACAAAGCAAAATCAGAGCCTTATCCGCTCTGGACCATTCGGAGGATCCCGTATGTTCAGACAGATAACCGAGGCCAGAATGAATGATATTCATATTAAATACGATGAACATTCAGGCCTGAAGTCCATTATCGCCATCCATAACACCCGCAGAGGCCCGTCACTGGGCGGTTGCCGTTTTATCCCTTACCCCTCTTTTGATGATGCCGTGACCGATGCGATCCGGCTGGCTCAGGGTATGAGTTACAAAGCGGCTCTGGCAGGGCTGGACCTGGGAGGTGGCAAGTCAGTAATCATGATGCCCGAAGGCGACTTTGACCGAACCGAACTGTTCAGTGCGTTCGGGCGCTTTGTTGATGAGTTGGGAGGGCGATATATCACAGCCATTGACAGTGGCACCGGGGTTTCCGATATGGATATCATTGCCACTCAGACCCGCCATGTTTCCTGTACGTCTGCCAGTGGCAACCCTGCGCCTTCAACCGCCAGGGGGGTTTATTACGGTATTCTTTCTACGCTCAAGGTTCACAAAGGGTTTGGCAATACTCTCAAAGGTATGACCCTTGCTGTCCAGGGGCTGGGAAATGTGGGGTATGCCCTGTGCCAGCTGTTGCACAGAGACGGCGCCCGGCTGGTTGTGTCAGACATTGATGACGACAAGGTTGAACAATGTATCCGGGAGTTCGGTGCCAGAGGGGTTAACCCGGCAGAGATTCATTCAACCCCCTGTGACATTTTCAGTCCCTGTGGCCTTGGCGGAATCCTGAATGAGCAGACTATCGATCAGTTGCAGTGCGGCGCTGTTGCCGGTTCTGCCAACAACCAGTTACTGACCCCGGAGTGTGGGGAACAACTGTTTAACCGGGGCATTCTTTACGCACCGGACTACCTGATTAATGCGGGTGGCCTGATTTTTGTCGCTATGATGCACGCCCGCAAAAGCAACGAAGAGCTGAATCACAGAATTAAGGGGATTGGAGAAACGCTGCTACAGGTCTTCCGCAGACAGCAGCAACAACAGGAGCCGGTTAACAGGATTGCAGACCAGATGGCTGAAGCTATGTTGTTTGGTGATGAGATCAGACAGCTAACTGCTTAAAACTATCTACTATAAACAGGCAATCCGACTAATAACAGAGGCTTTTACTGTGGAACAGAAAGAACTTAATCCAATTCCTATTTATCAGTACCTGGATGCTGAAGGTGAAGTGATCGAGCGACTGCCTGACTGGACACAGAAGAAAGAGATTCTGCTCGGTTACTATCGCAATATGGTGCTGGGACGCCAGGCTGATGCCAAGGCGATAGCCCTGCAGAGAACCGGTAAGCTGGGTACTTACCCTTCCTGTCTTGGGCAGGAAGCCATCAGTACCGTGTTCTGCTCTATGATGCAAAAAGATGATGTGCTGATTCCCTATTATCGCGACCATCCCGGACTGATGGCCAGAGGCATTCCACTGTCCGACATTCTGCTTTACTGGGGCGGTGATGAACGGGGCAGTGCCAGCGAACACTGGGGCAAGGACTTTCCCAACTGTGTTCCCATTGCCACTCAGGCATGCCATGCCGCAGGTGTAGCTGCAGCCCTGAAAATTCGTCACGAGTCCGGTATTGCGGTTTGTGCATTGGGGGATGGCGCAACGTCCAAGGGGGATTTTCTCGAAGCTCTGAACCTTGCCGGAACCTGGCAGCTGCCTGTGGTCTTTGTCATTAATAACAACCAGTGGGCTATTTCAGTCCCCAGAACCATTCAGTCAGGCGCTCCTACCTTAGCCCAGAAAGGCATTTCAGCCGGTTTGCCCTCTTATCAGGTCGATGGTAATGATGTAATTGCGCTGCACGAAGTACTCAGCGAGGCAATGGGCCGGGCTCGCAGTGGTAAAGGCGCAACGGTTATTGAAGCCATCAGTTACCGTCTGGGGGACCACACCACGGCAGACGACGCCAGCCGCTATCGCAGTAGTGACGAATTGCAGCAGGCATGGAGTAAAGAGCCCATCAAGCGACTAAGAACCTTCCTGCATCATCGGGGATACTGGGACGAACAGCAGGAACAGGCGCTTATCAAAGACGTCAGCCAGCAGATTGAACAGGAAGTTCAAACCTACCTCAACACGCCGCTTCCTCCCGTAAAAGACCTGTTTGATTACCATTACGCGAACATGCCATCAGCGCTGAAGCAGCAGAAACAGGAAGCCGAGTTGAGGGCTGCGGGAGGTCAGAATCATGAGTAAGATCACAATGGTAGAGGCTGTTAACCTGGCTCTGGATCATGCCATGGAAACCGACCCGGATGTGGTGATGCTGGGTGAAGACATTGGTGTCAATGGCGGTGTGTTTCGTGCCACTCAGGGGTTAAGGGATAAATACGGCTTTAAGCGGGTCATGGATACACCGCTGGCGGAAACGCTGATTGCCGGTATCAGCATAGGCATGGCTGCACAGGGTTTGAAGCCGGTGGCAGAAATACAGTTTATGGGATTTATCTTTCCTACCATGGAACAACTGATCTGCCACGCAGCCCGTATGCGTAATCGAACCCGTGGTCGTTTATCCTGCCCGATGGTGTTGCGGGCTCCCTTTGGTGGGGGCATTCATGCACCGGAACATCATTCAGAAAGCACTGAAGCCCTGCTGGCGCATATTCCCGGCCTGAGGGTGGTCATTCCGTCATCGCCTGTGCGGGCTTATGGCTTGTTGCGGTCTGCCATTAATGAACCTGACCCGGTTATTTTTCTGGAGCCTAAACGCATCTACCGGGCATCAAAGCAGGAAGTTCATCACAAGACGCCACTGCTGCCTCTGGATAAGTGCTTTACCCTGAAACAGGGTCAGGATGTTACTCTGGTCAGCTGGGGAGCCTCTGTAAAGGAAACTATGGAAGCGGCCAGTACTCTTGAGCAACACGGAGTTTCAGCCGAGGTGATTGACGTTGCCACCATCAAGCCTCTGGATATGGAGACTATTCTGACATCGGTTCAGAAAACCGGTCGATGCGTGATTGTCCATGAAGCCTGTAAAAGCTTTGGTGCAGGGGCAGAAATTGCTGCCAGTCTCGCCGAACAGGCGTTAACTGTGCTTAAAGCACCTGTAGAGAGAGTGACGGGTTTTGACACCATCATGCCTTACTATCGAATGGAAGATCATTATCTGCCCAGCCCTGACGACATTATGAAAGCTGCATTAAAAACATTGTCTTTTCATTAATCATCATTTCATTGAGAAATAAAAAACGAGAAGCTGCCTATGAAATTTTTTAACCTGCCCGACCTGGGAGAAGGAATTCCTGAAGCAGATATTGTTGAGTGGCATATACAGGAAGGCGACCACGTAAAAGAAGACCAGATAATTGTTTCTGTTGAAACAGCCAAAGCCGTTGTTGAAGTCCCTTCTCCGGTTACCGCTGAAGTAGCGCGTTTGTGTGGACAGCCCGGTGATACCATTCTGACCGGTGCACCACTGGTTGAGTTTGTATCGGAGGAAGAAGACACAGGGACAGTAGTTGGGAAGCTGGCAACAGACTCTGCCAGCCCGGAAGAAGACGATACTTTCTTTATTGGCTCTCCACCGGAAGACTCATTAGCAACTCCCTCTGCTCAAGGTTCCGTCAATGAGCTGGCTTCCCGCCTTGGCATGACATTAACCGAAAAGCCTGTCCAAACCGGATACGCACTGGAAAACCCTGAGCCTTTGAAAGGTGTTCGCAAATTTATGGCGAACACTATGGCGCAATCCCACGCCGAAGTCGTGCCTGTCACCCTGTTTGATGATGCCGACATTGATCACTGGGCAAAAGGTGAGGACATTACTGTACGACTGATACAGGCTATTACCAGAGCCTGTCAGGAAGAGCCTGCCTTAAATGCCTGGTTTGATGGCAACACGACCAGCAGGGAAGTGTTTGATACCGTACATCTTGGACTGGCAGTGGACAGTGAGGAAGGGTTGTTTGTTCCGGTCATTCGTGCTGCGGACACTCTGGACGCTAAACAGCTGAGAGATCAGATCAATGCTTTCAGAACCGCAGTTAATGAACGTACCCTGCCACCTTCGGAAATGGCTGGCGCTACGATTACATTAAGCAACTTTGGTGTGTTTGCTGGTAAATATGCAACACCGATCATTGTGCCTCCGATGGTTTGCATCGTGGGTGTCGGGCAGTTACGGGAAGAAATTGTCAGTGTTGACGGGCAGGCCGTCAGTCATAAAGTATTGCCGATTTCTTTAACCTTCGACCATCGGGCTGCAACCGGTGGAGAAGCCACTCGCTTTTTACATACGTTGATCACACAATTAAAAAAATAATGACGGGCGCTGGTGGACAGAATGGTTTATCGCAAAGCCGTCGTTCACCAGTTGCGTTGGTTGAAACACGCTTATGCCATTCGGGGCAACTATTTTGACAAATACCGATGTTGACAAACACCGATCCTGAAAAACTCCGCAACTTAACCAAATACGTCATCTGACTTATGTTACAAGTCTGTCAGAAATAAAAATACGGTATTTTAAGTCTCCAGCTATTGCAGATTGTCTAAAAACTCCACATTATAAATTTAAAGGGGCTTGCTTTTTCCCGCTCTGTTTGAGTTAACCTCCAATAAGTTTTTCTTATACGAAGGTTAAGCGTTCCATGATGTCAGCCAATGGAAATGGCTGTCAGCCTCGGCCACTTTTTAGCTTTTGGCTCAGGGCTGTTTTTTGACAGTTCTATAATTAAAAGGTGGTCTTTGTACTGATTCTGTCGATAACCCTGTTGTGAGAAGACTGTTTGTGCAGCCGCAGCGTGGGAATCGACCAAACACATCAGACAGGGCAGGTGACGCGATATGGATATCTTTGACAGCTATCAACAGAGGTTTAAATCCCATCAACAGGAAGAGCTGACCATTCAGGAATACCTGCAGTTATGCAGGGATGAGCCTTCCACTTACGCTAATGCTGCTGAACGCATGTTGCAGGCGATTGGCGAACCGGAAATGACCGACACTTCCAGAGACCCACGACAAAGCCGAATTTTTTCCAATAAACTGATCAAGCGTTATCCCGCTTTCAAAGAGTTCTATGGCATGGAAGAAGCCATTGAACAAATCGTGTCGTTTTTCAAACACGCGGCTCAGGGACTGGAAGAGAAGAAACAGATACTTTATCTGCTTGGGCCGGTCGGTGGCGGTAAATCCTCTCTGGCTGAGAAGCTTAAAGCCCTGATGGAAAAAATCCCCTTTTACGCCATTAAGGGGTCCCCGGTGTTTGAGTCCCCCCTGAACCTGTTTAATGCCGATGAAGACGGTGACATCCTGACCAGTGAGTACGGCATTCCCGGTCGTTACCTCGGCGGCATCATGTCTCCCTGGGCTGTCAAACGACTCAATGAGTTTGGCGGCGACATTACCAGGTTTAAAGTGGTTAAACTCTACCCCAGTATCCTGAACCAGATCGCCATTGCCAAAACCGAGCCGGGTGATGAAAACAATCAGGATATTTCCAGCCTTGTGGGCAAAGTCGATATCCGCCAGCTGGAAGAGTACTCTCAGGATGATCCCGACGCTTACAGCTTCTCTGGCGCATTGTGTAATGCCAACCAGGGCATCATGGAATTCGTAGAGATGTTCAAGGCTCCTATCAAGGTGTTGCACCCTCTGTTGACGGCTACTCAGGAAGGTAATTACAACAGTACCGAAGGCATGGGGGCTATTCCTTACAACGGTATTATTCTTGCTCACTCCAATGAGTCGGAATGGCAGAGCTTTCGTAATAATAAAACCAATGAAGCGTTTATTGACCGGGTAAATATCGTCAAGGTGCCTTATTGCACCAGAGTGACCGAAGAAATACAGATTTATGAAAAGCTGCTGGAGAACAGTTCGCTGAAAGAGTCGCCCTGTGCGCCGGATACTCTGAAAATGCTGGCTCAGTTCTCGGTGCTGTCGCGGGTGAAAGAGCCGGAGAATTCCAACGTTTATTCCAAGATGCGTGTGTACGACGGTGAAAGTCTGAAAGACACCGACCCGAATGCCAAGCCATTGCAGGAATACAAAGATGCTGCTGGCGTTGATGAAGGCATGGAAGGCCTGTCAACACGCTTTGCTTTCAAGATTCTCTCAAAAGTCTTCAACTTCGACCCCGGTGAAGTTGCCGCTAACCCGGTACATATGCTCTATGTTCTGGAACAGCAGATTGAGCAGCAACAGTTCCCGAAAGAGATCCATGAGCGTTATCTGCGCTATGTGAAAGAGTTCCTGGCACCCAAATACATTGATTTTCTGGGTAAGGAAATTCAGACCGCCTATCTGGAATCCTACTCTGAGTACGGTCAGAACATCTTTGACCGTTACATTACCTACGCTGACTTCTGGATTCAGGATCAGGAGTACAGAGATCCGGAAACCGGGGACATTCTTGATCGCGCCACCATCAATGAAGAGCTGGAAAAAATCGAGAAAGCCGCCAGTATTGCCAACCCTAAAGACTTCCGTAACGAAGTCGTTAATTTCGTATTAAGGGCTCGGGCAAATAACAACGGCAAGAATCCGGCATGGTCGAGCTATGAAAAGATGCGTTCAGTGATTGAGAAGAAAATGTTCTCTAACACTGAAGACCTCCTTCCGGTGATTTCTTTCAACGCTAAAAGCAGCAATGACGACCAGCGCAAACACAATGAATTTGTGAAACGTATGGTCAACAGAGGCTACACCGAGAAACAGGTAAGGCTGCTGGCTGAATGGTACATACGCGTAAGAAAGTCTCAGTAGCTCCGAAGTAAGGAGTTCCGGAAGTAGTTGTGAGGTCATCAGGCGGGGCAGGGATTTAGCCCCGCTGTACGACTAACAAACAGGGAGCGTGTGATGAGCATAATTATTGATCGTCGTCTGAACGGAAAGAACAAAAGTACGGTAAACCGTCAGCGCTTTCTCGATCGCTATCGCAAGCATATCAAGAAAGCGGTTTCTGAAGCGGTCAATAAACGCTCCATTACGGATGTTGAGTCCGGCAGTGAAGTCACTATTCCTACCAAGGATTTATCCGAGCCTCATTTTCAACACGGTCAGGGTGGTCGTTATAAACAGGTGCATCCGGGCAATAAGGATTTTGTTCAGGGTGATCGTATCAAACGACCCAACGGTGGTGCAGGGCGTGGCAGCGGTTCTGGTAAGGCTGGCAATTCCGGCGATGGAATGGATGAGTTTACCTTCCAGATTAATCACGAAGAGTTCCTTTCCCACATGTTTGACGATCTGGAACTGCCCAATCTGGTTCGCAAGCAGCTCCATGACGCCACAGAGTATGAAACCAAAAATGCAGGCTTTACCAATGAAGGCTCACCGGATCGCTTAAACATTGTTCGTTCGCTGCGTTCTGCCCATGCCCGGCGAATTGCCCTGGGCGGTTCCAGCCGAAAAGAAATTCGAGCCCTTAAAAAAGAACTCAGGGAAATGGAAGTCAGCCCTGACGCGACTGACCTGGAACGTGCCATTGAGTTGAGGGAAGAGATCAAACGGCTGAACGGTAAACTGAAGAAACTGCCGTTTATTGATGATTTCGATCTCAAGTACAACAACCGTATCCGGGTGCCACGTCCTAGCAATAAAGCGGTGATGTTCTGTGTTATGGACGTATCGGGCTCCATGACGCAGGAAATCAAGGATATGGCCAAGCGCTTTTTTATCCTGCTGTACCTGTTCCTGCAACGCAATTACAAACAGATTGAAGTGGTTTTTATTCGTCACCATACTGCGGCTAAAGAAGTTGACGAAGATGACTTTTTCTATTCAAGGGAAACCGGTGGCACCATTGTCTCCAGCGCCCTGGAAATGAGCCGGGACATTATCGACAAGCGTTACAGTCCGACTGACTGGAACATCTACATTGCCCAGGCTTCCGATGGTGATAACTGGGAAGGCGACTCCAGTGTTTGTTCAAAAGTTCTTACCGAATCCATTATGCACAAGGTGCAGTATTTCTCTTACGTAGAGATTACGGATCGCGCCCACCAGAACCTGTGGCGGGAATACGAATCGGTGGCCGAGCAGTTCCCGGATCATTTTGCCATGCAGCAGATTAAAACGCCTGAAGATATTTTCCCGGTCTTCCGGAGACTGTTTGAGAAGAAGGAAACAGCATGAGCGATGATGCAGCCCTGAGCGGTGATACAGCCCTGAGCGGTGATAAGGCTGTTAAAGATGAAAAGGAAAAGCAGTACATCTCCACCGGTCCTGACTGGACCTTTGAACTGATTGAGGAATACGACCGGGAGCTGGCACGAATCGCCGACAAGTTTCGGCTGGATACTTATCCCAACCAGATTGAAATCATCAGCTCTGAACAAATGATGGATGCCTACTCCTCCACAGGCATGCCATTGATGTACAACCACTGGAGCTTTGGCAAACAGTTCCTGCATACCCAGCAAAATTATCAGCGTGGGCGTATGGGGCTGGCTTACGAGATTGTGATCAATTCCAACCCCTGCATCGCCTACCTGATGGAAGAAAACACCGTGACCATGCAGGCGCTGGTGCTGGCTCATGCCTGTTATGGACACAACTCCTTCTTCAAGGGTAATTACCTGTTCCAGACCTGGACCGATGCTGAATCCATCATCGATTACCTGATGTTTGCCAAGTCTTACATTGCACAATGTGAAGAGAAGTATGGGGTGGAAAAGGTCGAAGAGATTCTTGATGCCTGTCATGCCCTGATGAATCAGGGGGTCAATCGCTATAAGCGACCTCGCCCGCTGTCTGCCGAACAGGAAAAAGCCCGTCAGGAAGAACGTGCTGAATACATCCAGCGAACCCTGAACGATATCTGGAGTACGATTCCCAAGTCAGAAGAGAAAGCGGAAAAGAAAAAAGTCCGCTTTCCCAAAGATCCGGAAGAAAACGTACTGTATTTTCTGGAAAAACACGCCCCGCTGCTGGAAACCTGGCAACGTGAACTGGTGCGTATTGTCCGGAAAATTGCCCAGTATTATTACCCGCAACGGCAGACTCAGGTGATGAACGAAGGCTGGGCCACCTTCTGGCATTATAATCTGATGAATGAACTGCATAACGAAGGCAAAGTGACTGACGGCTTTATTATGGAGTTTCTGCACTCGCACTCTAACGTTATTTATCAGCCTTCGTTTGACAGCCCGTATTACAGCGGTATCAACCCATATACCCTTGGTTTCAACATGTTTCAGGATATTCGCAGAATCTGCGAAGACCCGACCGATGAAGACAGACAGTGGTTTCCGGATATTGCCGGTAGCGACTGGCTCGAAACTGTGCATTTCGCCATGAAAAACTTCAAGGATGAAAGCTTTATTCTGCAATTCCTTTCCCCGAAGGTCATGCGGGATTTAAGGCTGTTTTCAGTGCTGGACGACGAAAGTAAGTCCTATCTGGAGGTGGATGCCATTCATAACGGATCGGGCTATAAAGAAGTGAGGGAAGCTCTGGCAGCCCAGTACAATCTGGGCAACCGGGAACCTAATATTCAGGTGTACAATGTTGACACCCGGGGCGACAGGACATTAACACTGAGGCACTATGAACATCAGGGGCGACCGCTGGATAAAACCACTCCTGAGTTGTTAAAGCACATTCACCGGTTGTGGCAATTTGATGTCACCATGGAAACCTGTCAGGGTGATAAAGTGACTCAGTCTTATCACTGCCCTGAAAAAAGTGACTCACCGAAAGAGAAGTGAGCCTGTTCGAATCAGTGAGGTATTCAAATGTGGTACGAAGGCATGCTTGCCCTCTCACCTTTGGGAGTCATTCTGGCAACGTTGTTGCTCACTCACATCACTATTTTGTCTGTCACTATTTATCTGCATCGGCACAGTGCTCACAATTCGGTTGACCTGCATCCGGTACTCAAACACGCCTTTCGATTCTGGCTATGGCTGACAACCGGAATGCGCACAAAAGAGTGGACGGCCATTCATCGTAAACATCATGCCCGGTGTGAAACGAAAGAAGATCCTCACAGCCCGGTACAAAGAGGTTTGGGAATCGTACTCTGGCAGGGCGCTGAGCTGTATAGAAAGGAAGCCAGAAATCCTCAGACAATAGAAGGTTATGGGCAACGAACGCCTGAGGACTGGATTGAAAACCATCTTTATACCCCTTATCCATTTCTCGGTATTGCCATCATGTTATTGATTGATGTCGCCCTGTTTGGCCTTATTGGTATAACCGTCTGGGCTATTCAAATGATCTGGATTCCCTTTTTTGCAGCGGGTGTGATTAATGGTGTCGGACATCATTCAGGCTATCGCAATTTTGAATGCCGAGATGCAGCCCGCAATATATTTCCCTGGGGAATACTGATTGGTGGTGAAGAATTGCACAATAATCACCACACCTACCCAAATTCTGCCAAACTATCGGTTCGCCCCTGGGAGTTTGATATAGGCTGGCTCTGGATTCGGCTGTTTCGCTTTTTAGGTCTGGCCAGCATCAAAAGAACGAAGCCATTGGCTATTCGCAATAAAGATAAAAACCATATTGATCGTGATACCGTAATGGCTGTTATTAATAATCGATTTCAGATAATGGCGCAGTACCGTCGTCAGGTCATTGCGCCACTGGTCAATCATGAGCAAAAAATCGCTACTGAAAAGACAAAGCGTCTTTTAAAATCGGCTCAAAAGCTTCTGGCACGGGAAGAGCATCTGTTGGCACCTGCTCACATGGAAAAAATTCATTCAATTATTGATACCAGTCAAGTTTTGAATACCATTTACAGGAAAAAGAAAGATTTACAGGCGATCTGGCATCAAATTAAAGACCAAAATGAACGCATTGAAGCCTTAATTCAGTGGTGTCATGAAGCTGAAAGCAGTGGAATCAAAGTTCTGCAGGACTTTTCCAGAAGCCTGAAAACCTATACCCTGCCAGAACCAGCCTTAAAACAGGGGTGAATCCATCACAATTCTTTGAGGGCAATTCAGGGGATAAATAAAATATTTCTTTTTAAGTCAGCAAGGTTATATTGTATTCATTCAATTGCATATTTTTACATTTTTATTTTGTAAAATAGACTTGAATACTTCCATCAATTAAATCCTTGCTGTATAAATAAGGACACTTATATTAACACCCAAGTCCGTACAAACATAATTCGGATATTAAGTCAGATGAGGGAGTCATTTTAAATGAACGTTTTTGAAGAAATTCAACATCGCCTGAGCAGCAAAACCCGTATTCGTTCCCTGTTCAAAGATGTTCATGTCGAAGATCTGGAGCGCATCATTTCTCGCATGAACGACGTTCTTGCTGAAAAGCTGGAAGCTCGCGATAAAGAAGATGAAAAGCGCCAGGCCAAAATTGAAAGCATTGAAGCGATCAAGCAGATTATGAATGATCGCGGCGTATCCCTGGACGATTTGGGTGCTCTGGAACTGGAAGCCCCTAAAAAGCGTCGTAACATTCAGAAGTACACTTTTGAATACCAGACTGAAGCTGGTGACACCATTCAGTGGGAAGGCGCTACCACAGGCCGTCTGCCTCGCGACTTCCAGGCTTACCTGGACCGCACTGGCAAAAAACGCCTGGACTGTGTTGCTGAATAATTCTTTCAGCCATCACTGACAGTAAAAAGGGAGCCTTAGCTCCCTTTTTACGTTGGGCAACATTGATATTTCTGATCACTCATCAATCTGCGAAAGCCACCAGCCGTTTCCTGGGGAAATGACAGACAAACTTGCTGCCCTTGCCCGGATGACTACTGATACTGATCCGACCGCCGTGACGCAGCATAATATGCTTTACAATGGCTAGCCCCAGACCGGTTCCACCGGTTGCATGACTACGGCTCTTATCAACCCGGTAAAAACGCTCCGTTAATCGGGGAATATGGATTGGATCGATACCAATACCATTATCTTCCACCATTAAATGACCACGATCTTCGTCCTGCCACCAACGTACATAAATCTTGCCACCTGCCGGGGTATAGCGCACAGCATTGAACACCAGGTTCGAGAAGGCACTACGCAGCTCGTGAGCGCAACCGGCCAGTTCGGCGTCTTCAGGGCATTCCAGGTGAATCTTATGCTGGCTCTCCCCACTTAACGCCTTACTATCCTCAACAATGGCATGAAGCATCGGCAGCAGACTGACAGCGCTGTTCTCGTCGATTTCAGCGGCTTCCAGTTTGGAAAGCGTCAACAGATCCTGAACCAGTCCCTGCATACGCAGTGACTGCTCCTGCATACGGTTCATGGCCTTGCCCCATATTGGTGGAAGATCATGATCGTGTACACCGTCGATCAACGTTTCCAGATAGCCTGAGATCACCGTCAGTGGCGTTCTGAGTTCATGGGAAACGTTTGCCACAAAATCCTTACGCATGGTTTCCAGCTGCATAAGGCGGGTGACATCGCGGACAATGATCATGCGGTTGCCACGGCCATACACGGTGATATTCACTTCAATCTGGTACTCATCATTGAGCGGCGAGGGAATCTGCAGCGGTTTTTGATAACGACCCTGCTCAAAATAATCCACAAAGCGTGGATCACGCAGCAAATTGGTGACGGGCTGCCCCTGATCGTCGGGCTTCTTAAAGCCTAACAGCTCTTCTGCCGCAATGTTCCACCATTCAAGATTGTTATGACGATCCACCATGACCACCGCGTCTTTTAACGCGGCTGTCGATGACTGGATTCGATCTATAACGGTAGAGAGTTTGCGGCGGGCTCGTCCATGGTGCTTCTGAAGGCGATAGATTCCGTCGAATATCTCCCCCCACAGGCCTTTACTTTCAGGTGGTTCTTCGTTGCGGTCTTTGGCAGCATTCAGCCAGTCCAGCAACCGGAACAGCTCTTTAACACTCCAGAGGCAATAAGCTGCCAATACGAGAGAAAGCCCGAGAAAAGCGTTGCCCAGAAGCCAGCCAAGACAGAAGCCAATACTTGAAAACAACAGCATTCGGCTCAGGATGTAAGATTTGGTAATACTGGTCATTCCGGATCTTTTTTCGAGTGTTGATAAACAGCTTTAAACCTTTACCGAGAATCGGTAACCCGTACCACGAACCGTCTGTACAAAGCCTTCATAGTCTGATCCCAGAGCTTTGCGCAGCCGACGGATATGGACGTCGACGGTTCGTTCTTCCACGTACACATTGCCTCCCCAGACCTGATCCAGCAACTGCCCACGTGTGTAAGCCCGCTCCTGATGCGTCAGAAAGAACTGCAGCAACCGGTATTCAGTGGGTCCCATTTCCGCCGGGTTGCCGTTGATGCTGACCCGATGACTGACAGGGTCAAGTTCAAGACCTTTAATAACAATCGGGTTCTGGGAGTCCATCCCACCTGCACGACGCAAGACGGCTTTCAGGCGCGCAGCCAGCTCCCGTGGGGAGAAGGGTTTGACGATGTAATCGTCTGCGCCTGTTTCCAGCCCCTGAATTTTATGGTCTTCCTCGCCTTTTGCGGTCAGCATGACAATGGGTATCTCAGAGGTCAGCTCATTCCGTTTTAAACGACGTGCGAATTCAATGCCGGAGATATCCGGCAACATCCAGTCCAGCAAAATAAGGTCTGGTTTGTGATCGATAACATGAGCATGTGCCTGTTTGGCGTCAGCCGCTTCCAGACAGTTATAACCTGCCATTTCCAGAGCGACAGAGACCATTTCCCTGATTGGTTCTTCATCGTCTACGATGAGAATTGTTCTTCCTGACATGCCTGTTCACCTTTCTTGTCTCATCTGTTTCGGAACCTGGCAGCCTGTTTTGCCAGATAAAATCCCCATTTGCGCCATTACACAGCTCAAATGTTACAAACAGATGACACCTCTATCTTATGGAAGCTTAAAAAGGCTTAAACATAACCGAAAGCAATGCCCAAGAAAATGACGGCTCCTACCCAGTGGTTACTGAGAAACGCTTTAAAGCAGTCCATTCTTTCCCGATTTTGCGTTCGTAACTGCTGATGAACAAACAATCCTGCCGCAACCACCAGAGAACAATAAAAACTCAGGCCAAGACCTGCCTGAATACCGACCATTACTAATGTACCAAGAGCCAGGCATTGAAGGACGCCGATAATGATGTTGTCCAGCTCACCAAACAAAATAGCGGTCGACTTGATACCAATTTTCACATCA
The DNA here is from genome assembly GCF_040549045.1 of Endozoicomonas sp. NE40. Classification (NCBI taxonomy): domain Bacteria; kingdom Pseudomonadati; phylum Pseudomonadota; class Gammaproteobacteria; order Oceanospirillales; family Endozoicomonadaceae; genus Endozoicomonas; species Endozoicomonas lisbonensis. Next base: position 2,239,371 of record NZ_JBEWTB010000002.1, on the reverse strand, counting down.
TCATCACGATCCACCATGGCGTACTGGGTATCGTAACCTACCGTCCAGAACACGTTACCAAGAAACAATAACCAGCCAATCTGACTTATCGTTCCACTTTCTGCGGCGTAGGCCATGGGGATGGCCCAGCCAAAAGCGGCTCCCAGAACCACCTGAGGCAAGTGAGTAAAACGTTTGGCAAATGGATAAATAGCCGCAAGGGCAAGTCCACCCAGAGAAAGCATGATGGTCAGAAGGTTCGTAAGAAGAACCAGAACAAAAGACAGGGCGACCAGAAGCGAGAAAAAAAGCAAAGCCTCTTTTTCATTGATTTTTCCCGTTACCAGAGGGCGGTTGCTGGTTCTTTTTACACTGCCGTCATAGTGGCGATCCGCATAATCGTTGATGACACAGCCGGCACTGCGCATCAGAACCACTCCGGCAATAAAAATTAACAGGTTTTTCAGGCTGGGCAGACCTTCTGCTGCCATCCACAATGCCCAAAGGGTGGGCCATAACAAGAGGTAGATGCCAATAGGGCGATCCAGCCGACACAGCTGGACAAAATCCTTTATGCGGGGGTAGCGGGCCGAAAAAGATTGAAGGTTGAAAGAGTCCCCCGCCAGTTTTTTAAGGTACGTCATGATGATTGTCATTGTTGCAACTGGCTTGGGTTTCAGTCTAACAGGTTAGACTTTCTATAAGTACTCTTACATAAGCTCTGGATTGTATTCCGGTAAAAAAACTTCGCAAACCGAAATAGCTTTACCATTCAGGAAAAACTGTGAGCGCCTTCCCCAGGCACTTTCTTCCTTATATGGTCGATCTAAATGCAGGTTAAACTGGCAGGCAGGCAGTTCATCAATCTCAATCTGACCCCGTTTGAGTGACGGCTGGTTAAACAGAAACTCTCCCAGCGGGCGTTCCCCCAGCTCCAGCAATTCCCGGTTTTCCCCGGTCAGGCTACTGGCTGGCAAAACACTTCTGGCAAACACAGCGGGGTGGTCATCGACAATCAGTAACACTTCCCGAATGCTTGCCATTTCATGACGGCACCCAAGAAATTCCAGCTCTGAACGGGAGGGAACGCCCCATTCATGCCTCAGCACTTTGACCCGGAACTGTCTGGTACACATGGACTTCAGGCGTTGAGTCAGAGAACCGGAATCAAGCAGCCAACTTCTGTAGGGTTCCGGAATGCTCTTCATACACTCATCGGTCAGGACTGGTTTGGGTTGCCAGGTCTGGTGAGCGAAATCTATAAACGGCATTTGTTGTATTCATCTGATCTGCTGGCTATCCCAGACACAATAGCACTTAAAGGCAGGGTTCTGTAGGGTAATTCTTTTGAAGTTCTTTTGAAGAGCAAGGTGTGCAGAACGCACACCTTGTGAAGAGGGGAAGCTGAAGTTTAGATACCAAAGACAACAAACTTCAGTGCAAACAGAGCGGCCAGAACCCAGACGCTGATGCTTACATCCGATGTCCGGCCAGCCAGTACCTTAATCACCGGGTAAGCGATAAAACCAAGGGCAATGCCGTTAGCAATTGAGAAGCTCAGCGGCATCATAATGGTTGTGATCAGTACCGGCCCTGCTTCTGTCAGGTCATCCCAGTCAATACGGGTCAGGCTGCCCACCATCAGAACCGCTACATAGACCAGTGCGCCAGCGGTCGCATAGGCAGGCACCATTCCAGCCAGAGGCGACAGGAACATACACAGCAGGAACAACACACCCACAGTGACAGCCGTCAAACCAGTACGGCCACCGACTGCCACGCCAGAGGCGCTTTCAACGTAAGTGGTGACTGTTGGTGTACCCATAATGGCACCAATCCAGGACGCAGCGCCATCGGTCATAAGAGCGCGATTCATGTTGGTCATCTTGCCATTTTCGTCGGCCAGACCTGCCTTGTCTCCCACAGCGATCAAAGTGCCGGTGGTGTCGAACAGGTTTACAAACATGAAGGCAACAATAACGCCAATCATTTCAGGTGACAGAGCACCCATAATATCCAGCTTGCCAACAATGGGGGCAACGCTTGGTGGTGCAGCCACAATGCCGGTATAGGATACGTCACCTGCGATCAGGGCAATCAGGGAGACAATACCAATAGCAATCAATACTGATGCTTTAATACCGCGGAAAGACAAACCCAGAATCAGGAACAGGCTCAGGCTCGCCATCAGAGGGCCAAACTGAGTGATATCCCCCAGAGTAACAATGGTTCCGGGACTGGCCACTACCACTCCGGCACTTTTAAGGCCAATCAGAGCCAGGAACAAACCGATACCACTGGTAATACCTACGCGAAGTCCGGAAGGGATGCTGTCGATGATCCATTCACGTACTTTAAACAGGCTTAACAACATAAAGCCAATACCGCCCCAGAACACAGCACCCATGGCCTGCTCCCAGCTGTATCCCATGCCTTGTACAACAGCATAGGCAAAGAAAGCGTTCAATCCCATGCCCGGTGCCAGACCTATCGGCCAGTTTGCGTAGACACCAATAAAGATGGTGCTCAGACCAGCCACCAGGCAGGTTGCGGCAAACAGCGCACCGGAATCCATACCGGCATCTGACAAAATAGCCGGAATAACAAAGATCACATAACACATGGTGATGAAGGTGGTTGCACCGGCCATCAGCTCCGTTTTAACGGTGGTATTGTGTGCGCTCAGCTTGAAAATGCGTTCGAGAAACGATGGTTTCAGCCCTGCGGAGGCTCCTGGAACCGCCTGTGTCGTGTTGTTCACACCTGACTCCTCAATAATTCAAGTGTTTATTATCCAGTCATGGAACCAGCATTCATATCAGAACAAAGCGCATTCAATTTAGTTGAATGTGACGCGTTTATCTGACATTTGATGTTCAGGGTTGGTAAACTCAATGCGCGACGGTATTTAAACTCATTGGCTGGATTCACACCCGGACTAAAGCTATAAAAAGCCTTAAGGCCGTTGCAGGAGGGGTTGGTATGAGTATGAAAAAATGGCAGTGTGTTATTTGCGGGCTGATTTACGACGAAGCCGAAGGCTGGCCAGAAGACGGCATAGAGCCAGGTACCCGCTGGGAAGATGTGCCTGAAGACTGGCTCTGTCCTGACTGTGGTGCAGAAAAATCAGATTTTGAAATGATTGATATTTCCTGATTTCTGTTAAAAGCCCGACTATCAAGGCATTCAGGCGCATTCAGGTATTGCCCTTATGGCATCAGTGGATTAGTCTGTTGATTGTTGCCTCGCCAGTGGGACACAAAAAAAACAACAAGGGAGTCCATGACACCATGCGCAAACCAGATCTCGTTAATGCCATTGCAGATCAGGCAGACCTTACCAAAGACGAAGCCGGTAAGGCTCTGAATGCACTCATTGACGTTATTACCAAAGCACTCAAAGAAGAAGATACTGTGAGCCTTGTGGGCTTTGGTACTTTTCTGCAACGCAGTCGTGCAGCCAGGACAGGCAAGAACCCGCAAACCGGTGAAGCTATTCAGATCGCAGCCAGTAATACTGTTGCTTTCAAACCGGGGAAAGCATTAAAAGATGCGGTAAACGATTAAGTATTACCTTCCAGTTTTTATACACCTGTTGTCATACAATAAGAGAGCTCGTTTGCAACAGCATTCGGGCTCTTGTTGTTTAACCGTTTTATATTTTCATGTCTGTTTTTTAAGCCAGATTTTTTCTGCGAACTGGCTGAGCGCCCAGAAACTCAATCCCAGCAGAACAAAAAACAAAGCCTGGTGCATTACGTCCCAAACGTATTCAAAAAACAGTGTGTAGATGAGAAGGATGAAGAAACTGATACCCACATGCCGGTAAATGTCATCATCCCATTTTGTCCCAACCCAAATAGCGATTCCACAGGCAATGGCTAATGGCAGGTTCCATTGCCACAGTTCGTACTGGGATACTTCACTCCAGTTTGCGACATCGTCGTAATTACCAAACACCGCAACCCCCCATAAACCCACAAAGAGGCATATCAGCCCTGCTATTTTTGTCATTGGAAAAAACGGTCTGGTGACAGAACTGTGCGGCATTAAATAACTAAAGCATAAAACAGCCGCAGCAAAAAGGCTGAACCGGACGGGCAGGTTCATGCCGTAAAGATAAAGAGCCTTGCCTGCCTGATAATTGGTTTCTGCAATAAACCACCAGAACAGTGTTATCAGCGCAAACAGCCACAGTGTTTGGGAAAAAAGCACCAGACCCGCAACCGAATAGATAAAGAAGGCCAGAAACAACAATAATGAATAGTGACCACTACCCGTATCCAGAGCCTTCCCCAGAAACCAGTCCGAAGCAGCGATTAATAATACGCCAAGAAAATAGAACGATTCGCGGGTATAAAACCGGCCCGGTGCCTTTTTCCCAAACCGATGGCCAAAATACAAAACCAGAACAGCTGCAATGGCAAAGCTGGCAGACTTTACAATGGCTGAGGCATCAAACAGTTTTAGCAGAAGCTCAATTAGTTTTTCATCCATCAGAACAGCAGCAATGGCTAAAACGCCACATACGATCGTGCAATAAAAGGCATAACGTGCCAGAAGCTGCCAACCAGCTTTCTTTTCTTTAACCGACTGCCGCAGGAGTGCCGACTGCTCATCGGTCAACAGCGCCCTGTCTACCCAGAAACTCAACAGCTGGTTCAGAAGTCGCATGTCTTTCCTGTTCAACTGCATTCTGACCTCCCCTGGTAATGACTTGAGTATCAAGTAGTTATAAAAGCACTTTTGCCATGCATGCGTAAAATCCGCAACCAAATTTTCAACCGTAAGGTGTTGACTCTTTCAATGATCATCCCTACTATTCGCACCACTTGCTGAGCACGACAACGCAGCTCACGAGGCCCAGGTGGCGGAATTGGTAGACGCGCTAGCTTCAGGTGCTAGTGTCCGAAAGGGCGTGGAAGTTCGAGTCTTCTTCTGGGCACCACTCATCTTTTGAGTGGGTCACACAAATCAGAGTTACCTGCTGATTTGAAGAACATCAAGAGTTCTTAAAAAACTTGATTTGCCCAGGTGGCGGAATTGGTAGACGCGCTAGCTTCAGGTGCTAGTGTCCGAAAGGGCGTGGAAGTTCGAGTCTTCTCCTGGGCACCAAATTCCTCAAAAAAGCCGAATCACTCTTCAGATAAAGAGCGATTTGGCTTTTTTGTATTTGTTTTTTAAACATCCCCCACAATCACTTTCCTTCTTCTTAGTTAGTACTCGATTAACTAACGAATAGCCGATCTCTCACAAAGACAATAGATTTTTCCTTCTGTTCGGATTTTCCTGTTCCTGCATAATAGAACCATCAGTCAGGCAGGATGCCCGGGAGCCAGGAAGGCTTAAACTGAATCAGGAAGCGGTCTGGCAGGAAGCCACCGAACAAGGAAAGTGACAAAAGCAGACCCTAAGGGTCTGTTTTTGTTTATAAATCCATAAAGCGTGTTGACAAAAACAAGCTCCGAACATAATATACGCATCGTTCCTTGCCGGTATAGCTCAGTTGGTAGAGCAACTGACTTGTAATCAGTGGGTCCCGAGTTCGACTCTTGGTGCCGGCACCAAGCACTAAACCCCAAAGCCCTTGTAATTCAAGACTTTGGGGTTTTTTTATGCCTGTAAAAAAGTGGGTGTCACAAGGGTGTCACTAACCCAAAAAAGGGTGTTTATGTCACAAAAGTGTCACCACTAATAACCTGTCATTGGCAAAATAAAAATACTTACAACCTTAGTTTTCATGCGGTCTGCACCCAGTTCTCTGACTTTCTTTCCCGTGCAGCATCTTTGCACAGTTGTTCATTTCTCTGCGTAGCGTGCAATCGTGCAGCAAGGTCTTCTGATTATTTCAGCCCGCATACTCTGTGGTCTTCAGAGATTATTTCCTATGCACAGAACCTTAAAACCATTGCACTTTTTGACGAAAAGCGCGCAGGTGAGGTGGGGAGAAGGAGTGAATTTTTTCTGGGGCTGGGAGTTTTTCTGGGCTGCGGGGGGATTTTTGGGAGTGAATACGGGTTGTGGGCGTTGGATTGGTGTTGCAGGTGGCTGAGGGTGGGTTACCATCAGGCTGAGAACAATAAAAAAATGGAGAGGGATTTATGGAGTTCGTTGGATTAATCTCGCTGGCAGGCATCGCCCTGTTTATTTGTTCCTGGAGAGCACATAAGCTCCAAAAGACCGTTGCGAAAATAAAACCTGAATATGGCAAACCGGGCATGCTGGCTGGTGTTGCCCTGTTCTTTCTCGCTGGGGGGATTGGTCAGGTGCTAATGCCCGAACCTGTGGTTAAGGAAAAAACGGTTGCCATGAAATCAGAAAAAGTAGAGCCGGCCATCAGTGCTGGATCGGCAGTGACCGAAGTATTGCTGGCCATCCCCAACAGTAAAAACAGTGTTCATAATTACAGGACGGGGGATTTGGGTGAAGGGATCGCCGTGGTCATTAATGAACATGCTGGCTACTGGGTCACTGAAGATAAAGTCTATGCCGTAAACGGTATAGCAAAGAATATGGCGCCGGGCGCTGACTACACCCCTGCAGATATTGACTGGTTCAAAGTTGAGCAAGCTACACAATAAAAATCTATAGAAGCAAATGAGCCGGTTTTCTCCGGCTCATTTATGTTAAGCAACTTTTGCAGGCTCCTGGACTGATTCAACAGTCGCTTTTGTAATCTTATCACCAGAACGTCGAACAATAAGTGTGAAGGTCAGAGGTGATTTATCCCATTCTGCACGAATAATGAGTTCTTTCATTTTTGGAAGGAACTCAAGCTTTTCCCTGTCCAAATTTTCATCAAGCAACAAGCTAGCATTGATAACGTCTTTATCTTCAATGCTCTGAAGCTTTAGCCTCACTTCTGATTCAGGGCTGTGATCCGCAGCCAGCACCCTGAATGTAGAGGTTAGACGATCATCAATTCCCCGCTTTCTGGCATTACGCTTGAGTTCGTCAACCATCGCTACCGGGAGGTTAGAACCCTGAATTCTTGCATAATCAGCGTTAGAGGCTCCCTTCAGTAAAGCCGTATGGGAGTCATGCGCAAAATCTTCAGCAGCTTTTAGTGCTGGATGACTACTAAACACATCCTTGAGAAGTTTTAGCCGTTCTGTTTCCTGCGCACTGGCAAATTCCTGCTGATTAAGTTCCGCAAGCCTGATTTCTCTGTTTTCAACACTCTTCTGCGTATCTAGCTCTTTCAGGCGTACTTCTCTACGGTATTGCAGATAATTCTTGAAGGAGAGCCCCCCGGCAAACATAACCCCAACGCCTAAAACGGCTATGAGCATGTGTAGTGAGTCCATGTTTTGCACTCCATTAGCGACCCCTTTTGCCACCACTTCCAAAGGCTTTGCCAGCTTGGCCATCAAGTCTGAGCTGCCTTCTTCGACTTCGACTGAAATTTCGAGCTGCTTTTGTTCTTCTTCCGTTAAACGCTTGCCTGAGTCCTGATACTTGAGCAAGGCAAAGGTCTTATTCAGATTTTTTTGTAGCTCGATAAACCCAGCCATAACGCTGGGGGTCATTGACTTATTATATTTCTCACCCTTCAGATAGACATGGATGTTTGGCCAGTCGTCAAAACTAACGTCAACAAAGTCTGGGTCTACTTGACCATTTGTCAAATCATTAATAAGACGAATCGCATCCTCATCACTTGAAATTACAAGTTTTTCTACATCCACTATCTAACTCCATAAACGACATAATAGGCGTCAGATATTGTATAAATACGAAAATAAGCATGATAGTACCATTTGTCGTATTTATTGACGGGGATCACTCTATCTCAGCACTGACTAATCTAAAACTCAAACCCCTCCTACGAAACTTGCCCAGCCAAATGGGGTCTTCGCTTGCCCCCGATCCAGGGAATGATGGGCTTTGACATTTGTACTCCTTGTTCTTCTACTCCGTGATAGGCTTCAGCCTTCCGTTATTGATCTCTTTAATCGCCGAGCTTTTCCCGGAAATATCCCCACCCTGATCCGGCTTAGGTCCACCGCTATGAGTATGACCGGCAATAGTATCCAGAGCGGCGGCTGTTTCTTCCATAAAATCAATCAGAATCTGCAGGACGTTTTCAGAATCAGAACCTACCCAGGTCCTGGGTGATTTCATGATTTGTTTGATAGCGGCGATGTTCTGGTGAATCTTGCCGACCTTGTGCCAGTTGCCGTCTTTGTCATAGCCCTGGTACGTGGTGGTGCTCTGTTGCCAGCGGGCTTCATTGGCATCGACTTCCGGGAGTTCCAGCCCCCAGGGGATCACACCGCGAATATGAATCAGGTGCGGCAGACCATAACTGAAACAGAACTCAACAATACAACCCGGATCGGGCAGTGCGAAAAAGCCACGGTGCTGGCCTGCATAGGGAACGGAAACCACCAGGTCACGCAGTAATTCCCCTCTGGGTTTAAAGTGCTCATCCAGTGGTTGAATATCGACTGCATGAAGGGGTTCAGCATGAGAACAGACACCACCGTCTTTGGGTGGGTTGGCAATGCGTTCCACTCTGCCGAACATAGGCAAATGGTAGCCATGCTTATGTTCTGGAAACTGGCTCAGGTGAATGCGGCGGATTTCTTCTTCCATGAGATGACCATTCTCTCTTTCTTCAGCTGCACGGCAGTAACAATGCCACGATTGAACAACACACCGGGGCGCAAGCCCGGAACCATCGCCAGTTCGGCAGTACCCTGGGCAATATGTCGTTTAAACACTTTGTCGGGGATTGGAATCGAACGGGAAGGCCAGCGGCTGTCATCCCAAGAACCCACAAAAATAGTGCCGTCACCCTGTTGCTGCCATATATAGTTGGGAATCTGGAATACGGGCCCGATAGCATCCATTGCCTGATAACCACCACCCAAATGGAAGAAGTACGGCGACTGTTTTTTGCAATAACCCGACTCCGGCGTGACAAACGTCAGCGGAGTTCCTTTAGCCATCTTTGCCAGAACATCATTGACGGTCGTATGACGCAGCCCCATAAAATGATCGCTGTCCAAGGCAGCGGCGACTTCATTACAGAGCAGCTGTTGTTCATTGGTGGATACGGTCAGCGACTCGACAACATACCCCATAAAAAAACGCTTTGGCCGGGCATGGCTCCAGCCTATATCCAGAATAACCAGACCTGACAGCGGCTGAGTTGATGTTACATTCAGAATGGCCCGGCCCGGACGTTTCAGGCTCAGCCGGACATCATCTTTAATCAGCGGATAAGGTTTACCATCGACTTCGAGCTGTTTAATGACTTTCAATGTAAAACCGCTCCTGTGTTTTTAACGCTGTCTGCCATTTCTGCCCGTCATGATCCGAGCCTGTTATCAATGTCTTTTAACCAGGCTTTCATACCTGTGTATTCCGGGTCTTTGGTTTCTGGTGTTTCAGAAGCGTCAGCCACGGTATTGCCCTGCGTGGTCTGTTCCTGGGCTAAAGGTTGCTCCTGCCGTTCCTCAATTTTTTCCGGAACCGTCTGGCACTCCCGTAAGGTAAAATTGACTTGCCAGAAACGCTGGGTTTCATTTTCGGAGTAGACCAGGTTTTCAGTAAATTTAATCCGGGTAATCCGGGCACTATTAGCGGTTGTGTTCACTATGTCGTAAATAAGCCGGTCGCCCAGATCGTCTACTGCGCGAGCCATCCCGATCAGCGTGTCCAGTTCTTCCGGGGCATCCATATTGATAATCAGGGATACCGCCAGAACCTGGGGCTTGATGCCTTCTTCAGCTGTTTCACTGGCACTGGTCTGCCCTGACAAGTCTTTGTCCTCAAGACGCAGAGTTCCCCGAATTGTCATATTGTGGCCGGGAACCCTGACTCCGTTTAACTCGATCATGACTTCAGGCTCTCAGGTGGAATCCACAGCGATACCTGAACTCGTCCAGCTTCTCTGGCTGCTCTGCGCAACTGGTCTGCTGTTACCTCAACCACGGAATTATCCGCCAGTATCCACTGCACTTTTTCTTCGGAAGTTTCTGCCAGTGTCGCTGCCCTTATCATTCGGGTCTGACTGGTTTCGTCGCCATCAAATACCAGTCCGTCAATTTCAACCAGGATGGTATCAACGGCTTGCTGCCGATCCTGTTTCCATTGCTGGTATTGTCTTTTTTTCTGGTCTTCTTCTGAAACATTGACCGGCACTTCTTCCGGCCATTTGCCGTTGAGACAGTCCCATTTATAACCATCACGGGCTGGGCGCACGAACCATTCCTGAGCTTCTGGCGGCATCTCATCTTTGTGAGTACAGCCTGTGGTGTCAAACCCAAGCCAGACACCGTCTTTTTCTATAGAGTGCAGTGGCCCACCAGTGTTTGGATTGTAATAGGGTTCCATCATTAAAATCCTGTGCTAGTCCAGTAGGAATTTACTATTTGAGATACACTTCCCCTGTTGTATAACGTAACGCTTGTATTAGAAGCTCGGCCACTAATTCCAAGGGGATTACTACTTGTCCCATGTCCAACTGGTAATGCAGTTAGTGTTGAGTCCCCTAATGAATAAGCAATCGGCAATAAAAATGTAATAGAACCGCCCGGATCAATAGAACCACATATTCCCCATTGCTCTTTGTAGCCATCAGACCAGATTCTATAATTGCCATTCGCATTAGACCCAGCTGCAACTATTACCGCAGTTTGACCGTCAGTAACCGGCGATCCAATCAACGCCACCTGCCCGTCATACTGCCCGGCATCCAGATAAGCCGCCGACTTAAACAACCCCGCAGCCCAGGATGCCAACCGACTCGCCAGCGTCTTAGGCGTCACTATCCGTGTATGAGTCGTCCCCGCATTCACCTCTGCCTGCGTCGCAATCTCAGCCTGCCCGCGTGTTGATTCTGTCGCCTGCCGTGTCCCATCATCCCGCGCAACATCCACGGCATACGACGTGGCAAGGGTGGTTTTTGAGGTGCTGGTTGCTGAGTCGCTGACGCCTGTTACTTTTGCGCCACTGCCTAACTGGATGCCGCCAAGTTTCAGGTTGGCATTACCAGTATCTTCATAATCAGCATCGTCACCGTCAGCCACCAGATGATATGTGTTATCTCCATCGCCATAGCGGATGTAGTCATTGTTGGAGCTGATATTGAAAAACAGCTTATCATCACCCAATAGAATGCCCTTGCTGAAGGTTGGACGCTGATCAATCCGGGCAAACTTCGACGTTAGAATGCTCCACAGCTTTTTGGGTGTAACAATCCGGCTGTCATCCGTTCCCGTATCAGCTTCTGCCTGTGTGGCGACTTCTGCTACACCTCGCCGACTTTCTGTAGCGGTACGGCTGTTTAGCTTTTTAGGGGTGATGGCTTTTGTGTCATCAGTGCCACCGTTCGCTTCAGTCTGGGTGGCAATCTCCAGAAAACCCTTAACCGTTTCCGTCGCATTACGGGTGAACGACGCTAACCGGCTTTTTAAGGTTTTCGGTGTCACCGCCCGCTGATGATCCGTTCCGGCATTCACTTCAGTCTGAGTGGCAATCTCAATAAAGCCTTTAATGGTCTCGGTAGCATCCTCAAAATCCCACTGCCAGGCTTCAGCCTCGATGCTGACATTGGTAATCGCTGCCGCATCGTCGTACACCAGTATTGCATTACGCACCATTGGCTGACCGCGCACACTGTTGCCGGGATCGTCAGCTATCTTGGGCGTGTCCGGCACAGTAATGATTTGCATCACGGTATTACTGTTAACCGTGGAAACCGTGTAGATGGTGTTGAACGTAAACGGGCCGGTTTTGGCATCCATATATAAGGAATAAGTCACCATATCCGGTGCCAGGTAACCATCCCGCGTGACATCCTGTTCGTGAACAACCTGGTTAGCCGGCGGCAGGCCCCGGTCCGGGTCTATGACATCAGCAGGGTTCTGCCCAGGTATCAGTGCCAGAACAAACTTGTCGATCTTGCAATGTGTTTCATCGCCCTGGTGCTTTGCCAGCAGGTTGCGCCCTGCTTTTGTGATTCGTTCTGCCATTGATCATTCCTTGCAATAGTAGGTGCCATAGTCACAACTGAAGGATGCCGACCGCACTGTGTTTGAAATCGGTGTCACAATTTCCCATTCGTATCTGCGGCAGGTGCGACCATAGGTTTGTATGATCCAGTTCAGATAGGCGGCATCCCGTGCCACGGTGGTGTCAGTGACCTGTAGGGTGATCACGTCCCAGGGTTTGTCCGGTGATCGTTCTGCAATGGAAACTGCGCCCAGTTCCATACGGGCAAAGATATTCTGGAAACCAATCACCGATCCTGCGTCGGCGGCATTGACATAGGCGTGCTTGGTGCGCAGACGGTATTGCCGTTCGGGTTCACCAGGGAACTGGGTAATGCCTCGCTGCCAGGCGATTAAGTGCAGCAGGCCCGGGGCGCAGGTTTCCGGGTCCAGTTGCAGCACTGGCCACTTTGCCCAGTCTGCGACACGATCAAACCAGGCTTGCGCGGCTTTGGTCAGCTTTGCCAGTTCACCCTGCTGACCATCTTCTTTTTCGCCATTCATCCACCACTTGAGCTTGAGTTTGATCATAGGGCTACACCTCCCATGGCAACCTGCTTCTTAATAGCCAGGGAACTGATCACTGGCAGTTCCATATCGTTCACGATGTCATCACGGTTGAATTCAATACTGACCAGATCCGGGAACTGTGCATGCAGTTCTTCCGACAGTTTGGAAAAGGAAAAGCGGCTGAACGGCCAGCTCTTTGTCACTGTGTAGTCGCTGTTTTCCCGAAAGGCTGACCGGATCATGTTTTCAATATCTGACAGCAGTTGATTTTGCTGTGCTTCGGTCAGGTTGGGGTTCAGGTACGCATCGGGCGATAGTGCATACCCTTTTTCAGGCATGGGGAAACATTGCATATCATCGCCATGACCGTGGTAGCCGTTGTCGTTGATATGGGTGTTGATGCCTGTCACAAAGGGCTGATCGGGTGCGCCGCTGTCGATCATGATATAAGCGTTGGCACTGCCTTCTCCCCGGGGTGCGCCATGCTCGAACCAGATATAGTCCACACGAATAGCCGCAAATTCGGCAATAATGGCGCGGTAGGCGGCATCGTGGTGGAACTCTCCAACGGCTGTAAACTGGTTACGGCAGCGCAGTTGCAGTTCTTCGTCGGTTTCGGCTTCGTCACCTGGTTGGATAATCCAGTCGTCATCGTTGCGAACAGACACTACGCCAGTGACGGGTTCCGGCAGTATGGAGAAATACCCGGGCGCAAGGTTCCAGCCCTCACCGGCTTCTGCGGCTTCGGCTTCCACCTCTACCGTTAACTGATTATCAGGAAAAGGGGTGTCTGCCAGTGTCACCAGTTCGTACACATTGCCGTTAATGGCAGGCGACTGAATGCGTGTACCCGCTGGAACCACTACGGCGTTGCTAATCTGGTCACGGGTAAAGGTGATCTTGCCTTTGGTTTTTACTGCTGGTTTGCGGCTGATCTTCAGACCCCAGGCAAGGATTTCCAGAAAGGTGCCTTCTGCGGTCTTGATAAAGCTGTTTGGCAATAGCTCATTAATCAGGAACTGCACCACCCACATGGCCGGTGCCGTCACCAGGGCGCTGACCAGTCTCCAGAATGACGACCATTTGTTGTCGTTTTTAATTAAACTGTCCTGGTCTTCATTGATCTGGTTCCACTGGGCCTGCATCTCTTCCTCAGTAGTGGGAATGCCAGCGTCCCGAACGATTTTGGTGAAATCTTCCTTATGGTTCATGGTGTGACCTCGCTGCTAATGCTGAGAGAGGTCTGGTCGTTTTGCTGCTCACCGGCCAGTGCAATTCTGCCCAGTGTGGTTTCGGCAAAGATGGTGATTTTCCCGATGTGTTTTTTGTCTCTTCGAATCAGAACAGTTCCGGGAATAATCCGGATATCTTCTTCCGCCAGGTCTGCCAGCCTGACCATATTGCGCGCCCACTTCATAGGGCTGCGCTCCGCAATCAGTTCTACCAGAATGCCGGTGTCGAGAATGGCGTGCTTGAGATCCTGGGCAATCACATAGCGGTCATCGATGCGTTCCGGAATTCCGGCAACGTCCAGGGTCAGATCCCGGTCGGTAATATGAATATCCGTAAATTGCGCCATATCCTTACCCTATTAGCATCAGGTCATATTCAATGCTCTGGGCGGGCTGGCTGGTCTCGATCTTGCCCACATGCACTGAACGACTGCTGTTGTTATTAATGGCATTGGTGATGCTTTTGCTGACTCCGCCACTGGGAACGGTGCTGGCACGACTGGCTTGCAGGCTTTCCACTTTGGGAGCCTCAACCGGTTCTGAGCTGGTTTCCAGGTTGATAGCGGGTGCAGTGACTTCAACCGGTGTGGGTTGAATAACTGGAGCCACTGCCTGATTCTGTTCAACAGGTGCCTGCTGAATACCGGCAATGACTTCCATGCTTTGTTCAACAGGAATTTGACTGGCACGCCCCAGTAGCTGCTGAGTTTCCTCTGGCACAATCTGTTCAACGGTTTGGACCGTTTCCTGAGTACCACCAATATCAATGCCCGGAATCTTGTTCAGCAGGCCGATCACCTTGTCCTGAACCCAGCTGATGCCCTTAAATAATTGGGTAATGCCCCAGATCACGCCTTCCAGCACCTTGGCAACACCACCGATCGCCATACTGATCAACGAGAACACACCAATCGCAACGACTTTAAGCGCCAGCAATGCAGCGCCAATCACTTCACCGACAATCCAGGCGACTTTTTCCAGAATCCAGAGCAGGGGAGAAAGAGCCGTTGCCATGACTTGAGCCACCACAACCACCAGTGACCAGAGCTGCTGGAACATGCCCACAATGGACTCCAGCATAAAGACCACCGTCTGGCCCCAACCTGTATCCATTAATGAGGCTTTGATGTCATCCCAGTAAGCGATCAGGGCAACCACTGCACCAATTAACAGACCAATGCCCAATACCACCAGGGTGATAGGGCTGGTCAGGAACAGAACTGCCGATCCCAAACCTTTCATCGCTATGGCATAGCCTGCTGAGACAATAGTGGCGATGCCCATTACGATATTCAGTGAAGCCAGGGCCGCGCCGATACCGAGAATGGACAGTGCTCCGGTGCCGAGAAAACGGGTCAGGTTTGGGAATTCACTGGTCCATTCTGTTAATACGGCCGCACCATCAGCCAGACTGGTAATCATGGGATTCAGAACCGGTAATAGCGCCGAACCAATACCAATTTTTACGGCTCGAACACCTGCTCCCATTCGTTCCCAGGGATCAATCATGGCTTCAGCCATCATGGCGGCGGTATCCATCCCTTTGACTTCACCCAGCTTATTAATGTTGTATTCCAGCCCGGCGGTATCTGCCATTAACAGCTTGATCATTGCGGAGGCTTCCTTGGTGCCAAATGCCTTGGACAGTTCCGCACTTTCAGCCACAGACAATGTTTCACCGTATTTACCGCGCAGCTGGTCGAGAATATCGATCATGGGCAGGATGTTGCCGCTGGCATCGGTAAACGACAGCCCCAGTGAGTTCTGAGCCTTGTCGATCCCGGCCAGGAAAGCCCGGTATTTGGTACCGGCCTCGCTGCCACTCATGGTGGCTTGCAGCTGACCCAGTACTGCCATCTGTTCATTCATGGCCACACCTACCGACGTAGCATCTGCGCCCAGGCTGGTGAAAGCCGCTGACATTTCTGAACCGGTGGTCTTAAACATCTGCACGGCACTGGCCGTCTGTCCGGCCACCACCTGCACCCAGTTATCATTACCCATGGCGGCAGCCTGGTTTTTAAAGATGCCATACATGGTGCCCATGTAGCTGGTAATGGTGGCAGTGTCGGATTTGGTGGCCTTGGCCAGAACGCCAGACGCTTCCGTAAAGGAAGCCAGCTCGGTACCGTTCAGTCCGGCAATCGCGGACTGGATATCGTAAGACGCAGAAACAAAGTCGGTCGCGCTTTCTCCATAACGTGAAGAGAACTGCAGGGCTTTGGTTTCCAGTTTGTCCAGTGCCTGTTCATGCACTCCCAGACTGCGCACTTCGCCCAGGCTCTGCTGCATCTCTATGGCCGGCTGCATACTGGATTGCAGGGCGTACCCCGTACCGACCAGCCCCGCCACACCAATGGCAATGGAAGCAAAACCGACCTTCGCTTTGTCTGCCAGACCTGCCAGACTGTTCTGAATTTTCGCTACCGGGGAACTGATCTTGTCGATCAGGCCAATGGTAAACATCAGTTTTTCCAGTGCTCTGGCCATTCCTTGCGTCCTTCTAATCTATTTGCCTTTCCAGGCTCTGACGGTGCCGGTGGTCACTGCATGCACCAGGTTTTCCCGGTCTTCCAGTTCCAGGTACAAAGCGCGAGCCAGGGTTTCATCATCCGGTGGATGGTGTGGCAGCCACTTCTGGGCAAAGCAGAACAGCTGTTCGATACCGTTCTCCTTAATCGCCCTGGCCCGTTCCTCTATTTTTTTACCGTGAATTCAACCTTTGGCTTGTAGCCTTCCAGCACTTCGCCAAACAGATCCATTGTGAGTGCGTCTTCGTAGCACTCTTTAACCGCTGCCTTGGTGTCATCATCCGCAGCACAGCTGATCAGGAACATATGAATTGGCTGTACCTTGTTCTTCTGCTGCATTTTGTTAATGCAGTTGTTGTAGTCCGCCAGGCCAATTTCGAATTTGAGTTCACGGTCATCCATCATCACGATGACTTCACGGTTGTTGCTGGTTTTTTTCTCGCTCATGGTTCACCCCATTTTGTGGTTCTAGTTCTCTCCCAGAACTTTCTTTACGCCCATCCAGGCCATACCGACAACGCCTGAAATAAAAGTGGTAATAATGAAGATGCGAACAGAGAGTGTGACTTTCTGGCTGATCTCTCTCTGGCTGCGCAAGTACGTTTGATCTGCCTGCAGTGCCTTGGGGTCTTCAGTATCAAACCCCAAACGTTGCAAAACACGTTCAACAGCCTGTTCTGCGGCTTCTTCTGCAATGCGTTTGGTGTCGGCATCAGACATCGTCATTCCTATTTAATCTTGGGCAAATCGGGCCGCTTCAGTGACTCGATCATGGCTTCCGCTGCCTCTCTGGTGAATTCGTTGCTGCTCTGGTCTGCCAGCTTGCGCAAGGCCATGCACAGCATTCTGGAAAGAAAGCGTTCTGACACCACACCGAACAGCATCTTTCCTGCCATTGCCTTGAGGGATTCCAGAAACAATTTCATAAAAATGGCAGTCATGCGTTCAGCTCCCTGTAGGCATTGGCGTAATCTTCCCAGCGTGCCTTACCAGCCTCTGTGTTCCAGTGCTGCTTGGCATACTTCGCCAGACCTTCAATATTGTTTTCATCCGGCAGTGGTTCGGGCTTTGCCATAAAGAAAGCCCGGGCACAGACAATGGCCAGTTCAGTATTAAAAATCAGTTCATCAAGGTGCTCGGGAAGCCTCAGAGACCTGAACCGTTCGGGCCTGAGCACAACATACCGGCGCACCTCTTCCAACCCGATGGGCTCCATCTGCAACAACCCTCTGGCTGGCCCGTTACCCATCTGTTTCACATAACGGAAACCGCCAGATTCATGGGCTGCGATCATAACCAGCAGGCGAATAGCCGCCTTGCTCAGTGGTAAGCGATGATTAGCCAGGGCATTTAATACATAGCGTTCAAACTGTTCGCCCAGTGTCATAACGGCTTACCTCAGATCCTCGGTTTCTTCAGCCCGCAGGTACGGAACACCACCGATCCGGACAAAGTCCTTTCCGGTCACGTCAAAGGGCAGTTTGACCTTGCTCTTTTCAGTGCCGTTGGGGTCGATATCAAGAATGTCGGAAATCTTGATCAGGCAGTCGAACAGTTCCACCTTGGCTTCGGTGCGGTTGGTTTTGCCGAACACCACAATGTCGAAGGTGTCCAGGTCGCACCAGCTGCCAGCGTTGCGCGCTTCTTCCAGAAGTAGCAGGAAGTTGTCCCAGTCCAGCTCGATCTCACCAGAGCAGCTTTTATCACCATCGACGTAACCATTCGGTACGCCTCTGTCCTTGACGGTGCCACGGTTGTCTTCAATGGAGGCGCTCATGGCGTCTACATGCACCAGGCTATCGCCGATATTCACATCAAAACTTTTTCCAGACAGTCTCATGGTCGTTCTCCCGTTCGCGCTCCTGCGCTTTTATGCCCCTTGGGTACCAGGGACTTCCCCCTTTATGCCCTTTGGGTAATCCCTGGGGGTCGCCCCCTATGAATGAAGGTCGTTCCTGTTATTCCTGATCAGCCGGGTTGCTGAGATCCAGATAAACATTGCCTTCCAGTTCTTTAGGCATTTCATAGGGACGCAGCTTAAAGAACACCTGAACCTTTGTGCGGGTCGGCCAGGCAATCACAATGTCGCCTTCTTTCGGTGGCTTGATCTCACCGGGGAATGTGTCTTTGCCTACGGTCACGCTATGGCTCATTTCCCGCAGAGGCTTGCCAAAATAGGTGGTATGACGTGCCATGCTTTTGGGTGTGCTGTTGAGCTTGCGGTCTGCCACCTTGGCAATCAGCAGCAGGCGAATTCTGCGAGCGGCCTTGTCGGCCAGACGCAGGTTTTCCAGCACGCTGTAATCGCTGGTGACCGGTGCCAGGGTGCTGGCGTCACTGGTGTATGTGCCGTCGTAATCTTCCTGCCAGGTGGGTACACAGTAACGGCCAGTGTCGTGCAGGGTTTTCAGAACCGCCTTGGTCAGTGGTTCATCGTCTTTATCCGTTGGACGCTCGGCATAGTTTCCGACCAGTGAACCGGTCGCCACTCGCATGGGTGAATCTGCGACAGTGACCGACTTGTTAGCCAGACGGCCAGCCAGAGAACCCAGATACTCCGGGTAAAGCAGTGGAACCGCGCAAACCCGTTCTGCTGCAACATTGTCAGTCACCGCATTGGCGGCAGTGGTGTAAGCACTCCAGGTCTCGGTATCTTTGTCGATGCCCCGGTAACAGGCCAGGAAGTGAACCCGGCGCTGATATTTGCCGATCATGCTTTCGGCCTTGGCGTGCATATCTTCGAAGTCCGCTTTTTGGGTGACGGCTTCACACATCACCACGCCTTCAACAGACACCTCACCAACAGCTTTATCCACCGCATTCAGTTTGATGGCGATAGGCTCCAGTGGCAGAACATAAGCAAACCAGTTCTGACCACCGTTATTGATGGCAGCCTGGACCGTGGTTTTCAGTGCGCTGTTATCACTGCCGATCAGTGCAGTCAGGTCGGTGGTGCTGTCGATGGCATGCACCAGACCACGGTTTTCATCCTTCTGCCCGTCGGCGATTTCACCGACAAACAGGTAAAGGCGCTCTACCTCACTGGGCGAGCCCTGCATCATATTCAGGTTGTTTACAGCGACTGATCCTAAAGCCATGGTGTGTCCCTCATCGTTATCCGTAAAAAGCTATCTGCGTTCTTTTGTTACCGCTTGCCCTGGCGCTGCCATTCGTTGTCCATTTCCTGCACCAGAATCTCGGTACCTTCCTGTTCAGTCACCCCATGAAACGGTCGGGCTGGCGGTTTCACCGTCCAGCTCTTTTTGCTCTGTTCCTTGCGCAGTGTGCGCACCAGATAACCGGCATGGCCCAGGGTCAGGTTGTCCATAATCCAGCGCTGGCTGGGGCGCTTGCTCTGGGTCTTGCCCTTTTTCTTGCCGGTGTAGACCTTGAAACCGGCGGCGATCAAAGCCTTGGCCTGCTTGCGGGTGGCTGGCTGGTCGTAATCCGGCACACCGTAACGGCGATCCATACGGGTTTTATTAAAGGTTTCCGGCACACCGTGGTGATGGCGATAGGCGATCTTGCCGGTCATGGTGTTTTTCCAGGTCACGGTAACGGATTTGTCTTTGGTGACCGTGGTCATGTCTTTGCCCAGGCGGCGAAACATACGACCATTGCCGGTTTTCCGTTTAGCCATGGGCGCGCCAGTGATGGTTTTCTGTTGCTTCAGGTTCTGGCGACTGCGCTTTCTGACCTGTTGCCCGGTTTTTCTCAGTACCCGCTTGCGTCTGGGTGGCGGCAACATCAGCAGTTCCAGCGTTCTGTTGGCTGACAGCCGGGCGTTTTTATCTTCGGAGAAGGTCACGCTCATGCCGGGAACACTCCTTCTGCTTCTGTAGCTACATCAACCACCGGTTCTTCAATTAATGACCAGCGGGTGCTATCCCATTCAATGGAACCATTCGGGTCTTCCTGAACCAGAACGGGTTCCAGGAACTGCAGGCTGATATCCACGTCCCACTTCTTGCCGGAACTGTCCAGCATGGTGATGTCCATCTCCGGATCGGTCAGGCCAAAACGCTGCCGGTCGTTGGGATCGTCGTTATCCTGGAGCCAGGCACTGACATGGGCGACCAGTTCAGTGGCATTACCAGAGAACTCCTCGATAAACAGGGTGCAGGTGGTCAGGTTCAGGTGCAGCTGGCAGTACTCACCTTCAACACTGCTTTCCGGAATGATCCGGCAGTGGTCTACCCAGCTATCCAGGTCTTCCTGGCGACACTGTTTTTTGCTGATCAGGTAACAGGTGAGGCTTTTCAGTTTGCTGCTCATAACGCCTCCACATTGATACTGAGTTTGCCCAGAAACTGGCTGATGGCCTGATCAGTAAATTCCAGATAACGGTCTTCGGTTTCTTCGCTGGCCCGTGCCTGGTTTTCTGCTTCCTTACGTCGGTCAATGCTGGGCCAGTCGCGCAGGATGCTGGCCTTGGCCTGACAGAATATGGCGCGCTTGTACAAAATGACTTGTATGGACTCATCGCCTACCTGTTCACAGGGAACATCGGTGAGGTTTTCATGGCCTTCCGCTTCCTGTGTCTGGCGGTAGCTGGCCAGCCTGGCGTTAACCTGCACCATAGAGATTTGCAGAGTACCTTCTACCGTGGCGGTGGGCAGATCGGACGGCGTTCGATAGCTGTTGATCAATTCCGCCAGATCCAGCGCAGGCCAGAATGGCTGATTGCTGATCAGCTTGCTGTCTACCGTGTTCTGTTTGCCTGCAAAACTCACTGGTGATGCCTTCTCTGCTGTTGTTACTCGTTACCGGAAAATCGTTCCCGGAAAATAGTTACCGGGGAATAGTTCCCGGGCTAACCCACTGATGGCGTGTGATTACCGGAGTAATCTCTGGCACCGTCAGCGCCCGGGGCGGGTGGGGTGAGGAGCCCGAAATACTGTCAGGAACCCTGCCCGTCTTCGTTTTGCTCCCGTTCTTCCTGGAGCTTTTGCAATGCTTTGGCGGCCTTGTCGCGTTTGGTTTTGACCGTTTCGCCCATGTCCAGAGCTTTGTTCAGCCAGACCAGGGCGTTTTCAAAGTCGTCTTTGTCAAAGGCCATCAGGCCAGCCAGCTTGTAATATTTGCTGGTGACGGCATCCGGACGATCAAAGGCATCGTCACGGATCTGGTTAAACACCACAGAAAAATACGGTTCCGGGCTGTTGCCTTCTTTGAACCGGGCTTCTGCCCATTTGTGCAGGGCGTCTGCTGCATACACTTCAAGGCCGCTTTTGAACCGTTCCGGCATGGGGATTTTGTGTTTGAAGCAGTGTTCAGCCAGCTCCATGGCGGCGGCAATGTCGTTGACATCAAACAACCAGACCATGATCTGGGTCAGGATCGGGTGCGCCCGGTCATCCGCCAGGCAGCTTTCAACAAAGGCGCGATATTTGGGTACCAGATCATCAGCCTTCAGCTTCTCTTTGCGCTCTGTGCTCTGTATGTCTTTCAGGATCTTCAGGTCTTCTGCCATGGCCCTGGCCATCAGCGCGTCGTTCTGCTGCTTTTTGATCAGGCTGCCGTTATTGCCGGGCAGTGGTTCGCTGGTTTTGGTCACAGAGACAGGGGCTTCTCCCTGTTCCTGCTGTTTTTTCAGTTTTTCCTGATACTGCCTCATAACGGATCGCATGGTCTCACCCCTTGCTGTGGTTCATTGAAAAAGGAGGCGGTGACTTCACCTCCAATCCTGCTGATGCTGGCCTTACGACCAGGTATCGCCGTCCTTGAGCTTGACGTTTTTGAACTCCAGTGCAGCGAATTTCTCGGGGGTTTCCACCACGTTGGCTTCGTTGCGGGAGTTGTAATCCATCCAGCGGTTGTACTTGGTTTCTTCTTCCAGGTTCCGTCTCCAGCTTTCTGGCTGGTGATAGATAGAAAGGTTGTCGTGACTGGTGATCACCAGACCGCGAGGCGGGAAGTTGGAAGGACGTTCTGCAGGCAGTCCACCGAATTCCATCATGGAAGCGGCAGCCCGGGCTTTCTCGGACGGTGTCATGGAGTTATCGGTGAAAATGCGCTTGCGGTGCTCCATGGTCAGCTCATCGCCCACCATAACCACCAAACCCTGACGCAGATGAACCGGGATGATAGACAGCAGATCCACCACGGCTTCATCAAGGTTCACGTAGTCACCACCTTCACCGATACGGATCTCGCCAGCAGTAGCGCCTTCTGCCAGAACATTCTCAGGCAGATTGTCGCGCATGTACTGCATCCAACCTTTGTTGACATCCTGCAGCATGGGGTTGGCGTTGATGTCTGAGTTGTCTGAAACAGACTCACCGTACCAGCCGATGATTTCCCGGTCGTTGGCGATCTGGGCAGTGGTGTAATTGCGGATACGGGTGTTCAGGTCACCCAGATGCTGCCAGGCGTCCAGCTTTTCGTAATCCATGGCCAGGTCGGTATCGACCTTCACCATTTTATAGCCGTAACCCTTCATGCTCAGGCCGTTCTTTGGCTGGCGAGGGTTGTTGGTGGTGGTCTTGGTGCGACCGGAAGCCGGACCGACAATGCCTGTTTTTACGTTCTGGCCATCCAGGGCATCCACAGGCAGCACGTTGATCATGTTCAGGAAAGTGGACTGCTCCACAATCATGTCCTGCAATCCCTGCACCGCAGTGGGAACCACGCTGAATGATACCGATGTGTCTTCAATCCCATTCACCTCTGCCACTTCGGACAGGTAGGCATTAAACTGCTTCCTTGTGTCTTTTCTCACGGTTTTATCCTCTTGAAACCTGTTAAATTCTTCTCAATGCGCCCTCAACCCTGTGAACTGCCTGTGATCAGAAACCTATTTTCTCAGCAGGTGCGTCGTCCTGCCCGCCAGCGTTGTCGATATCGGTGCCGGGTAGCTCCTTGCTCATTTCTTCCTTAAAGCTGGAGAACTCGGTTTTCAGCGCATCATGCTCTGTCTTCAGGGTATTGAAGACTTCGGCTGAAACCATTTCAGGTGTGTCTGGTGTGTCTTTGTCATCGTCCGGGGTTGCGTCGGGTGCTGGCTGTTTTTCTTCCCGGGCAGCAAATGCTTCGTTAATGCCTTTAGCAATGGCGGCTGTCAGTTCTTCAGGTTTCATATCGTGGCCCTCGTCTTCAGAGTCCGTGGATTGTGGCGTGGATTGTGGAGCGCTGAAGGCCAGCGCCTTTATGAATTTTTTAAAGTAGGATTGTTCTGCAGGGGTGAATGCTTCTGAGTCGTCAGAAGATTCAGGTAGCAGGCTGGTTAATTCGACACCGGGTTCAACCCGGTCACCATCTGTTACCCGGAAAGAGAGTTGTTCTGTGCCAATAGATGCCGGAGTGTCGGTTACGCCGATCTGGATCACGTACATCTTGCCGGTTTGCCGGAAATTTTCGCGGAAACGAAGGGAGGTAAATAACTTCTGACCTGAACGATTAATCCGGATCAGTTGGTCATTTGGACACAGCTTTGCGTATAAGCCGACTTCACTGTTGTCTTCATCCCTGGCTTCCAGAGCTTCAACCGTTCCGTAGTTTCCAGCCCATTCAGGAGAGTAATGTTCCAGAGTAATAATAGCGGTGTAAGTGTTTTTGGAATAAAGCTCTGCCGCATTTTGCAGCCAGGACTTTTCAATAGTTCGTCCATCAATGGTATGGCCTGATTCAGCGACTTTCACCCAATCGGTAATCAGTTTCGACATTTACATTGTCCTGGCTCGTTCTAATTAAACTTATTGACTGCTGTCACTTGAATCCTAATCAGGGAACAAAAAACGAACCATTGAATTAAATCGGATACTAGCTAAATCCGATTATTAAACGACCAGTATTAATGAAAGGGCTTTTATTATTCGAAGTATGAGTACTTTAAGTAATAACAAGTCCCAGGGCGGCAAGAAACACCATTCTGACGAAATACGTTATGCAGCGCGATCGCTGTTTCTACGTAAGCAGACGATTCCTGAAATTGAGGAAGAACTGAACGTACCCAGGCGCACACTCTATTCATGGATGGATCGGGACGACTGGAAGGCACTGCTGCGCAATGAGTCGGTGGAGGAAGCGATTCAGCGTCGGCTGACGGTGCTGGCTGAGAAGGAAGATAAGACCGACAGAGACCTGAATGAGATTGACCGGCTGATTGCTTCATTAAGTAAACTGGGGCGAGCCCGACAGATTGAAATCAACAATGCCAAATTAAAAGCTGCTCCGGTTGATTCTGATATCGTTCAGGATAACCGCAAAAAGATAGAAGGTGCTCCGGCTGTTGTTCGCAGTAAGAACCGGAAGAACAAAATTAAGAATGATGTTTCATTTTTAACAGAGAAAGATTTTAAGCAGAAGTTTCATAAAAACTATTTCGCCTATCAAGTTGAGCTGGCTAATGCCAAGAAATACCGAAACAGGGATTTATTAAAATCTCGCCAGATTGGTGCGTCCTGGTACCTGTCTCAGGAATCCAGTGAAGACGCAACACTGACCGGGGATAACCAGATTTTTCTGTCTGCGACCAGGGCACAGGCTGAAGTATTCAAAACGTACATTGTGAACCTGTACCAGGAACACTTTGATATCGAATTGAAAGGCAACCCCATGGTACTGAATACTGCCAACGGGCCAGCCTCTCTCTATTTCCTCAGTAATAACAGTAAGTCTGCCCAGAGTTATCACGGGCATGTGATTATTGATGAGTTTTTCTGGATTCATAAGTTTAACGAACTCTATAAAGTCGCCACTGGAATGGCTGCCCATAAGAAGTGGCGACGAACCCTGTTAAGCACTCCCAGCGCCGTTACTCATGAAGCCTATGACCTGTGGACCGGGGATCGCTATCAAAAACGGTTCAAGCGTAAGCGGGAAGAATTTCCGGGCTTTAAAGAGATGCAATCGGGTGTGCTTTGCCCGGATAACCACTGGCGAAAAATTATCACCCTGGATGATGCAGAGGCTGGCGGCTGTGACCTTTTTGATAAAGAAGAGCTGAAGATTGAATACAGCCCGGAAGAGTTCCGGCAGTTGTTTATGTGCGAATTCATGGACGACACCATGGGAGTATTTCGGCTGGCTGATTTGCAAGCCTGCGGCATTGATACCGATATCTGGGAAGATTACGACCCCAAAGCCGACCGGCCACTGGGTAATCTGCCGGTTTATGGCGGGTACGACCCAAGCCGACACAGGGACGATGCCAGTTTTGTTATTATTGCTGCCCCACTGAAACCCGGTGGCAAATTCAGGCTGGTTCAGAAACTTCACTGGAAAGATAAATCCTTCACCTGGCAGGCTGACCAGATCCGGCAGCTTACCAAGCGTTTTAACTTTCAGCATATTGGCGTGGACACCACCGGACCGGGACTGGGTGTATTCGACATTATCAAGAACTTTTTCCCACTGGCCCAGCCGATCCATTACAGCGTCAACAGCAAAACGGCACTGGTTCAGAAAGCTAAAAGTGTTATTGAACCGGGTCGCCTGGAATATCCGGCAGAATGGACCGATTTTGTCCATGCCTTCCTGACCATTCGCCAGACCAGTACCAGCAATGGCGGCATGACCTACAGCGCCGGACGCACCAACAGTACCGGACACGCCGATGTGGCCTGGGCCACGATGCACGCACTGATTCACGAACCCATGGATACCAGCCGCCAGAGTTGCAGCTCGGTGGCCTTTGGCTAACGGAGAGACATCAATATGGGTAGACGGTCACGGAAGAACAAAGGCAAGAGCCAGAAGTTTTCCATATCCAAGGTCGCAGTAAATAAACCTGTTACCAGTGACGAAAGCAAACCATCGAACGCATTCCGGTGCGAATTTGGAGAACCGGAAGCGGTTCTTAAAAGCCAGCTGAATGATTATGTAGGGTCGCAACTGGTTCATAACGGCAGCTATTACGAACCACCTGTCAGCCTGCAGGGGCTTGCCCGGTTATTAATGGCAAATGCCTACCACGGCCCCATTCTGGAATTCAAAACCATGCAGGTCATGCTGGGTTTTAATCCGTCGCCCATGCTCTCCAGGCGCCATATGTATGCGGCTGTTACCGACTTTAATGTGTTTAAGAATTGCTACTTCCAGCGGTTTCGCAATGGTATGGGAGAAGCTACCCGGCTGCGGCATCTTCCTGCTATTAATATGCGCCGACTGAAAGAGCCGGGGCGCTATGGACTGCTGACCCAGACAGGTAATCTGATCCGCTTCAAACTGGGGGAAGTGGTTCATATCAAAAACTACGATGTGAAACAGAATATTTATGGGGTGCCTTCGTATCTGGGAGCTATTCAATCGATGCTGCTGAATGAGGACGCCACCCTGTTCCGTCGCCGGTATTATCTGAACGGTGCCCACATGGGCTATATCTTCTATTCATCATCCAGCGGTCTGGGTGAAGAAGACCAGGAAGCCATTAAAGACAAAATTCGCAGCTCCAAGGGGATTGGGAATTTTAAAAATATGTTCCTGCATATTCCCGGTGGCCGTGAGAAAGATATTCAAATTTTGCCGGTGGGTGATTTCTCCACCAAAGATGAGCTGGAGAAAATCAAGAACATTTCCAGAGGCGATATTATTGCTGCCCACCGGATGCATCCGGCCATGGCCAACGTTCTGCCAGAGGGGAATGTGAACTTTGGTGATATCAGCAAAGTAGACCCGGTCTGGCGTAAGAACGAAGTGTTGCCTATTCAGGAGCAGATGCTGGATATTAATGAGTGGCTGCCGGAACGGGGCTGGATTTCCTTCGAACCGATTGGGGATCAAGCGGCTGCAGAAGCTGGCAGACCAGGGGGCTGACTGTCATAATTATACATAGTGTCACAAAGTCAGTTGGTTTTACTATGAGTGTTCGGGTTCGTTGCAAGGTCTGCGGAGAGATCGCCACCATCCAGGACAGTGTGGTGGCGTCTGGTGAACTGAAGAAACTGTACTGCACGTGTAATAACCCGGAATGTGGCATGGGCTTTTCGCTAAATCTTGAATTTGACCGTGTTCTCTCCCCCTCTGCCCTGCTGATGCCCCCGGAACTGCGGGACAAATTTGCCCGTATGAACCGGAAACAACAACAGGAATTGTTTTCTAAACTGGCTTAATCCTTCCCTTGTAGTGGTAGTTTGCCACTACACCTGTAACTCCCCCTCTTCATAAAATGCAATTTTTCATCAAACGATTGCTGACTGCTTTGAGCCGAGAATTTCCAGTATTCAACCTGCGCCTGCCCGATGACCTGAAAGGTCGGCTGTTCCGCTCTGCGAAAGCGAATAACCGGTCTCAGAATGCGGAGTACCTGCACCGCCTGGAAAAGTCGTTCGAGCAGGACGAGATGACCAAATTGATACTGGAAGAGTTGCGAGCCCTGCGTCAGGAAGTGGCAGAACTCAGGCAGTCTGGTGAATCGGATACTGGTTCGACGGAATGAGCCTCGGCACTGATCAGATTGATGGCCCGGCGCAGCATGGAACCCGCTCCGGCAATCGCCTGGTCTGTGGCCTGACCCGGTTTGACGGTTTCCGACAGAGTGAGCAGAAGGGACAGAATGTCTACTGCTTCATTTAATCGGGCCTGCTGGCTATCCAGATCCAGAATAGGATCGAAACAGGGAACTCGCACCTGATAGTAACTTCGATTTGTACGGTCCATCACCAGAGCGGTACCAGGTTCTTTTAGTTGTTGAATCAACATGAATTACTCCTTTCAGGTTGTTTGCCCCCAACGCCAGTTAAACAGCCAGTTAAATCAGCCACAATACGAGCAATCGCTAATACATTAAGTTCTTTATAATGCTTATTTTACGGCCGTGTATTTTTTTACGACAGAAGTCTTGTAATTGTGGATCGGTACATCTAAAAAAGGGTATGTGGCTTACTCAGCCCAGTCGCTTATGTAACGTAAACCGTCATTTTCAGATTTCATGTTACCAGCGGTATTCTCGTAATCAAATCCAACGCCGTGGCAATCTGAAACATAACCATTTACCTGTGCATCCCATATTGGTTTACATTCATTTCCACAGTGATGACAGGCAGCTTTTTTTATATCAAGTTTATAATTTGGTTCAACTATCTCATGCTCTTTCACGGCAACCTCCTTGCCTATCAGCCACCTACCAAAGTTTTCCAACGGACAGCCTTCGGCTGCCGCTGAAAACGGCGTTATACGCCTACATTGGCTCCCCACAATTGATACAGACACCTGTTGCATGATCATCATCACCAACAGTTTCTTCGGAGCAAGGATAGAAATCACACGGCCAGAACTCTGTTATCTCTAAATCAAGCTCATTAACGTTTGCATTTTCACGCTTTTCCATGGACTCTTTGGTGAAAACAAACCACTGCCAATATCTAAACCCGTTTTGATCAAGCTGCCATGCTGCAAACATGGGCATTCTGATATCTTCATTAAACGATCTTTCTTCAACTTTAAGGTCTCTTAATTTCATAATGTCTTCTCAGGGAGCAATCCCGCAATCCCATTCATCACGGAATGGCCCGTCTTCTCCAATGTCCTCACTTGCGTAATCGACAAATGCAGGGTAATCGTCACCGGTTAGGGTTCTGACCATTTGATCTATCACCCATGTCTTATGGTGAGCTCCGTCAATTTGGCCGAACCTGGCAGCAATATCGGTTGCCTTATTTATTCGGCGCTTAAAGTTATCCGAGCATGAGTGTCTACCATTTTTTCCTGTTTCCCACTCATAGCCGCACGTGCAGCATTTACTTTTATCAGTCATATCTTTGTCCTGTTGGGTTGAACATAACATTTTTCATTTTTTGGTTATTTACGCTTCAGCCTTTTCCAAAAACGTCTGCTTATCCTGCTCTTCCATTCGATCAACCCATTCCCGGGCAAGATTAAAAGCCTCTTCAAAGGATTCGCCATAAAACCAGGCGAACCGGACATGACCCCAGCTGAAGCTGGCAGAATCGCAGGAGTCATATTTTTTCACTGGTGACGATGCCTTCAGTGCGAACCCCTGAAAGTTATGGAAGTGCAGGTGCTCCGCCAGGCATTCGTTAAACTCGGCATCCTCTTCGGTTTTGGGTTGAAGTGGCAGCATGGATTCCTGCAGGTATTCAGGGTCGTCAGAAAGGTGATCCGCGAAAGACTCGACCAGTCCATCCAGCCAGCGGGATTCAAAAACATCGGTGGCCAGCAGCGAACCGATATGCAGTATGCCATCGATTCTCAGCTCTTTGTCGTAGCAGACCTCGGCCTGTTTCACGCATTCGCCATCGATGCCCAGGGTCCGTTCATCCAGTGTGGGCAGTTCCTGCTGTTTCAGTTTATGCAGTTCTTTTTCTGCCAGCGTTAAAGCGTTTGATGCAGAGTCTATGGGATTGCCGATCAGTACACCCCGAATCACAGGGGCGAAGGTTTCTTTTTCAGACTCGGTGTTCCAATAGTTGGCGACTTCTGCTGGCCCCTTTCTCATAAAGGCGTGCTGTTCTTTGGTGCTTGCCTGCTTGAACCACTGGGATTGATTCTTTGTTAGCTTTTGCATTGTTGTAGGTTCCTGTTTGTAATTTTGAAGTTTTTTAAGCCTGATTTTCTAATTCCTCTCCCCTTTCAATCAGCCCCAATAAAAAGCCAATGGTTTCAATTCGTTCTCTAAGTTCCCGGTGCTGCCCGGGTGTTTTTGGTCTGGATCTGCGCAGGGCTTTAAGTTCCAGGTTAAGTTCCAGCCGGGCTTTGTCGTTTGTATCCATCATTCTGTTATCCGGGCAGGTTTCCCCGCCCGGCCCTTAACCTGCTTGATTAAGACGCAGTATCAGTTCAGCCAGTGGGCTGCGCTCATGAACCACGACCATGGCGGTACCTGCTGGTGAAACCACCTGAACCTTGTTCTGTTTTTGTGCCTGGGCCAGCCCGATCATCCGTTCCCCCAGTTGTTTTATGGTGGCGTCTGGCCCGTACTTGGTCAGGTGCATCTGGATAACCTGCATCAGCATCAGGTCGATGTTGTTTTCTACGGTCATAATTCCCCCGATTTCAGTGCTAAACCCTTGCTGTTCTTTTGCACTTGCCCTGTACTCTGACGGCAGATAAATCGCCACAGCGGTTGACGATTTCTGTTATTCTTAATGCGGAGTCGGCGCTGATAATGGAAAAACAGCTGGTCGTTAAAATCATTCATGGTCAGTCTCCATTGATGATGACGGTTGTTGTTATTGGTTTGACTCGGTCGGGGTGGCCGCCCCGACTGCTTTCCTTTCCCTTTTCTTTTTTAATGCCTCCTTCTGTTTGCGGTTAAGTCTGGCGGTGCCAGTGGATGCCCGGTTCTGCTTATCCATATTGTCTTTGCAGACCCCAGCGGGGATCTCTTCAATCTGACCACCCTGATTCAGGAATGCCTCAGTGAGCTGATCGATCTCGGCTCTGGCCTGCTGACGCATTTGCGGGTTGCGACCTGCGGCGTGGATAAAATCGGTGTTCATCAAAAATTTCCCATGTGGGCAATCTGACCATCTCCGCCACAGCATGTGCAGGGTTTTGTGCTGTAGTCGTCACCCTCCGGGTTAACGAGGACTTCACCATCGCCGAAACACTTTGGACACTCATCCTTCCACATGTTATCAACGTGCAATTTGCTCCAGATTTTCTGGAGTTCCTGAAACTTTTCATAACCGTTCTCGATGCGTTCTTGTGGCTCACCCAAAGTGGGTTCGGCACTCCAGATAGGTCATGGCGGTTTTGAAATTGGCGCGATCCAGCAGTATCAGATCGGTGATATCCAGTTGCCAGTTGTCGCCATTGAAACCACTCAGCAGTAGTTGTGCGGCACAGCGTCCGCTGGATGTGACGAACCGAGCTATGTTGTAGAGCGTGGTTACTGCTTCGGCGTATTCTTCCACTGTGCGCTCAGGAGGTTGAAAGGCTTCGGTTAACGAGTTCATTACAGAATTTGGAATAGTCATGCTATTGCTCCTTGTTGTTATTAATTAGTCTTCAAAGATCCAGCAATGAATGGATCTATTTGTTTGAATACTTTTGATAGTTGCCTTGCGCAGAAATCGACGGGATTTACTTTCCGGTAGAAGTTTACGCAGCTCATAAAAGTTGACATGTGCAACCTGCGCCACCAGAAATACCTTATTAACTTCGTTCATATTGAATGCAATTTCTTCAGGGTGTTTTGAATGATTTAATGCCGGATAAGTTTTCAAAACATGAATCAAGGAATCCCAAAACTGTTTAATCAGTGGATGCTCTTCAACAGCCTGGCGTTCAACGGCTTCTTTTCTGACTGCGCTGTACTTATCAACATGACCACAAGGGTTTACCCAGCCGTCACAACCTAAACGCCGACTTCCGTCAAAACTCAGGGTTTGATAAACCTCACCCCTGGGGCCACCGCAGGCAGGGCATTTCCATTCAAGCTCTACATTCACCGCCATTTGGCCACAGTGTTCTTCACATGCTGGAATAGTGACTCGTTTTGTTTTCATGTATTTCACCTGTTGGTTTATTGTTATTGAGTTTGTTTTTCAATCTGCTGATATTCACCACCTGTGATTTCGGTGAGTCTTTCAGTCAGATCTAACGAACATTCGATATAGAGGAATTCACCTTTTTTATGGGCATAACCAATCGGGGTGAACAATAAGTTTCCCCAGTCGGTACCCAGTGCTTCCCAGCATTTGTTTCTGTCTACTATTGGCAGGTCTTTGAAAAGTTCTTTTATTTCCGGATCAGCTTTTACTTTTGGCCGTGTAATAAAACTTCCACTTTTCATTGGCTTGCAAAAATCGGCCTGCAATGCTTTAGTGAATTTTTCAAAACGAACTCCAGCTACTGTCCATTCATGCAGATTTGCATTGAACATTACTTTGCATGGTTCACCTGTAATCGCTGTTACAGCTTCAGCCAACTCAGCTCCTTTTTTCTGAAGCTGACTTCTTTCATCCTGTACCTGATCAAATACAGATAGAATTTCAGGGTTATCGCAGCGGTAATAACGTATTGCTGACATCTTGTTTACCTCACTTAGTTCTTATTTCAAAAGTGGCTTTATTGCCTTGATTACCCGCTCGCCTGCTTCGGTGAGCTTCAGGTTCTTGCGCCGCTTGTCGAACATGTCGTCTTCAACCAGCAGCAAATTCATGCCTTTTTTCTCGCGTCCTTTTTTGCCCCGGGCCAGCATGGAGACATGGAACTGGATGTATGTAGTAGTGGTGAGTGGTGTCCAGTTCTTCCGCCAGGTCGGCCATGGTGACGCCCTGCCAATCTGCGACCAGGGCCAGTATCTGCAGGGATTGCAGATCCAGTGTCGGGTAACGACGGGCCAGCCGGTTCAGGGTGGTGTACTCCATCAGGCGACTCCGGTCTCTTTACTGGCCAGCAGGGTGTCGACCCTGTTCTGAATGTCCCGGAAGAAGCTGCTGTCGAATTCTTTATGGCTGCATCGATCCTTCAGTCGGGACAGTCTCAGGTTGCGCAGATGGGTATCCATCAGCGCGATTTCTTTCGCCAGCTCCTGTTTCATCAGTTCCCGCAGTTCTTCCCGCAAGGTGTCGGACTTCAGACTTTTCAGGTACATCTGCTGATGCTTGGGCTTGCTGTGGATCAGGTGCCTGGCCAGTGATTCCCGTCGCTGCTGTTCCAGTTGGGGGCGCTGTTCTCTGGTGATGTTGTGGCTCATGACTGTCTCCTTATTCACAGAAAGCGAGGGTATGTGCTGAGGTTTCCGCATTTACCGCACCGGGGGACTGAATAAGGCTGTAGCCCAGATGTTTCGCGGGTCTGGTGGTGAAGTGGCTAACCGCACCAAAGTTCACCGGAGCTGGTAAGAGGTTGTTTTTATTGATTTTTACAGTTCTATTCTGGTTCGTTTTTTTCGCACCTCGGTTATCAATCGGGTTCGTAAAAAGTGCGCAAAAAGTGCGGGTTACTGTTTTCTTGTATCTCTTTGTATTCATTGTTTTTTTTGCCTTCCTTTTGCCTTGGTGCGGTCAGTGCGGTTCCTGTCGGACATACGGTGTCGCGAGTGTTGTTATTTTTTCTTGCCCTTATTTGGTTTCTTCTGGAAAACCCAGCAGTAAGCGGTGTCTGATGTCCCGTCTGGCTTCATGGGTTTGATTTTGCTTTTCACGTTCTTGGTGGCCACAAACGGGTGCTTTTGACAGGCTTTTAACAGCGGTTTCAGCTCTCGCATTCTGAGACCTTCCAATCTTGCGGATTTACAGGTGGCTTCAAACTCTGTGAGGTTGATAGCGATGTATTCGTCCGGGATTGAATGGTTTAGCCGTTCGGTCTGAATGCTCTGTGAGTAGCCGGCACTGTGGCCAACATTCAGGTGCTCGTAGTATTCCCAGAACTGCTCGACGAGCGGGTGGTCTTTGCGCAGCCTCTTTTCCCGATCAACCGCACGGCTCCAGATAAACTCTTCCAGCCGCATAAGTACGGCTTTAGTCAGATATCTGGTACCGAAAATGATGGGCAGGCAGTTGGCGAAGGCTGCCACCATGGCGTGGAACTCGGCGATCCGGATACGCATGGAGCTGTCGCGGGATTTGTATTCGACCTCCAGCCGGGCAAACTCATTGCGGAATTTGGTCAGGATGGTGGTTTCATTACTGAGTGCTATGTCACGCCATGCGCATAGGTCCTCGGCCTGCATGGCCATCAGTTCACGGAACCAGTAATCCGACTGCCCGGAGATCTGATGGTCTCGTGTGAAGTACAGAGAAAAAAGGCGAGACATGATGGCTTCTGATGCTTCAATCGGATCGTTATGGGCGAAACAGAGTCCACCTTTGAAGGTAATAACGTCCGTATCCGTACCTCTGTTCTTGATGCCTGTCCGACGAAGTATCCCGCCTTCTGTGAGTGGTTTTAATAACTCAATGTTGAACTGCTTTGAGGCGTCGCCTTCGAGCAGAACGTAGGGGAAATTGGCCGCCTCGGCCATACCCCTTGCACTACCTACATCGGAACCACTCTGGGGGCTGTCTCCTTCATAGTTCGCTCTGCCCAGTAATCGCCATAAGAAAATCAGCAGGGCTGACTTACCTGCACCGGCTTTACCTCTGAACTCGGCAAAAGGCCAGGACTTAAACTCATTCCTGATCTGTTCTGAGAAGAGAGTACCCAACCACCAGGCCATAGCTGCCAGCCCGTTATCGGTGAATACCTTCTGAAACAGTGGCAGCCAGTCCGGGGTCCATTTGCCGTTGGCCCGGCAGAGGTTGAGGCTGGTTTTGTTGCTTTTGATGCGGAGATTACCGGCTGTGATAAAGCCCATTTTGTTGGCCTTGATCATCCGGTTGTTATAGAAGCCAAAGTCTTTTGGCATGTTGGGGTTGTTCGGGTTTTCTTCCCCTGTAAAAACGTAGATGCCGGTTTCACGGTCATAGCCAATAAATGACAAGGTTCTTACTGTGCTGATGCCATAGTCGAACCAGCGTTTCTCCAGAATCTCCATATCCACGGTGTCACCGGTAAAGCGTCCACCGGGGGTGTTGGCTTTTAATGCCTCGCTGAATGCGCCCGGCGATTTCAGGTCACTACTGGTCAGGGAAATCAGTTCCGGGCGGCTGCCGTTGGAAAATGAGGTGCGGAAGACATACCACTGTTCCCTTGTGATGGAGTCTTTCTCCAGATAGAGAAATTTGGGTAATACCGGGCTGATTTTGGCAGGGGTTCCGGAATAGCCACTGAACACTTTAATGGCTTCGGTAACATTGGCTTTTGGATCGATCCAGAAGTGGGAGTCGCTATCCTGCCCATGGTATGCCTTGAATTCTTCAGTGGTCTTGTCATTCATCTTGAAACGCCACAAGG
The DNA here is from genome assembly GCF_040549045.1 of Endozoicomonas sp. NE40. Lineage (NCBI taxonomy): Bacteria > Pseudomonadati > Pseudomonadota > Gammaproteobacteria > Oceanospirillales > Endozoicomonadaceae > Endozoicomonas > Endozoicomonas lisbonensis. Next base: position 2,204,374 of record NZ_JBEWTB010000002.1, on the reverse strand, counting down.
CGTCACCAAATTCAACAACCAGACGAGAAGATTTAGACTTTAGCCATTTCCAGAAGGCGAGTTCACCGACTTCTTTTGAAGTAGCCACACGACCACGCCAGAGACAGTCGTTCAGGTATTCCCTGGTGAGTGTTGAATGACCGTCTTCATCTTTCTTTTTGTAAACATCGTTCCAGTCCATACCTGGTTGGCAGAGCATGACCTGGTAACGCTCGCCCAGTTCTTCAATAAACCGGATGTGACCCGGCAGTGCTTTCAGGCCCGCTTCGTCATTGTCGTAGGCGAGTATCCAGAGAATGTTTTTTCCTGCGTTTTCTTTGATCAGATTTCTGGGCAGGTTGCCACTGCCAAAGGATGACACCGCTTTGTAATCAGCCACTTCAAAATGTTTCAGGTGGTAGAACACCCAGGCATCGAATGCACCTTCTGTAATCACACAGCTGTCGTTTTCTTCAAGCTTGAATCCTGGGGGTTCCCAGTGCTTGTCGGTCTTGTCTTCCTTGGAAGAGAAATTACTTTTGCGTCCTATTTTCTGAACGTGCTTTTTATCAATAATCCGTTCTTCAAACAGGTTTCCCCAGAGTGGTATGCGGACGGTGGGTGCATACAGGCCATAGCATTGCATACAACCTTGGTCGTACCAGTCGACAATAATGCCGCTATTGAATCCACGGTCTTCCAGATAAGCCCGTGCGGTTGCCCTGGGGTCTTCGGGAGTGGCCGGGCATCGATCAGAGTAGTTTTCAAACAGATCAGGGTAGAGTTCTTTGGTGGTTTCGGTGTAACCGCAGCTGGTCTGATGGTCACAGTAAACGCGACCTGGCTTATCCCGTTTTACCCAGACTGAGTTTCGATTGCAGTCCGGGCATATACCTTGATTCAACACCTTCTTATTCTTTTGATTGAACTTGAAACTCTGATCATTGATCAGGGCGTCAAGGATTTCGGCGTCTCGATCGTATGGCATCAGGAGTTCTCCTGCGCCAGAGCCTGGGCCGCCTGTTGGCGCAGTTCTTCTGTTTTCTGAATGTGTGGCGTTTTTTTCCAGAGGTATTGATTGATGGCATACGATGGCCAGCGATCCTGACCACAGACGACGGTTGGTTCCGGGAATTCGCCAGACCGGATGGCTTTCATCAACGTAGGCTTGGATATATCCAGCCGGGCCAGAACCACTTTGAGGGGATACATCTGGTCGTGGCGGATATCGATGCTCTCTCCCTGGCTGAGCCGTTGCAGTAATGTGGTAAGAAGTTCTGATAGTTCATTATTTGTCATTGCCCTGTTATCCCTGTTCTGCTAAAACTTCTCGGTTAAGGAAAAATATTTGCTAATATTTATTAAAAATCGCAAATAATCACTAATATTGCATATATGTAGATTAAGCCCTTTACTGGGAAAGTCAACATTATTTGCAATATTTTCGCGTATTAGTTTTGAATCATGAAAGGTGATAGCGCCATGCAAATGGAAACCCTTGGCGAGAGAGTCCAGTTCATTCAGAAAAAACTGGGGGGCTCCAGTGCATTACAGCAGCTGACAGGCATCAGCCCATCGCAACAATCAAGGCTCATTCGTGATGAGATTAAGAGTCCCGGGCTGACGCAGATATCAGCTATTGCTGATGCGGCTGGCGTAACGATTGACTGGCTGGCCACCGGTAAAGGTGATCCGAGTGGTATTCAAAATGCGTCAGGTTATGTGGCTATTCCATTCATCGGATTTGAAGTTAAAGCCCCGTTTCTATTTGACCGTAATTACCTGGTCAATGTTTTGGGGGTTCCTGTTGAAAAGGCAGTGATGTACCACGAGACCAGCGATTGTATGGAGCCGTCTATTCACAGAGATTCGTACATTGTGATCAACACAATGAACAAGCAACCAAACGGAATGGCCCTGATCCGGGTTAAGGATGAAGAACAACTGTTTCTTCGATACATCCAGTTAAACCCGGCTAAAGGCTGTGTAGAGGTCAGATCGGGCAGTGATAAGTATCTGCCTTTTGAGGTTGAGGTGGATGACCTGGAAATCATTGGCACACCTGCCTGGTTCGGAGCCCGATAATGTCCAGGAAGCTGTTTTCCAAACGAGGCGATAAATGGGTCGGAGAGTTCCCACCAGAGGGCGGTTGGGAGAAAGGTCGGCGGGGTGTTCGGCGGACGCTATGTTCTGTTGATTCTTTGAGCCATTTGTCTGATATGGATAAACAGCTGAAGCTGATGGAGCTTTATCAGGAACAGGGTAGAAAGATTCAACGGGCCAGTGAGGCCGAGAAAGCAGAGAGAGCGAAGAAACAGCAGGCTAAGAATAACTGGACAGTTCAGCAGGCCAGTAGGGTTTGGTTGGATGAAGTAAAGATACATCGATCAGAAGAGACGGTTAAATCCTACAAGAACACGATCAAGTATTACATCCAGGCGAATCAAAATCATCGGGTTCGGGATTACGATAAAGAGCATGAAGTTAAGTTCCTTAAGCATTTGAAAACCTTACCTGGTAAGAGTGGAAAGCTCATGGCTGTCACCAGTCAGAATGTCCATGCCAGACAACTACGGGTCTTTCTTCGATGGTGTTTCTACGATCAAAGGATTCTAAAGCATAAGCCCAAAGTGAATGCTCCCAAGGTTAAGAAGAAAGATATGAAAACCCTGGAGCTTTCTGAACTGGAAAAGCTCAAGCAATTTATTATCAGTGAATATAAGCGTGGGCTGGCTAAACGATCTGAAGACCTGACTGGCAGACAACGGGCAGACAATGAGCGACTGATTCGTGATATGCGGAATTTGCTGCGGGCCTATATGGTAGCTACTCAATCATTGCTGCGTCTGGGGGCTATCTGGCAACTGCCACTGAACTGCATTGATATGAAACGGCGGATTATTAAAATCCGCGATAATGAAGAACTGGGTTGGGAAAATAAAAAAGATAAATGGCCTGACAAACCCATTAATGATGAGCTGTACGAGTTTCTGGAAAAAGATCTGGCCGAGAGAAATGAAAACGAAAAGTACTGGCTGGACAAGGGTGATGGCAGACAGTGGTATAGCGACACCAGTGACGTATCGTCTCAGGCAACCCGAGCCTGCAGAGCAGCCGGACTGCCCAAACTAAAACCTTTCCACTGGGGAATGCGGGCTACAATGATCACTCAGTTATTGTTGAACGGAACCGATCCTTACTCTGTGCAACAACTTGCAGATCACGACAGCATCAGCACCACCATGCTTTACCTGGACGGAAGAAAGGTTCAACAGAAGAACGCTGCAGATGCAGCAGCGAGATTGTCTAAAAGTGTCACAAAGGTGTCACAGGATGATTCAGATAATCAAGAACCTTTATAAATCAATGGCTTGTGTTGTGATCTGGGTCAGCTTGTAATCAGTGGGTCCCGAGTTCGACTCTTGGTGCCGGCACCAAACATGATGAAGCCCGAAGCGTTAGTAAACGCTTCGGGCTTTTTCGTATCTGGCATTTAGGTCTAGTCCTACAGCTGCACTTAAATAATGAGCTAAGCTAATCCCGTACTCGGGGTTAGCATTATGTCTAGTTCATTATTTGATATTGATACCAGCCTTCTGGATCACCTGTTAAAGCTCGCTGCAAAACACTGCTCCAGAAAACCAACTAGCGATACCATTCATGATTATGTACTGGGTCTACTGAGCCACATACCCAGGCATAACACGTGGCAAATGGCTGAATTCGCAGGTCATAGTCACCCTTTTCTCTATCAGCACCTTCTTAGTCGTGCCGTTTGGGATCAGGAAGCAATTCGTGCAGAGCTTCTCCATGAGCATCTGGCGTTTCTATCAGGCAAAAGCTACTCACCAGTCGTAGATGAAACAGGCTTTATCAAATAGGGCAAACACTCTTGCGGTGTTCAGCGGCAATACAGTGGTACTGCAGGTCGAATTGAAAATAGTCAGGTTGCTGTTTATCTCGCTTGTACTACCAAAGAAGAACATTGTTTACTGGACACTCGACTTTACCTGCCTGAATCATGGACAAACGATCCTCCCCGTTGCCATCGAGCAGGAGTTCCTGAATCAGTCAGTTTTCAAACCAAACCAAACCAAAACAGAACTGGCTGAACAGATGTTACTTGCCGCTTTGGATCAAGGCATGATGCCAGACTGGGTTCTTGGCGACAGTGTTTATGGTGAAAGCTCTCACTTACGAAAGCATCTTGAAGACCGTCAGCAGCCCTATGTTCTTGGCATCACAGGAAAACATTATGCCTGGGTGGGACACGTTCAGAAGAAGGCTCGCGCATTGGCAAAAGAACTACTGAAAAGTGCCGAATGGGAAACACTGTCGAGTGGTGCTGGAACAAAAGGAGCACGGCTTTACCAATGGTGTGTGATTCCGATTAATGGCTGTGAACCAGAAGGCTGGCAGCACAGTTTGCTTTTTAGAAAGCCCGTCGCCTCAGTAGACCTGGATGAAGTAGTTATCTTTCGTTGCTGTGCTCCCGCACATAAATCAAGCTTAAGGGGCCTTGTAGAAGCATCTGGACAGCGTTGGGCCATAGAAACCTGTTTTGAAGAAGCCAAAGACATGCTGGGCATGGATCAGTATGAAGTCAGAAACTGGAATTCCTGGTATCGACACATGACACTTGTCATGCTGGCTCAAACCTTTTTGGCGTTAACGAGAGCTCGGCATGAAAAAAAACAGATGATACTGGGATAATATCATTGACCTTGCAGGAGCTTCGCAAGTTAATCATCGGAACAATGGTCTGGTTGTTACCATGCCATTGCATTGATCATGTGTTGCATTGGTCGATATTCAGGCGCAAACATCAGTACTCAGCCCCTGTGCTGCACTGGCGAAGTCAATATTTACTGAATGTGCAGCTGTAGGACTAGCCCTAACTGTTTTACCCACCGGCGCAGAACGTTCTCATTCAGGCCAAGCGATTTGCTGGCTTCAGGTACTGAATACCCTTGATCAAGAACCAGTGTGGCAGCTTCCAGTTTAAATTCTGCTGTATATGAACGACGTTTTCTTGTCATTGAACACCTCTTCTAAGGTGACAACTTTACCACCTAAAATGGTGTCCGAGATCATTAAACCACTACATTGATAAGGCAGGGGAAGATCTGCTTGCTCTGCAAAATGGTGGCGTTGACGCTGTGATGTTTTCAAATGAGTTCAGCCTGCCCTATCTGACAAGAGTGGAACCGGAAACCACCGCAGCAATGGCTCGCACCATTGGCGAACTGAAATCTGATATCACGGTTCCTTATGGTGTCAATGTTCTCTGGGACACGGTGGCCTCATTTGATCTTGCCAAAGCGGTAGACGGGTTGTTTGTTCGTGAAATCTTTTCCGGTGTTTATGCCAGTGGCTTTGGTGTCTGGGATACGAATACCGGAGAGAGCATTCGCCATCAGCATCGTATTGGTGCTGGTCATGTAAAGACTTTATTTAACATTGTGCCTGAAGCGGTGGTTTACATGGGGGATCGTGACCTGTACAGCATTGCAAAATCGACAGTGTTTAACCATCGTCCGGACGCCCTGTGCGTATCAAACGTTCAGGAGCAGCTGAGTATAGCCGACGGTTGTGTAACGGCTACCACATTCAAGAAAGATGGGGTCTTTGAAAACTTTGTCGATCAGGACCGGGTCACCCGTTTTATGGATAAAGTAAATTCTTTCCGCTGATCGAAAAACATGAGCTGAAAAATGCCGCCTGAAAGCGTTGAATAGCGGTCATAATCAGGCTGCACTGTTAAAATAAATGGAGTCCGACAGGTTCCTGACTAAAAAAGAGAGGGCAATCATGCTACTGGATACACCGGTTTGTAACTTTGACTGGGAAGCGCCTGACTTCACCTTGAAAGACGTTGATGGTAACCGCTATACCATGAGTGATTATCTGGGAGAGAAAGGCCTGCTGATCGCTTTTATCTGCAACCACTGTCCCTATGTTCAGAAGATTGCAGAACGACTGGCTGAAGACACTCGTTCACTGATGGCGGAAGGCATTAATGTCCTTGCCATTATGTCTAATGACTACGAAGCGTACCCGGAAGATTCTCCGGAAAAGATGAAACAGTTTGCCAGCCAGCATGGCTTTGACTTCCCTTATCTGATTGATGAAGACCAGTCCGTCGGCAAACAATACGACGCTGTTTGTACGCCCGATTTTTTTGGTTTAAATCGGGAAGGAAGGCTTCAGTATCGCGGCAGGCTGGATAATGCCCGAATGGACGATCCGTCTGACCGGGTTCCGGAGTTGCTCAATGCCATGCGAACCATCGCAGCCACCGGTAAAGGCCCGAAGGATCAGCAGCCCAGCATGGGGTGTTCAATAAAATGGCGAGGGAATTAACACCCATATCAACTATGGGCGGGCAATCGGGAAATCAGGTCTTGCAGGGGTTTCTACAGGCTCTTTTTCCAGCTTCTCAAGCAGAAACTGAATAGCCTTGTCCAGCTGAGAGTCACTGCCGTTGAAGGTAGAATAGGGCAGATTATCAATCTGAATATCGGGCTCTATGCCCCAGTTTTCTGCCAGCCAGCGGCCATTGGCTCTGTAGCCTGCAATATAGGGAACCGTCACAAAGCCCTGATCCATCAGTTCAGAGAAAAACATCCATATTCTTCCGCCCCAGGTGCGAGTGCCAATAATGGTGGCCAGTCCCAGGTTCCTCAAGTCTTCAGCCAGTTCTTCCGCATCAGAAGCAGTATGCTCGTTAACCAAAACAACGATATGTCCCCTGAAGGCGTATGGCATATTCCAGTCCACGGTGGACCCCATATAACTGTTGAACGTTATGGCTTTTCTCTGCAGACGGCTGGTAATCCAGCTGTCAATGTTTCCGCCAGAGTTGTTGCGCAGATCCAGTATTAGTCCGCCACGATTAAAGACGGGATAGTACTGTTGCACCCACTGTTCGAAATTATCGGCCTCCATGCCTCTCAGGTGAACGTAGCCAAGCTTTCCCTGCCCCTGATGTTCGGTGCGCTGTTGCCGGTCGTACATCCAGGAGTCGTAGCGTAGCCTGGCAGATTCCTGAGGCAATATTGGCCAGACAATCTGCTCTATGGGGTCTGGAATGCCCGGCTTTTTAACGGTCAGCAACACCTGCTGGTTTTCTTTGAACGTTAACCGTTCTTCTATCGGTTGCTGATGATCCAGCGGCAGGTTGTTGATGGCTGTAATGTTGTCTCCTTCTTCAATCTGGATGCCAGGACGGGCTAACGGGGAGCGTTTCAGGGGAAAATCAGGGTCAGTTTTATAAATTTGATCAATGAGTAACCCTTTGTCCTCCATTGAGAAGAGAGCCCCCAGAGAGCTTTCTATACTCCACTTGTCGTTGAATCGCAGGTCACCTCCGTCAATCTCCAGATGAAGCACCCCCAGCTGACCGATCATGCTGCCAATAAGGTGATTCAGGTCACTTCGGTTTGTAACCCGGTTCAACATCTGCAGGTGAGTATCCAGCTGTGCCGGCCAGTCTGTGCTATTCATTGAACGGTCAGCAAACTGATTCCCCAGCAGAGACCAGACGTTAAACAACAGTTGTCGCCATTCGTCCTGTGGAGAAACGTAAACCCGCCATTGCTCAAGGGATAAAGGATTAATTTCAATATTGCTTTCAGGCACGCCAACAGGAATCAGGGCGAACTCGTCATTGTCACCATGGATCAGGAGCTGTTCTCCGTATTTGGACGGCTGATAACCCGTGAGACCTGAAGCAACAATGAAGGGTTGATTGTCCGGGGCATTACCAACTTCCAGACTGTAAAGTGTGAACGTATTTTCAGAGTCCGGTTCCCCCCAGAACAGATAACCATCTGTGAAACCAAGACCATAATAATTGCCGGGAGGGACAGGCATCTGGTACAGGCGATCCTGCAGTCCATTTAGTTCAACAGTAATGCGCTGAGGCTGTTCTTCTTCAGAGGGTTCTCCCTGTTGCTCGTTTTCCATAAGCCGGGCAATTTTCTGCTGCAGGACTTCATTTTCAGGCTCAAAAGGCCAGATTGCCTCCGGGTCCATGGCTACCATGAACAGACCACGGTTTGTGTCTGAATAAGGTTCTGGCTGATTCGATCCGAAAGGGTTCTGTACTTTGGAGTGGAAGAATCGCTCTGAGATAAACATCAGCCATTTGCCGCTGGGACTCCAGACGGGAAAGCCGCTGTCAGTACGATCGCTGGTAATTGCTGTCAGTTGATTGTCGGAGAGGCTGAACAGATAGATCTGTTTTTTACGGTTGCTGGCCGGGCTGGAAAAGGTTAACCACTGACTGTCCGGAGACCAGCTGAACTGACCGGGATAGGTATCCTGTGGTTCAAATTGCCTGATGGCTTCTGTCGTGCCCGATTGAATATGGGTCAGCCATACGGTCGCATCAGAATCCGTCCAGGCGAAAAATTCGTTATCCGGTGAGATAACCGGAGCTTCAATGATCGTTTTGTCCGTTTGATGAATTTTTACGGGCTGGTTGCTGCCATCAGCTGGCAGCAACCAGAACGACTGATAAATGCCTTCTGAAGCCAGCCCCAGAAGGTGACGGGAGTGGGTTAAATGCTGAGCGGATTGAAAAAAAACGTCTTTTCCCGGACTGGGAATGGAAACCGTCCGGCCATCTTTCACAGGCAGCAGGGTTATCTGCCCCCGTGCAGTCAATGCCAGCTGGGTAGAGTCTGGAGACAGGTTATAGCCGGAAAGATAAGCAGCGGGCCAGTGCAGCCAGTGTGGCCGCCGTTGCTCAAAGTCTGAAGCGAGTGTTATCTGAATTTTTTCTGGTTTAGCGTCAGTCTGCTTCAGGTCTAAAGTGTAGAGGTCTGGCCCCAGCTGGTAAACAAACTGACCGTCGTCCTGTGCCGGATACTCGATATCCAGACCCTTATGAAAGGTATGCTGAATCAGGTTCTGGCCATCCGTGTCCATTGACCACAGATTGCCACTTCCGTCCCGGTCACTGACAAAATAAACCCGTTGATTCCAGAACAGAGGGTGTCGGCTGGTGCCGGGGAAGTCTTTGGTGAGTGGGACGGCTTCCTTACCCTCAAGATATTTCCAGATATTTTGAGCGGTTCCTCCCTGATAGTGCCTGATATTGTGGAAGGGGCCAGAAAGGCGGGTAAAAAAGAGTGCTCTGCTGCTGTCCGGGCTATTGGTCGAGCCAGCGCCAAAGCTGCCTTCGAAGGCCTGAGCCAGGGGTATCCAGTGTCGCTCACGGGTTTCAGTGTCCAGCGTGACCAGCTGAAAGTTTTCACCAAACACGGTTCGCTCATTGGTGGCGTAAAGAATCTGCCCGTCATTAATCCAGCCCCGGGGAATCACCTGACCTTCTGAATAGGTCAGTCGTTTTGGCAGCCCTCCGGCTATTGGCATGGTGTAGAGATTGTCAGGCCCGTCGTATTCGGCAAGAAATGCCACCTGTTGACCATCCGGAGAAATAGCCGGTAACACTTCCCGGCCGTGATTGGTGGTCAGACGTGTGGCTGTCCCCCCTGTCAGTGTTGTTTTCCACAGATCACCTTCTGCTGAGAAGACCACCGTGTTTTTATGAATACTGGGATACCGGTAGTAGCCTTCATTACTGGCACTGAGAAAAGCGGAAAAGAAGAACCAAGGTGCCAGAAGAAAGATGAGGAAACGCATACCAAGCCTATTGTTTTGATTTTATGTAATTAAGGTAGCAGTTATCTTCTGATTCTGTTTCCAGTCCACGGGCTTATTCGCTAAAGACTTCTATGCGATGCCGAAAAACGATGAATAGGACACCAATAAAAGGCGACAGGATCTTCGGGAGGCAAGGATGCCCTGTAAAAATCTGGCTCATTTATTTCCACTGGCGGCGTTGAGTGTGGCGGTTGCTAATACCCATGCCCGGCAGGAAGTTGATTTGGCCTCAAACACGTTCATGTCTTTGCAGATGAGCCTGATTGCCCAGCAGGAGGCTGAGTCGGCCCCCCTGCAACGCCTGAGTACTTCCAGGCATTTTGGCAGAGACTTTTCCTATGCTGATGATCCGGTAAACATGGGGATGTGGGTGCAGATGCTGGCCTCTGGTACGTCTCAGGACAGCTGGAAAAATGAGGCGGGCAACACCCTTTCAGGTTTTGACGCTGACGCAGATGGCTTCACTCTGGGGCTTGATAGCTCGGCAGTAAGGGGTCATTCCGACATCACTTATGGTGCCGCAATCACGATTGCTGATGTAAAGGCTGACAAACAGAGATCGATGGATTATAACCGCCTCAAAAACTATCAGTTGAGTATGTATGGCTCTTACACTCGCGATGAGTGGTATCTCGACGGCGTTATTAACTACGGGCGGAGTAAGAATCATCGCACACGGTATATAGAACCATTGTCTTCAGCTGATGCTGAATTTAACAGTAATAATTATGGCTTAAAGTTATTAGCCGGATTTAATTACCCTTATTGGAGTACGATATTCCAGCCTTTGATTGGCTTTAATTATTCCCGTATTACCATTGATGATTACAGGGAAGCCGGTAATGTCGGTCAGGCGCAGTCGGTCAACGGTCTGACCTACCAGAAAATGGAGTTCGGCGCAGGGGTGGAAATGAGTCAGATATACGCCTTGCCTATGGGGGATTTAGAGCCTTCTGCCCGGTTTATGGGCTGGTATGACATTAAGGGTGACAAAGTTAAAGCCCGTTCGACCCTGATGGACAGTGGAGATGCATTGAATGCTGAGGCAGGCGAGCCTGTCAAAGATAGTTATTCGGCTTCTTTTCATCTTACCTACCGGCGACTTGATAACCTGTCGGTGGTTGTGAGCTATGACCTTAGTCAGAAGTCCGGTTACAAAAATAATAGTTATTATTTGAGAGTGGAATACGATTATTAGTTAAAAAAGCGGGGCAGCTCCTGACCTCTGTCCCGCTTTCTCCGCTCTTTTATTGATCCCCAGCTCAGGATTCAAACCCTGTTCCCGCTTAAAGACTTTCCCACGGTGCCGAAAAACGATGAATAGGACACCAATAAACGGTGACAGGATCTTCGGGAGGCAAGGATGCCCAATAAAAATCTGGCTCATTTATTTCCACTGGCGGTGTTGAGTGCGGCGGTTGCCAGTGCTCATGCAGCGAAGGATTTTGACATACCAGAAGGGGAGTACCGCCTTACCGATGGTTCTGAATCCGCTTTGGTCATCATTCGTTCCAGCTACCCGGAAGGCCATCGTTTCAAGGTGCCTATTGAAGGCACAATAAATCTTCGTGGTAGCCTGATTATGGATAATGGCTTAACGGCCAGCGGCATATTATTTGATGAAAGCCCGGAGCCTGATGTTGATGTCAACATCACTCCCTCGGGCAAAATCCTTATTAAGCAGGGGCTGGGAGCCAATATTAAATATGGTCGTTCGACCCTTTCCAACGTGAGCAACAGAGGCTACCTGTATAATAAGGATTCAGAAATTATCAGAATCGCTCCGGATAATCCCAGTCTGGCAACGTCAGTGATCGGGGTTATAACCAATGAAACTCTGGGCATCATGGAAGGGAACATTGCTTTAAAGCTTTACGAAGGTGACATGAATGGCGACTTTATTAATAAGGGCATAATAAAGACAACGGGCTCTTCTGGTATTTCACTTCATCTGGCTTCTTTTTATGGAAATATTATTAACGAGGGAACCTGGACCAGCAACGGCTATGCCCTTCAGCTCAATGATGCCACCAGCTTTAATGGAAACCTGGAAAATAGTGGAACCATAACAGCGTCTGAGGGGCTGGTTCGAATCACCGGTGATAGTCCTACCTCGGACGATGCCTTTGCAAATTTTGAAGGAAGCATTATCAATCGCTCATTCGGTGTTATGACTGCAGAAACTGGACATGCCTTTGAGTTCAAGGACATGGCGTTTGTTGGCGGTATTGTTAATGAAGCATCAGGCAGCATGATTGCCAGAGAAGAAGACAAAGCTCTGGTCTATATTGGTGCATCATCCGATAGTGATGTTTCGGCTAATGAAGGAAAGATCACCGACGGTGTGACTAATGCGGGGTTAATGTCAGGCTATTATTTAGCCTGGAACGACAACCTGAATCATACACTGGAAGTCACAAACCAAGGCACAGGTTTGATGACGGGTAGATTTCGTGGAAATATCAACTTTTATAACCATGGCTCATTTTTCACTGAACGCGGCACCAGTCTGACAGGTGACTTTACCCACACCGGTGTGCTTGAGTTCAGTGTCGATTCTGCGGCTTCAACAACGCCCGTTATGGACGTCAGTGGCACTGCAACGTTGTCGTCTGCCAGCTCTGTAGTGGTAGCACCGGACTTTGAACTCTACAACGACGACTCCCGTCTGGCTGGCGAATCCTATCAATTGCTGAGAGCAGGTACTTTGACAAACAGTGGCGCCAATATTCAGGGGTCAGTGTTAACAACAGTCAATGTGGTTGACGATAGCGGCAATACATTAACGGTGACGATTGACCGGAAAAAACCTGAAGAGGCGTCGTCTGGTTCAGAGGCTACCGAGGCAGTGATAGAAGCGGCAAGTCGTTCAAAGACCCTTTTTGACTTGTTGGCGGGTACGACGTCTAAGGCTCAGCTGGACAAGCTGGTTCAGGAAAACTGGGTGAACAACAGTCATGCAACGCAGCAGATGAACCTTATTGTTCAGGAAGAAGCGGTGTCTATTCCCCTGCAACGTCTAAGCACTGCCCGCAGTTTTTCCCGGGGTGTGTCGTTTGGCGATGAGCAGGCAGGCAAAGGCATCTGGATGCAGGTGCTGGCCGCAGAGGCTTCGCAGGACAGCCGGAAAAATAAGGCTGGTCATACTCTGTCAGGTTTTGATGCTGATATAGACGGCTTTAGTCTGGGGTTGGAAAGTTCGCTGGAAAAAGGGTTTTACGACATCACTTATGGTGCCGCCTTCACGGTTGCTGGCGTTAAAGCCGAAAAAAAGAACTCGATAGACGATAACCGCCTCAAAAACTATCAGCTGAGTGTGTACGGCTCCTACACTCGTGATCAGTGGTATCTCGACGGTGTTCTTAACTACGGGCGCAGTAAGCATGAACGTATGCGTTATGTTGAGCACCCTGACGTTGTCTTGTCTCCCATTGAGGCAGACTTTAACAGCAATCATTATGGTCTGAAGCTTCTGGCCGGGTTTACTTATCCCTACCTGAATACACTGTTCCAGCCTGTGATTGGCTTTAATTATTCCCGGATTGTCAGTGACGATTACAGGGAGAAAGACACCGGTAACACCCGTTTGGCCCAGTCCGTCAGTGGTCAGACGTATCAGAAGATTGAGCTGGGTGCAGGGCTGGAAATGAGCCGGATATACGAAATCGCCCAGGGTACGCTGGAACCTTCAGTTCGCATTATGGGCTGGTACGACATCAAGGGTGACCGGGTTAAAACGGATTCGATATTGATTGATGGTGGAGGCCCGTTAAACTTCGAGGGAGCAAAACCTGTCAGAGACAGCTATTCGGCTTCGTTTAATCTCACCTACCGGAGACTTGATAACCTGTCGATAGTTCTTGGTTATGACCGTCACCAGAAATCGGGCTACAAAAGTAATAATTACACTTTGAGAATGAAGTACGACTTCTAAAAAAAATGGGGCAGCTCCCTACTTCTGCCCCGTTTCCTCTCCTTTTATTGATTCCCGGCTCAGGACTCCAGTGCTTTCCGGCAGGCATCAATGGTCACAACGCCAATCACATGGTTATTGGCATCCTGCACGACCAGGGCGCGAATCTTGTTTTTGTCCATCAATGCTTTTGCGTCACAGGCACTGGCTTCTTCCTTAATACTGATCGGAGCGCCGTTCATGATGTTACGGGCTCGCATCCCGCTCAGGCTGTCTACGCCAGACAGTCCGCGTCGTAAGTCACCGTCGGTAATCACGCCTGCCAGATCATCACCATCCATCACCAGGCAGATCTTGGAGCCGGTGGCCGTCATGGCATGCATGACATCGCTGATCTTGCTGTCAGGCGTAATGCGACCATAGTTGTCGACGCTCATGATGTTGCGTACCCAGGTGATTTTCTGGTCTTTTCTCAAGCCTTCAAGATCACTGGCCTGGAACCGGTGCAGGGCTTCTGCGAGCAGATCGCCGATGGCCAGCAAAACGGTGGTGTAGGTCGTGGGCGAGAACTCCTGGTCTGCCAGGTCTTCAGTCACACTGGCGTCGAGTACGATGTCAGCCTGTTCTGCAACGGGGCCTTTTGGATCACCGGTGATGGTAATGACTTTGTTACCCAGGTGTTTGATGGCTGGATACAGCCTTACCAGCTCTTCGGTCATGCCACTGTACGACAGCATAACAATAATATCGCCGCTGCCGACCATACTCAGATTGTCGTGCCAGGCATCGGCAGGGTTAATCAGGTGACAGGAAAGGCCGGCGTTATACAGGGTGGCTGCAATTTTGCGACCAATATGACCGGACTGGCTCATACCCAGCATGATCACACGACCACGGCAGCTGGTCAGGAGCTGGACGGCTTCAGTGAATTCACCGTTGATACGTCCCTGAAGTTCCTGCAGGGCTTCGATCTGGCGGGTAACACTGGCTTTCATACCTTCGCTCATAGTCATCTCCAGCGGCGTGGTCTGATTATTATTTATGGCCATAGGTCTGTTCTGTATCCTTCCGTCATTCTTTATCCGGTGTTTACGACCCGGAACTGATGTCTTCATTTGTTTTCATAATGTCACACAATCAATTCCCGAATATTGATAGCCGTCAACATAATGTTTTCATTCTCCCTGCGTATTCTGACGCCAGCCGGATGGCTTCAACCATGCTGACAGGGCTTGCAATACCTTGTCCTGCAATATCAAAAGCGGTTCCGTGATCAACCGATGTGCGCAGAAAAGGCAGCCCGCAGGTGATTGAAATGGTTTTCTCAAAATCGACCATCTTGGTCGCGATATGTCCCTGATCGTGGTACAGGGAGAGCACTGCATCGTAACGTCCCTGCAGAGCCTGATGGAAAACAGAGTCTGCCGGTAACGGGCCGGACACATGGAAACCTTCCTTTTGAAGTCGCTGGATCGCCGGTTTTATGGACACCATTTCTTCATCGCCAAACAACCCCTGTTCACCGCCATGAGGGTTCAGTGCGGCAATCGCCAGATGAGGCTTCTGTACTCCCAGCTGCTGCAGGGCTTTTATGGCTCTGCGGGAAAGCCCAACAAGGCGCGGTTCCGTGATGTAATCACAGGCTTCCCTTAACGACAGATGTCGGGAAAGGAAAAAGACTCTGAGTGTTTTCACCTGAAACAGTGTCAAAGGGTCCGGGCAATCTGTCAGGTCAGCCAGTATTTCGGTATGACCAATGTGAGGAATACCAGCCGCTTTGAGTGATTCTTTATTGATGGGAGTGGTGGCCAGGGCATCGACATCACCCTTCAGAGCCAGCTCGGTGGCTGCTTTAATGCACTGCCAGGCGGTTTCTCCAGCTGCACTGGTCACAGCACCAAAGGGCGCTTCACTCAGTGGCGGGCTGGTTACCGGGAACAGGTTCAGGGTCTGTTTTTGCCCGGTCATCTCTGCTACACGCTGACAGAGGTTCAGCTGGAGTTTGATCTGGCAGACATCTGCAGCACGTTTCAGGCACTCTTCGGTTCCGGTAATAAGAAGGCGACAGGTATTGAGTAACCTGGAGTCAGTCACTGACTGAATAATGATTTCGGGACCAATGCCTGCGGGGTCACCCATTGGCACACACACCAGAGGCTTCATAACATTGGGTAATCCTGTTATTAAAAGTCGTCGTACAGTTTAGTACTGGTTAGCTCTCTTGTTGGGTGCTGCTCAAAGAGCATAAACGCTTTCGCCCGACCAACCTACAATTTAAACACACAGACATTCTGTGTCAGGCATGAAAGGAGGTTGTAATGGCTGGAGGATTTGCAAAAGACGGAGCTGTTCAGGATCAGATTGACGATACAGTGAATGATGCTGTCGATCAGATTCGTTCGCGTCTGCCGGATTCTGACAGCGAGAGTGCAACAGAGTGTGACGAGTGCGGAGAACCCATACCGGAAGAACGTCGGCGTATTTTCCCCGGTGTCCGTTTATGTGTTCGCTGTCAGGAGGAACTGGATCAGGAACAGAGGCTGGCCGATCTGTTTAATCGCCGGGGCAGCAAGGACAGTCAGTTACGATAGAGAAGCTGAAAGCAGAAACCACCCGGGCAACCTGCCACGGGTGGTTTGCTGTTTTATCGTTTAGGCACGAATCAGCTGACCGCCAGCTTCTTCAATGGCTGTGATGTTTTCATCGTGGAAGCGACTATCAGTGATAATCGTGTCCAGCTCATCCAGCTGACAGATGGTCTTCATGCTGGAAGCGCCGTACTTGCTGGAGTCAGCCAGCAGGATCTTGCGGTTAGCACGTTCCAGCATCTTGCGACGGATGTAGTAGTGGTCGGTAGACGCAGTGGTCACACCGTGTTCCAGGCTCCAGCTGTTGGTGGCCAGGAAAACAACGTCAGCATTGATGCTGTCCAGGAAGCTCAGGGCAGCCACGTCGGTGTGAGCCTTGGTGATAGAGCTGACCAGGCCGCCAGTCGTATAAACTTTGGCAGTGGTGGAGTCGGACAGCTGCAGGGCGATCTTCAGGTCTGGTGTGATGACTGTGACGCGCAGACGCATCAGCATTTTTGCCAGTGCCATGGTGGAAGTACCCGCATCCAGCAGTACGATCTGGCCTTCACGAATGTGCTTGAAGGCTTCAGACGCGATGGACTTCTTCTCTTCGATGTTAACCGCGTTTTTCTTTTCGTATGGAATGTCTTCCATCAAAAAGCTTTTGGAAACTGCACCACCGTAGGTCACGCGCAGCTTGTCTTCCTGCTCCAGAGTTCGGATGTCTCGGCGAATGGTCATTTGTGAGACGTCAAACTTCGAGGCCATTTCTTCTATGTTGGCGCAGCCCTTTTCTTCAACATAAGCCAGGATGTGTTCGCGACGCTCGACGGGAAGCATATAAAAACCTCTTTCTTTGGATAAATCGCTCCGTACCGCGGAAAGTGACCGATTGTCAGTGTCAGTCAAGCTCCTGACCATGACAGCAGTCACTGGTAAAAAAGCGACTATCATAGCCTTGGGCGGAGTACTACAGCACCAGCGCCACAGCAATGCAGGTCGTGAGGCAGGACATAACAAGCCTTACTCATCAGCTGCGAGGAAAAACTTCACAGGGATTATCCGTTGCTGTGGATCGGGCGCTCACTGATTCTGCCGATACAAAGGTTAGGGTGACAGAATCAGAAATTCAGCGAATTGCGATTATACGGCACAAATGATGAAACAATGAAGGCAGATTCTTTACAGCAACCCGCTGACGCATACAGTCAGAGTCAATCTCAACTCTGTCCGGAGGACAGTAGCCTTACTCTTTGCCCCGACTGTGATCTTTTGATCAGGGAAGTGACTGACTCAGACCCCGCACGCAAACTGATCATCTGTTGTCCAAGATGTAACCGAAATTTACGGGAGTATCACCCAGAAGGGCTTATAAAATCATTGTCATGGGTCATAACAGGCTTACTCCTTTTCCTTCCGGCCAATATTTTTCCGGTTTTAGTGATGGAGATTCTGGATCATCAGGAAGCCAGTACGATCTGGGATGGGGTGGTGGCGCTATATCGGGAAGGTTTGCAGGGGGTGGCACTTCTGGTGTTTGCCCTGGCTATTCTGGTGCCGGGTATGCGATTGCTGATTTTGCTGTTTGTGATGGGGGCGATTTTTCAGGAGCAGCACTTTCAGAGATGGATGAAAGGGATTGCCAGACACCTGTTCCGGCGTTATGTGCAGTTGGGTGAATGGGGAATGGTAGAGATCTATCTGCTGGGCATTCTGGTCGCTGTCATTAAGCTGGCCGAAATGGCGACGGTTCAGCCCG
Source organism: Endozoicomonas sp. NE40 (assembly GCF_040549045.1). Lineage (NCBI taxonomy): Bacteria > Pseudomonadati > Pseudomonadota > Gammaproteobacteria > Oceanospirillales > Endozoicomonadaceae > Endozoicomonas > Endozoicomonas lisbonensis. The sequence continues at coordinate 2,186,481 of NZ_JBEWTB010000002.1, read as the reverse complement.
GAGCCGGTTTGTTGTGTTTTGCCGGACTTATGGCGGCTGAGCTGGGCATCAGTATCTGCATGGATGAACAGGAAATCTGGGAACAGCTAGAAGAGCATCATGAAAACGTATCCTGCTGACGCTGAGAACTGGATTAACGGCTCTGACGTCGGACTGAAGCTATGTCTCAGCTGCCACAAAGTGTGTGCTGAACAGACAGAACGCTGCCCACGCTGTGGAGCCCGGGTGTATCAACGACGTCAGAACAGCATAGCCAGATGCTGGGCGCTCACCCTTACCGCCGCCATGCTGTATATCCCGGCCAACCTGCTGCCAATGATGACGGTCAGCAAGTTTGAAGAGGGGCAGCCGCAAACCATTTTCTCGGGAGTTGCCGAACTGGTCAATCAGGGCATGATTCCCATTGCCCTGTTGGTGTTTACCGCCAGTGTGGTGGTTCCCATTCTGAAACTTCTGGGGATGGTGTGGCTGCTGATCTGTGTCCGGTTTCCCGGAGCAGCCATGCACCGGCAGCAGATGCTTTACCGGATGATCGTCTGGATCGGGCGCTGGTCAATGCTGGATATTTTTATTATCTCCCTGCTGGTGGGGCTGGTGCAGTTTGGACAGCTCGGTACCGTCACAGCAGGTACGGGGGCTTACGCCTTTGCCAGTGTGGTGGTGACCACCATGCTGGCAGCCATGCAGTTCGATCCGCGTTTGTTGTGGGATGCCGTGGAACCCGGAGCTGAAAAGGTTACTGACAGTTAGCTGGAAAACAACTGGTTAAAAACTATGAACCAGAACACTTCTGCACCGGAACCTGCCCGGGCAAACATTAAGAAACGTGGCAACCTGTCGCCTGTTTGGTTATTGCCGGTTGTCGCCTTGTTGATCGTTGTATGGCTGGTGTGGAAATCGGTCAGTGAAGCCGGAATTGTCATTGATGTGGAGTTTCAGAATGGCAGGGGTATTAAACAGGGTAAAACGGAAGTCAGGCTGAATGGTATTGCGGTCGGGAAAGTAACGGGCATGGCGGTGTCTGACGATCTCAAGTCCGTTGATGTCACCCTGGAGATGGATCGCCGAATGTCGTCCAGCCTTACGGACAAAAGCCGTTTCTGGCTGGTACAGCCGCAGGTAAGCGTAGCGGGTATTTCTGGCCTTGATACCCTGGTGTCGGGTAACTATATCGCTTTCCAGCCGGATGATACCGGGATTAACCGCAAAAAATTCACTGCCCTGCCGTCGCCACCTCCCCTGGGTGAGCAGGAAGAAGGGTTAAGCCTGACGCTCAGGGCAAAAGAGCTGTCATCGATACAGAATGGCAGCCCGGTTTACTATCGTCGTCTGAAAATTGGCGAAGTGTCGTCTTATGACCTGTCTGCGGACGATCAGTACGTGGATGTCGAGGTATTCATAAAACCACGGTTCGCCCATCTGGTACGTCGCAATACCCGTTTCTGGAACGCTGGAGGGATCGAATTGTCCGGCAGCCTTACCAACCTGAAAATCCGGACGCAATCCATTGTGTCTCTGGTTCAGGGAGGGGTGTCGCTTTATACCCCTGAGTGGGAGCAGGAGTTTCCAGAAGCCTATCAGGGGGATGTGTTCCCGCTTTATCGCGATTATGACGAGGCTGAAGCGGGCATTGCTGTCGAGATTGATTTTCCGCTGGATGTTGCGCTGGGACAGGAAAAGACCCGCATTCTGTTTCATGGTATGGAAGTGGGGCTGATCCGGGATGTTGAACTCAAAGATGACTATTCCGGCATTACCGCCAATGCCGTCATACGACCGGATGCCGTCAACCTGATGGTAAAAGGCACGCGCTTCTGGCTGGTGAAGCCGAGTATTGGCCTGCAGGGTATTTCCGGTCTGGAAACTCTGCTGGGCGGGCGATACATCAATATGGACGTCAGTAATAAGGATATAAAGGCGGCTGTTCCCAAACGACACTTTAAAGGTTTAGCCAGCCAGCCTGCCGCATCACCTTCTGCGCCAGGTTTACACCTGAAGTTGCGGGCTGACTCTCTGGCAGGTGTGAGTCATGGAAGCCCGGTTCTCTTTCGAAAAATGCAGGTGGGTTCCGTACAGAACCATGAACTAACGGACGACGGCGTTCTGATAAAAATACTGGTTGATCCTGCTTACCAGCATCTGGTCAACAATAGCAGCCGGTTCTGGAATATCAGTGGCATCACCCTGCAGGGTGGCTTGCAGGGGTTCAGCATTAAAGCCGGTACGCTGAACTCCATGCTGGCTGGTGGTATTGCTTTTGATACGCCTGACAGAACGTCAGGCAAGGTGAAAAATGGCACCGGTTTTACTCTGTACAATAGTGCTGAAAAAGCTCATCAGTTCGGGCAGAAAATTTCCCTGATCTTTGAAACGGCTGAAGGATTACAGGTGGGTACCAAAATAAAATACAAGGGGCTGGTTGTAGGACACCTGACTGAACTGAAGTTGGATAAACAGAAAGAACACATTGTGGCTGACGCCCTGTTGGGAAAAAGTTCAGGTTGGGTAGCCCATGAAGGCAGCCGTTTCTGGCTGGTCAGACCAAAGCTTGGACTGGCTAATACGGCGAATCTGGAAACACTGGTGACAGGTCAATACATTGAGGTGCTGCCTGGTTCCAGACATGACGCTGTGGCTAAAACCCGGTTTGAAGTTGAGATGGCTGTACCTGACGACCTGCCAGTAAGCAACGGGCTGCGCCTGCAGCTGGTCAGCAGCGAGTTAGGCTCTGTTCGTCGCGGGAACCCGGTTTATTACCGGGAAATTCCGGTTGGTACCGTAACGGGGTATCGTCTGGCAGACCCCGCCAGTCATGTCCTGATATTTATTAATATTGAAGAACGCTACAAATCGCTTGTCACCAGAAAAAGCCGTTTCTGGAACGCCAGTGGTATCGATGTGAAATTCGGTTTGTTCAGTGGCGCTAAAATCCGTACAGAGTCGCTGGAAGCTTTGCTGGCAGGTGGAATTGCCTTTGCAACACCTGAGCCGGGAGAACCCGTTGCCGCAGGTCATCAGTTCACCATGGCTAAAGAACCAGAGTCTCAGTGGTTGCGATGGGCGCCCGCCATTTCAATCAGTCAGGAAATGAGCCACTGAAATCGTCAGCTATTAGCTAAATGATTTGCCATCTGCCCACATCGCTCTGGTGAACATGGGGAGACTCCTCAATGGCTGGGTCATACCATTGTCTGCCTCGCCTGTATACCGACTCACGACAGAACAGACAATGAACCCGGGGATACAGGTTATCCGTCCACTGAAGCATGTCAATCAGCTTCCCAAGGCGTATATCCCATTTGGGCTGAACAACATCGCATTCCCTAAGTGGGTGTTTCTTCGCTTTTTTGCCTGATCCAAGCCGATCTCGCAAAATTATCCCTTTGATAAAACCTGCATCACTATACCTACCCTCCAGAGGACTTAATATATAATTAGCAACCTTTTGTCCTGGCATGTATGTCTCTAAAGGTTCGAACTCTCCTGCCATTGCCTCAGCTAAACTGGTAATCAGAACAGACCCGTGTGGTACGTAGAAATAGAGCCACGCTCCCGACGGCACTACGGTAATGTCTAAGCTACTTAATACACCAGGTTTCTTTGGTTTGTAGTGGCCATGGCAGTAAATAAATACGCTTTGAACTTTACGGTCACCACTCTGGCAGGTATATAAGTTCAGACTATTGGAAAGAACCGATTCATTCACTACGAGTTTAGGTTTAGGGCTAAATATAGGCATGATGAACACCTTCAAATCACCAATTCTTTAATAGGTTTAACACAAACCCTACACTTTGGTGATGAATTAAACCCATTGCCGTCGGTCATCAGTTCAACATAGCTAAAGAACCATAGTCTCAGTCGTTGCGGTGGGCGCCGCCATTTCAATCAGTCAGGAAATGAGTCATTGAGATCATCCTCTAAAGCGGCAATAATTGCCCTGGCTTCAGGAGTCTAAAGACTCCAGGTACATCAACAGCCCGTTCAGAGAATAAGTACAAAAGATGTTTACCCAGAATCTCACGCCGCGCTTTTGCGAGACCGATGCCCTTGGTCATATTAACAACACGGTTCTTCCGGTCTGGTTTGAAAAGGCCAGGGAGCCTATCTTTTTCATTTTTAACCCTGAAATGGATTTGCAGAACTGGCAGCTCATCATTGCCCGTATAGAGGTGGAGTTTCTGAAGCAGCTGCGTTTTGGGCAGGATGTCGAATTGCGGACATGGCTGGAAAAGGTAGGGAACTCCTCCATGTATATCCATCACGAAGCGTGGCAGTCCGGGCAGTTGTGTGCCAGGGGCAAGGCGATATTGATTCATTATGACTATGTCAGTGAAAAAGCGACGCCGATACCAGACCACGTTCGGGTAAAACTGTCAGAGCATCTGGAAAAGTAAATGTCATCAATACTGGATTTCAGGGCAGGGCCTGTAGCGCTGGCTCGTATCAGGGATGAGGGGTTGCCTCAAAGCAGCATTGAAGTGGTGCCGGGCGCTTCAGGCGGGCCTAAATGGTTTGTGCTCACGGGGCTTGATAAAGCGCTGCTAGGTGAGTACTTCAAAGACCGTCAACAGCCTTTGCATCTGCTGGGTACGTCAGCAGGGAGCTGGCGGTTTGCCTGCTACGCCCATCCAGACCCACTGGCTGCCCACGAACGGTTTGAACAGGGTTATCTGCTGACGGAATACTCAGAAAGCCCGACGCCGGAAGAAATTACCACCAAGTGCCGTCATCTGATCAGAGAGATCATTGGCAGTCAAGCCGGCAGCATCCTGAACAATGACATTATGCGTTATAACCTGATTGCAGTACGCAGCCGTGGACTGGGTAAAAGCCATCGGAAGGGCAAGCTGATGGCAGGCATGGGAATGGCTGCACTGGCAAACGTCGTCAGTCGTAAAACTCTGGGGCTGTTTTTTACCCGAACACTGTTTTATCCCCCCGGCAGAGGTTCGCCTTTTCACCAGATGAATGATCTGCCCACAGACCGGGTTGAACTGTCGGAAGCCAACCTGGCTGACGCTATTCTTGCTTCGGGCTCTATTCCAATGGTGATGGAAGGGGTTGAGGGAATTGCTGGTGCGCCTGAAGGCATTTACCGGGATGGCGGGGTGACCGATTACCACTTTGATACCCGCTTTGCAGAGAATGACAAGCTGGTGCTGTACCCACATTTTTATGGTCACCGGACGCCGGGCTGGTTTGATAAAGGGATCAAGTGGCGCAAACCATCGGCATTGAACAGTGAAAATGTTGTGGTCGTGTCACCGTCCGATGAATTTGTTGCCAAGCTTCCTTACGGCAAAATTCCTGATCGTAATGATTTTGTGAACCTGTCCTATAAGGAACGGGTTCGGTACTGGAGCGTGGTGATTCAGGAAAGCCAGCGTTTGGGCGACGAGTTTCTGGAGCAGGTCAACAGTGGCCGGATTCGGGAAACGGTTCAGCCACTGTAGCCTGCGTTTACGGGATTATTGTACTGACTGTAATGTAATGGTTTCAGTCAGCAGAATGTTGTCAGAGGCATTACCAACACGAATTTCGTAACGGTCGCCCAGAGCCCAGTCCTTCGTGTGCTCGTCCCAGTAAGCCAGGTCTTTTGCATCAATACTCAGGCTGACAACTTCAGATTTGCCTGCTTGCACAGACACTCGTTCAAACGCCTTCAAACGCTGCAATGGCTTTTCAGAACGTTCGAACAGGTCCTTCACGTACACCTGCACCACTTCGTCACCATCGCGTTCTCCCGTATTTTTAACGATGACATCCAGTTTAATCGTACCGTCTTTAGCGACAGATTTGTCTTTGACGTTCAGGGCTTCCATGTCAAAAGTTGTATAACTCAAGCCATGGCCAAATGCCCACAAAGGCTCTTTTTCGAAATACAGATAAGTACGCCCTTTACTGATGTCGTAGTCATTAAAGGCGGGCAGATCATCCCAGCGTTTAACAAACGTCAGAGGCAGCTTGCCGCCCGGGTTATTGTCACCGAACAGAGTATTGGCAATGGCGTTACCACCCTGTTCGCCCGGATACCAGCTCTGCAGAATGGCTGGAGCTATGGCTTTCAACTCCGGGCTCTCGATAGAGGAGCCACTCTGTAGCACAACGGCTGTTTTTGGATTTGCCGCAACCACGCCCTGAAGCATCTCTACCTGCTCTGGTGGCAGCCCTTCAAAAGCCCGGTCGATACTTTCACGCTCGTATTCAACAGACAGCCCCATGACTGCAATAACAGCATCAGCCTGTCTGGCCACTTCCAGCTCTCCACCTTCAAACTCACTTTCTTCCTGTGGTAGCTGCCAGCCGAAGCGCAGAACGTGTTCTTCAGCATTCTCACGACGCATGGAAATAACGGTGAATTCATAGGTCCGGGTTGCATCCAGCTCCAGATTGGTTGTGGTGCGGCGCAGTTTATTGTTATCACCATGATCACGCATCAGCGGGCCACCATTCACCTGAACGATGACATCGCCCCCCTGATGATCTACACCCAATGTGTACAGGCCACTTTGCGGTGGAACCACGGTTGTTGTGTAGACCACTGAGTAGCGATCGTTTTTGATCCGTCTGTGAGGCTTGTCGTTTATCCAGTGATAATCAATATTGGCAACATTGTCTCCGGCTGCGATTCGTCCTCCGGCATGAGGGTTGTCGTAGTAAGTTGCATTCCAGACACCCAGCCCCTGATTATCCAGAGTGGTTATATTGTCCATTGGAATATCAGACAGTTCATTTTCTGCTGTGGTCCATGGCACATAGAGAACTTCAATATCGTCGCCCAGATAGTTGCGAATGCCCTGCAGAGGCGTTACCGGATCAGTTGCAGTACCACTGTATGTTCCATAGTTGAGTACGTCTGCGTTTGGACCAACTACTGCAACCGTTTTCAGTTCTGATTTATTCAGTGGCAGAAGCGGGCTGCCGTCTTCAAGTGGCTCGTTCTGCAACAGAACCATGGATTTTTCTGCCAGCTCCAGAGCAAGGTCCTTAAAGGACGCCATGGTTTCAAAAGGCAGGTCTTTCCAGGGTGACAGTTCCTCTGGGTCGAACATGCCCAGCTTTAAGCCAACACGTATGGTGTTACGAAACGCCCTGTCCAGTTGGCCCACGTCCACCATGCCCCGTTCAATCGCTGTAATCAGTTCTCGTCGGAATATGCGGGTATTATCAAAATCCAGCGTTTCTGCGTTCATGACCGCAGCGCCGGATTCTACATAGTTGTCATAGATTTCATGGCCTGTAAAACCGCGTTCGCCCCAGCCTTTGGTGACCATCAGTACAGAGCCGTAGTCGCCCAGTACAAAGCCATCAAATCCCCATTCACCACGCAGGACATCACGAATCAGCCAGGTATTTGTGACCGCAGGTTCACCGTTCAGGGCGTTGTAAGCGGTCATGATGATTTGTGCGTTACCTTCTTCAACGACCTGTTTATAGGCTGGGAAATAGTATTCGCGCAGTTGCTTTTCGGAGATATTGGCATTGCCGTGGAAACGGTTGTGCTCCTCATTGTTGGCAACAAAGTGTTTGGCACCGGCAGCAGTTTTCAGGTATGTCGGGTGATCACCCTGCAAACCCTGAACATAAGCGGTTGCCATCATGCCGTTAATCAGAGGGTCTTCGCCGTAAGCTTCCTGGGTACGTCCCCAGCGAGGGTCGCGGGCAATGTTGATAACCGGAGACCAGAATGTCAGGGGGCCACGCTGACCACGGCTGATCACCGGACCATTGTGATACTGGGCGCGCGCCTCATCCGATACGGCATCCCCCATACGCTTCATGGCTTCCGGGTCCCAGGTGGCTGCCAGTCCTATGGATTGAGGAAATACCGTAGCCGTATTCACCCGTGGTGATGCAAGGCCATGCAGCGCTTCGCCCGGCATATAGGCTTTCATGCCATAGCGTGGCACACCCGGATTCCACAGGGTAATCATGTGACCTTTTTCTTCTGGTGTCAGGCGTGCCGTAATGTCATCCAGCCGTTCTTCAATAGAAAGTGTATGGTCATAAAAAGGGATGTCAGGGCGTATCACTTCTTCAGCTATGGCAGAACTGCACAGAGATACAGAAACCGCGATACTCATAATTTTTTTTAAATGACGCATCAAAATATCTTTTTAAAGAGTTTTTAGAGGAAGGTTCGTTTTTGAATGACAAAACGAGACTGACATCGTGAGTTAATTACTGATTGGGCAAATTGATCGTGATCAAGTAAGAAAAAATTAAGAAGTAACAAAAAGTAACAGGCGGATGATATTTTGATGATTAGCAGGGTTGCTGACAGGCTGGTGGAAAACGCAGCCTGTTCAGGTCATTAATCAATAGCTGTTTTTATATGTGGCCAGACGTTATCAAAAATCATTGGCTGGGCTTTTGCCACCGGATGAATGCCGTCCGGCTGGTTCAGCTCCGGGTGACCTGCCACTCCATCCAGAAAGAAAGGCACCACCGGAACTGTATATTGTTCGCCGAGATCATGAAAAACCTGGGTAAATTTTCGGGTGTAGGCAGGTCCGTAGTTAGGAGGGATCATCATTTCAAACAATAAAACATCCACGTTTTTTTTCTGTGCCTGCTGAATAATCTGTTCCAGATTACTGGACATGGATTTCAGCGGAGTCCCGCGTAAACCGTCGTTTGCTCCCAACTCCAGCAACATCAGTTCCGGTCGATGTTCTTCAAGAGCGGCGGGTAAACGGCTGAGTCCTCCGGCAGTGGTTTCACCACTGATGCTGAGGTTGACCACCTTCCAGCCAGACTTGGTTTGATGGAGCTTTTCCTGTAATAAAGATACCCAGCCCTGTTGTATTTCAAGACCATAAGCGGCACTGAGGCTGTCTCCATACACCAGCAGGGTTTTCTGATTGACTGGTGCGCCAGAAGCAGCCTGTGCGACAAGTACTGACAAAAAAATAAAACTGGTTGCTAAACGACGAATGACTACAAACAAGAACGCATCCCCTCACGCTGCTGCTCACACGATAGCTGTTATGGCAAAGACTCTGGAGAAACAGGTCATTGCCCAGAGTGGCACACTCACCATACTGTCCGGACTTGACCTTCAGATCAAGTCTGGCGAATCCGTTGCGATTGTTGGCGCTTCCGGTTCAGGGAAGTCGACACTGTTGGGGATTCTTGCCGGTCTGGATTTACCGACTGGCGGAGAAGTTCACCTGGCTGGCCATCGTGTCGACACTCTGGATGAAGATGAGCGGGCAAGGGTGCGCGGTGATCATACCGGCTTTGTTTTTCAGTCCTTTCAGTTACTGCCTAACCTCACGGCATTGGAAAATGTCATGCTGCCGCTGGAATTGTCGGGTAGTGAACAGGTAACAGAGAGCAGTCGTGCGATTCTGCAGCGGGTTGGTCTTGGAGAACGGCTGGATCATTACCCAAAACAGTTGTCGGGCGGAGAGCAGCAGCGGGTGGCGATTGCCAGGGCATTCGCTGGCAGTCCGGATATTCTGTTTGCTGATGAACCCACGGGCAATCTGGACGAAAAGACCGGTGAAAGTATTATCCGGTTATTGTTTGAAGTGAATCGTGAGCGGGGTGCCACCCTGGTGCTGGTCACTCATGATATGGGGCTGGCTTCCCGTTGTGACCGGGTACTCCGGTTAACAGGGGGGGCGATTGTTGAAGAGCAGCACAAGGTTGAGGTGGCGGTATGAACGCTACCCGGTTGTCTCTTCGGTTCCTGATGCGAGACTGGCGTTCAGGTGAACTCTGGTTGCTGGTTTTATCACTGCTGATGGCCGTCAGCGTCAGTACAGCCATTGCTATTTTCAGTGAACGTCTGCAGCTGGCACTGGGGCGACAGGTGGCTGAAGTCATGGGGGCTGACATGATGATTCGCAGCTCCAGCCCTTTGTCCGCTAAAGTGCAGACCGTATTGGATGCCCAACCTCTGGAACAGGCTCAGCTATTAGAGTTCCCCACTGTTGTTCTGGCAGGTGATGAAATGCAGATGGTGGCTGCCAAGGCTGTCCCTGACAATTATCCACTGCGTGGGCATGTTCGTATTGCCAGCCAGCCTTTTGCGGAAGACCGGATCGCAGCAGAGGTACCAGCACCGGGTGAGGCGTGGCTGGAACCAAGATTGTTCTCTTTGCTGGGCGTTAAGATCGGGGATTCGCTGGAAGTGGGTGAAACCAGCCTGGTCATCACCCGGGTCATTACCCTGGAAACGGATCGGGGAGGCAGCTTTTACAGCCTCGCCCCCCGGATGATGTTCAACCTTGCTGATGTGCCTGCTACCAATGTGATTCAACCTGGTAGCCGTGTCAGCTGGAAAACGCTGATTGCGGGCGAAAGCCGGGATTTAAAAGCGTTCCAGAGCCAGGTGAAGCCTCTGCTCAACAACAGCGAACGTTTGTCCCTGGCTGAAGACAATCGACAGGATTTAAGAAACTCTGTCGTACGACTGAGACAGTTTTTAGGGCTGGGCAGCCTTGCTGCTATTTTGCTGGCAGGTGTTGCCGTTGCCATGTCCAGCCGTCGTTTTGCTGAACGACGCTTTGATGCCATTGCGGTGATGCGCTGTGTTGGCGCGACACAACAGCTGGTAATGAAAATCCTGATTGGAGAGTTGCTGCTGGTCGCGGTGCTGGTGGGCGTTCCCGGGGTTTTTCTGGGCTGGCTCCTGCAGGCTGGCGTGCTGCAGCTGCTGAAAGGTGTTCTGCCTGGCTGGCTGCCTGAGGCTGGTTTTATGCCGATGCTGGTGGGCGGGGCTACAGGCGTGATTACGTTGATTGGTTTTGGGTTTGCTCCCTTGCTTCGGTTACAGGAGGTCACCCCGTTACGTGTACTTCGTCGTGACCTGACGCCGGAACCGCCCGGAGCCTGGCTGGTTTATGGGTTGTCTCTTGGCGCAATGATCACGCTGCTGTGGTATCACACCGGTCAATTCATGATGACGGTAGGTATAACACTGGCAGGCGCTTTGATACTGGCGCTGATTTCCCTCTGTATAAAAGTGGTGCTGGGTTTAATGCACAAACGGTTGCTCCGTCACTCCCTGCCGCTGCAGTGGCGACTGGGCTTGAAGCGTTTATCTCAGGAACGTGGTCAGACTACGGCTCAGATGCTGGCATTTTCCCTGATCTTTATGTCGATGGCCATTGTGCTTCTGCTGCGTACTGTTTTGCTGGAGCGCTGGCAGCAGCAGTTGCCTGAGGGAACGCCTAACTATTTTGCCCTGAATGTACAGCCTTCTGAAATAGACAGCTTTCGTCGTTTTCTGGAAGAACGACAGATTGGTCGCAGCACAATATATCCGATTGTCCGGGGGCGGCTGACACACATTAACGGAGTGCCTGCAAAAGAGGCTGTGTCTGAAGAGCAGCGAAACCATAACTCGTTAAACCGTGAGCTAAGCCTGACCTGGTTAAATGAATTCCCGGAAGGCAACCGCCTGGTAGAAGGCCAGTGGTGGCAGGAAGGCAAAGGCTCGGAGCTGTCGGTGGAAATGAGCATTGTTGAACACCTTGGTGTCGCGCTGGGGGATCGGCTGACGTTTTCCATTTCCGGTCGTGAGGTGACGGCAACGATAACCAGTCTGCGCAGGGCTGACTGGGAATCCTTCCGCCCCAACTTTTATATGATGTTTCCGGAGCGGACGCTGGGGGATATGCCAGCCAGCTGGCTGAGCAGCTTTTATCTGCCGCCGGACAGGCGGTTGTTGTTGAATGAATTTGTGCAGGCTTTTCCAACGGTTACATTGCTCGACCTGGATGCCATTATCAGTCAGGTTCAGAGTATGGTGAAGCGATCCACACTGGCCGTTGAAGGCATGCTGGTCGCGCTGTTTCTGGCCGGATTGCTGATGATGGCGTCGGCTATTGAGTCCAGTCTTGACGCACGCCTGCGTGAAGGCGCCCTGATTCGTTCTCTTGGAGGTACCCGGCAACAGCTGTTGCGACTACAGGTGGGTGAGTTTGTGGTACTGGGCATTTTGTCAGGCTTAATTGCAGCGGTTGGAACTGAGCTTTGTAACTGGTGGCTTCACAACTATGTGTTCTGGATGAAGTGGCAGCCAGCTGTGTGGCTGTGGATGGCACTGCCTTTGGCAGGGGGATGCCTGATTGGGTTGTCGGGTTGGCTGGGGGTTCGACGGGTTGTCCGGCAGTCTCCAATGGGGGTATTGCAAACTGTTTAAATTTTGATCAGCTGTAAGGCGAAGGCTCTGGAAAGCGTTGTTCTGAACGTTATCCACAGGTCATTCAGAGGCTTGATCAGTTAATTTGTGAATAAGTGGATAAGTTTTTCTGAGCAGTGTTGTTAATGTTTTGAAATGTCGTGTTAGAGTGGAATGATCTGGCTGATATTTCTGGTCAGGTCATTCTCTGGGCCATGGACAAAAAAGCCGCCCGGGTGTTGATGGTGTCAATGCTTCGGGTTCTTTGCCAAATAGTTGTTTGCCAAATAAAAGGACAACCGCATGAGCCACCGCGAAGAAGCCTATCTGTGTTTACTCTGCCTGCGTGACAGCACTCGAAGAATTGCCCGGTTGTACTGGACCTATATAAACCTCAGAACCCTGTCTGGCGAGGTGCCTCCGATTCTGGTTGTGATGCTGAGCGTTCTGTGTGACAAACAGGATGGTCTGCACCAGAGGCTGCTGGACAGTTACCCCGATGATATGGAACAGGGTAAATGGCATGATCAGGGAGAACAGAGCCGGAAGCTGTCTGAGATGACGGAAGAGACCCAGCAGGAGTTGCAGAAAATCTGCATGACTGAGATGACGATGATCGTGCTGGTTGGCAAAATGATGGAGCAATAATTCGGGGGGAATTCGGAATAATATCCGGGGTGGAGTTGTGGATAACTCGTTGGATAACCTGATGAAGAGTTGTTAAAAAGCTGCTGTCATGCTGTTTGTACTTATCACACGGTTATCCACCGATATGTTCTGACCTGAGGCTCACTGTTTCTTCTCCGTTCTGCCGCCTTTTAAGACTCACCTTTTTCCTCTTTGCGATTACCCTTCAGCATGCGTTTAAAGTGATGGGCAAAATCCTGCGGGTTTTCAGTGTGTGCGGTTGGGACAGGCGATTCTTCAAAAGTATACACAGGTGTGACCTGGTGACTGGTGACCCCAACAAGAATATCCTTGTCGCCGACACGGATCAGGCAGACTCTGGCATGGCTTGAGAGTGGTGCGCTGGCTATAACGGTAATGCCCTGTCCAAGGGTTGGTGAGCCGGGGTTTATTTTCTTAACCAGCCAGGCCAGAACAAAAATCAGTATGATCACCAGAAGCAGGGGCATGACCACCTGCATCAGGCTAAGGTCTTCAATCCCGGGCTTTTCTTCTTCTGCAAACACACGAGCTGCAAACAGACAGGTCAGTAAACTGTAATACCGGATAGCCATTTATTTGTTCCGTGGTCGCCGGCCGTGGCTGTTCTTCGACTATAAAACGACCATCAGGTAATAACAAGCAGCCTCATTTTATGTGTCTTTGGCTGACCAGCTTAAACAATATCAACAGCCAAACGATAACAGTGAATAAGCGGCTTGCTTCTGAAGGATTAAAAAAATGAGTCAATCGCTGTCACTGAGTATCGAGAAAAAGCTGAAACAGGGCTATCTGGATCTGTCTGAGGCGCACCGGAACAGGGACTGGGCATGGCTAGCCGATCTGGAGCCAGAGGTCAGAAATATCATTCAGGATATGACAAAAGACAAGGCTGTCCTGACTGAAAACGCACAGCGGTTATTAGATGATCTTGAGTGGCTGTATCAGGAAATGATTGATACTTGTGAGCAGGAGATAAGCCAGATTAAAAAGCAGGTCCTGGCCGGTCAAAAACGTCAGGAAGCCCTTTCTTCTTACCTGAGCCGTCAAAGTAATACTGACTCGCAATGAACCCTCATGTTTTAACGGTTTAAAGGCTCAATCACTCCAAAGTGGTGATACAGTAACAGTGTAACTGCTTCAATGTTTTTCTGGTCTAAGCCGTCCACAACTGGAAAACAGGTTTCTCTTTATCAAAGCTTTACGATTTCTTGCTTCAGTACCGCGTATTTTCTCCAGAGCCTCCGGGGTAAGGTATTTCATGGCATGGCTGTACTCATGACAGGTCGCAGTATCCAGTTTTTTGTTTATTTGTATGTACTTGGGAACGGTGCAGTAGGTCAGTAAACTGCAAAAGCGCAGCATGTCTATGGACTCGCGTTGAGGATGTGCGCCTTCAACACACTGGGACACGGCTATTCTGTCCGGTACTGGAGGGAAGCCTCCATCTTTAATCATAAACTTGAAGTTGGTCTTAAAGTACTCTGGTGGTTCCCATTGGTCGGCGGGAATGTCTGCTGTCATTTTAGTAGCTTGTGGAAGCAGGGCCATCACCGTACTGGCCCTGAGCAGTTGACTGTTCTGACAGAAGTTCAGGGCTCTGCCAATGTCTTTGCCGGTGGCTTTATCGCCCAGCATCATGGGTAGCAGCAGGTCTGATTTTTCCTGCTGTTCATCCGGCGTCAGATTTTGTTTGGGGGCTTTGACCAGGGTATGAACAAAGTCACAGGCTCGCCTGGTGTCTGCATCGCCCTCAAGAACAACCCTTTTACGGTAATGATTCAGAAAAGCACTCAATTTTGGGATAGCATTACGGTCTTTACCGTAAGCCTCTGCCATTGGCCCGGCTCCCATAAGGTGGAACTGTGTTACCCAGATTTCTGCTGCCTTTTCGGGATTGCTGTCCATCATCGCACCCAGCTCGGAGATCCGGCAGTCGTTTGCCCTGAAAAGATACGTATCCCTGTTTACGAGCATCTGCTGGTAAGTCTCGTCATCCCACTCGTCAACAAGGGTGATCTCGTCGACCGATTCAACGACTCTGGTTTCAAACTGTCCGGGGATCTCTCTGCCGGTGACTTTATCCCGCTTGGCTACCTCCTCAGTCGATTTATAAGTGACCTCGACTTTATCAGGAAAGGCGCGCAGGGCGCGGTTGATCGTATCTATGCAATTTCCCAGCCGTTCTCGTTGAGAAGCCAGCTCTGGAAAATTAGATACCTGATGTAACACCTGTAACTCATAGACTTCCTCAAAGCTCATTGCCTGTAATCTTTCAGCGGTTGAGTAATCGATAAAGTTGGGTACCCGGCCTGCCATATTAATACGAAAAGGGCTGGCTAATGAGTGGGCTTTGTCGTTGTCATGCACGTTGCCCGCTGCAGCACAGAGATCATTATCGATTAGCTGTATTCCGTACCAGGCATCTCCGTCTTCATCTTCACCGGTTTTGGGGACAAAGAAAATATTACTGAGATTACGGTCAACACTGCCCGCAAGATGGTCAAGAAGCTGAGCGTCAGCCAGTGCTTTCTGTGTTTTCGGGTGACTCAGGTTTATGGGGGGAATGTCAACAACCTGCTCTCTGGTCAGCACCAGATCTCTGCTGTGATAGAGTGCTATCAGATCGTCGTCTGACATTCTGCCAAGCTGCGCCTCCAGATCGGGTGAGTTGTTCAAGAGCCTGAAGCTTCTGCCTTGATCAATATATTCACCACGTACAATGCCAGGTACAATTTCCGCATTTTCGGCAAAGTAGCGATCTTCGACGTCACCTCTTTCTGAGACATGCAGACCTTCTACAAATTGCTGGCATGAGCCGGGCTGACCATTATGGATGGCATAAAATGTGGGCGGTGTTAGCTCCTCTCCCATGAGCAGGTCCAGCTCATAAAAATAGACAGACCGGTGGCTTAGTTTGGCTGTCTCTGAATTGTTGCTATTTTCTGAGTTATCAGAAATACCAAATGCTTTGGCGGCTTCAGCATTAATCGTCTGGTCGGGTGTTGAGGCTTTGAAAACGGCAACGAAGGGTTTTTCCCCTGGATTTTCTGCTTTATAAGTTACTTTGGCGATAGAAGCGGAGTTGCCTCTTGCAAAGTTCTCCCGGGCATCCTGTTCATCTTCTGGCAGGTAGATTTTGCCATACTCTCTGGTTATACCAAACAACAGCCTTCTTTCCTGTGCGATGCTGTTTAGTATCTGGTTGACCATTATATGTCGCTTTAATTCCTGGTCAGAGGGAGGTTCTGGCAGAGGATATTTTGCAAGATAATTTCTGGCAGAAGTTTCTATTCTGGAAAGTAGAGCAATTTTTTCTTCCCGGAGCGTTGAGGTGTCCCTGGGAAAATCGTCATATTCGGATGCAAGATTTATCACTTTTGTATATACACTATCAAACCAGTACCCCGGCATGACTCCTTCCATCTGAACTGCATCCCGGTTAGGAATGGGGTTACCAAACAATGGTTTGTCATTGACAGGTTTTATCTTGCCTTCTAAGGGGCCTGCTTCTTCCGGATTATGTGCCCGAACAGAATACCCTTTGAATTTACTTTCTTCTGGCCGGATTGACTCTACTTCATCCCCCTTTGGCAGTCGCAGAGAGAGCATCATATCTGCCTGCTCTAAATAACGATCAGGATCCATAGCTTTTTCCGATATAGTCTGTTCAGCAAATGAAATTTCATCGGGTCAGGTACTTATCAGCTATAACTATCGGCAGAGAGGCTTCAATGAATAAACCTTTTTCACAGGCCTGTGAAAATAATAAAGAGCCTGTTCTACAGGTACTCGCACGCTACTTTGTTCAGGCAGGAAATGTGTTGGAAATTGGTTCTGGCACCGGGCAACATGCTGTCTGGTTTGCCAGGTACCTGCCTCATCTTGTCTGGCAGACATCGGACTTGCCTGAAAACCATCCGGGCATCCGGCAATGGCTGGGTGAAGCCTGTTTACCCAATCTCAAATCGCCTGTAGAGCTTGATGTCAGCAGCAATGCATGGCCTGTTGATCAGGTTGATTATGTATTCTCGGCCAATACGGCTCATATTATGCCGTGGTCAGCGGTGATAAAAATGTTTGCAGGCATCGGTAAGCGGTTAGTGAGTGGTGGCGTGTTTGGGTTGTATGGGCCGTTTAATTATCAGGGAGCGTTTACCAGCGACAGCAATGCGGCTTTTGATTGTTACCTCAGGGAAAAAGCGTCCCACAGGGGGATCAGGGATTTTGAAGCCATCCAGCAACAAGCCGGAGAAAATGGCCTGTCGCTGCTGGAGGATGTTGCCATGCCAGCCAATAACCGGCTGCTGGTCTGGCGCAAAGATTGATTCAGGGATTATTGGCCCAGTCTTCCACCTCGGCATCCAGATAAACGTGTTCCAGTATTTCACCCACCCATGGATAGTCGTTTTCCAGCTGGCGTAACACCCGCAGGGAGACGACTTGGGCAGCAGGCAATGTGCTCCATATTGTTTTGCCCAGGCAGCGCCAGTGATCAGCCTGAACCCGTTTGGGTTTGTTGTTTAGGTAATCAAGCTGATCCTGACAGGTTTCACACACCATCAGGCAGTGGTCAATGTCGGGTTCAGCCGGTACCGGGGCGACTTCCCGGGTTTTCAGTGGCACGCCTGCGGCTTCACACAGTTCGCATTTAGAGCTGGCACGCCGGGCAAGGTCTTTGCCAAGACGATTCAGGGCATCGACCCGTTCCTGATGTTTCTGCAAACCTTTCGCCATAGCGGGACTCCTGTGTAAGTGACTGGTCTGGATAGTAACGACTTCAGTGGGGAGAAGCGACAGATAGTAGATTGTTTGGTGATTTTCAGGCAGGTTTAATAAATCAGCCCCAGAGACTGCTTATGAACGTCCATCGACTTGCCAGCCCCAATTGTGACCAGACAGAGATTGCTGTTGAGCACCTTATCCTGCATTACACGGCGGTGGATTTGCAGGGAACACTGGATCTTTTTATGAACGGTGACAACGAAGTCTCGGCACATCTGATCATTGATACCGAGGGTGGAATTTATGAACTGGTACAATGTCTGGAGGGTAAAGCCTGGCGAGCCTGGCATGCCGGTGTCAGCCGTTACAGTGGCAGGGAGATGTTTAATGACCACTCCATTGGTATTGAACTGGTCAATCTGAACGGCAACCTGTTTTCCTACACGGATGCCCAGTACGAGGCTCTACAGCAGGTGGTGCAGGTGCTTAAGCAGTCTTTTCCGGCACTGGCTGATCCTGAGCAGGTCATGGGGCATGAGCACATTGCCGGTTTTCGTGGCAAGGCGGACCCGGGGTTACAGTTTGACTGGTGTCGTTTTTATCGTGAATGCTACCCTGAAATGACGGCTCCGGAGCGGAAAGCGGTCTGCCCGGAAGCGTTGCAGCAGGCATTAATGCCTCTGGCAGAGCTGGTTGCTGCCGAAGCCTCTTCTGGGAGAACAATGAGGGATGCCCGCTACTGGCAGGTTATCAGCTCTCTAACCGAGTCAGTGGTGAAGCTGCTGAAAGAATAAGAATGGTTAACTGACTATGAAGATTCTTCGCTATTTTCTTGTGTCCGTGGTGGCTGTCTTTCTGTTTGTACTGGCGACTTCTGTCTATTTCTGGTTTTACCTTAATCCGGCACCTGCTGGTAAGCAGTTGTTTGTGAATGGTGTGATACTCACCATGGACGACTATGACACGATTGCGGATGCGGTTCTGGTTGAACGGGATCGAATTGTGGCCACCGGCACTGAAGATAGCTTGAAGAAACAGGCGGACGATGCCCATATCGTTGACCTGGAAGGAAAAGCGCTGATTCCCGGCTTTATCGATACCCACGGACACTTTTTCAGCAGCAAAATGAACATCTCTTTTGCCGATGGGTTAGGCGCTTTAAGCCTGAATGTGGAGAAATACCTTGTTCGTGGTGTTACCAGTGTTCGGGCTGCTTTGCCCCGTCAGGTAGAAAACAAGCCTCTGGAACTCTTGTCGCAAATTGGGGTTATTCCCCAACGGATCTTTATCCAGAAAAACAGCAAATCGTACACCAGCACTCTTATAGAACCTTTGAAAACGATCAGCGACTCGATCGTTCCATCTGAAATTGCGCCATCTGAAAGCGCGCCTGATGAATACGATCAGTCACAAAGAATCATGCTGTTATTAAGACGCTTTACCATTGATGCTGCAAAAGAGCTGGATGTGGACAGGAAAACCGGCTCTATAGAAGCGGGTAAACTGGCGGATTTTCTGGTGCTGTCTGATAACCCCCTGACCCATCAAAGCAGTCTTGGTCAGATTCATGTGGACCAGACCTGGATTGGCGGTGTGCAGCGGTTTAACCGACACCGTTTTTCAGAAGACGATGACCGTTTACCAGCGAGTCAGCCCTAACAGCTTTTGCCCAAGCTCTGTCAGCTTTGCCACCTCCCCATCTTCCGGGTCTTGCTGATAAGGCATGTTCCGCCACTTCTCCGGCGCGCGTCTGGCCTGCCAGAGAGCAATTCGGCTGGCACGGCTCTCTTCCGAATCCTCCGGACACATGGAGATGTACTGGGCAAGCCGGGGCTGATCAGATGTATTGATATTGCCAGAGTGCGGCAGACGTGAATCCCAGATGATCAGGCTTCCGGCTGTGGCTGCAACATTCTTTATTTCGTACCCTTCCAGTTCTTCATCACTGAACCACAGGTCTTTTTTCTGTTTCAGTACTTCCGGCTGTTTGAACAGTTCCGGTACGCAGCAGAATGCACCCTGGCTTTCTTCCGTATCGGTGAGATAGAGAATCCCCTGTAAGCGCAGAGAGGTTATTTTTTGATAAGGGAAGTCAAGATGAATATTGCTTTTATCGAAGGCTTCTGGCTGCCTTTGCGGTGGTTTAAATGACAGCCGGTCAAGCCTGACCCAGAGCTTTTCGGTCGCCAGCAGTTTGGCGAATGCCTGATGGATAGACGGGTGTTGACGTATATCCCAGATGGCCTGATGTTGATGTATGGGAACAATACCATTGTGTCCCAGATCTTTTTTATACCAGCTATCCGGTTTTGTCTGGTCTGCCCCGGTAAACGACATAATAAGCTTTACCACGTCGCTACAGAGCGCCTGGGGAACAATACCGGGTAGAACAATATAGCCTTCGGTGGCTAAGCTGTATTGATGTTGTCTGGTTATGTTCATAACCAGAAGTTTAATGCAGTGTAATGTTCCTGTCCTGCTCTTCCAGACTGTCCAGCAGGGTTTCCACCACATTACGAATCACTTGTGTGTCACGGTTCAGCTCGTGGTATTTAATAATGCCCATCAGCACCTGAGCCAGTGGATAGGTGCGCAGGTACCCTTTTATTTCCTGAGGCTCGACCGATTGCAACGCCTGATCAACAAATTCATTGGCACCCTGGGTAAAACCTGACTGGGCAGCGGCTACCAGTTCTCGCAGGGGTTCGCTGTCTGGCAGGTCGTTATATTTGATCAACAGCCGGGCAAGGGACTCCTGGTAGGTTTCCATGAGCTGTTTTTCCTTGTTATGGCTATCACTGGACATGGGTAATACTCCTGTCTTCAGTACTGTAGATAGCAGACTAAAGATGAACACAGCCCTAACCTATCCGTATATTTCTAATACTTATGGGTTTTATTGGATA
The DNA here is from genome assembly GCF_040549045.1 of Endozoicomonas sp. NE40. Lineage (NCBI taxonomy): Bacteria > Pseudomonadati > Pseudomonadota > Gammaproteobacteria > Oceanospirillales > Endozoicomonadaceae > Endozoicomonas > Endozoicomonas lisbonensis. The sequence goes on along the minus strand of NZ_JBEWTB010000002.1, from coordinate 2,166,045 downwards.
ATTTGATGGGTTTTTACTGATTCTCAGGTGGTTTCCTCCTTAATGTCCCTGGTCGAAAAACAGCCGGTTGAATATCCTCTCCTGCAACCCAACATAAGCAGCACACTCATGATGTTAATAGAGGGTACGCCAGTGAGCAGTACAATTGTTCGTAAAGCTCAGGAAATTGATATAAAGCCTCTGGTTAAACTCTGCAAGGAGTCCCTGCTGGCCAGTTATGGAGAACTGGTTGAGGCTGAGCAGTTGCGCCCCTGGTCCGAAGGGGGAGACATTGAAAAATATGTGCAGGGTATCTGGCCGGATATGCTGGTAGCGGTTGATGGGCCAGACCTTGTGGGCATGCTGGCTTTGCAGAGTAATCGAATTGATATTGTCTGGGTCGCTCAGGCGCTTCGTCAGCAGGGGATTGGACAGATGCTGATGGACGTGGCAGAAGAACAGGTTGCACTAACGTGTAAATCCATAGAGGTGGAATGTCTTGGTCCTGATATTCAAACCATCCAGTTTTATGAAGACCGTGGCTACGTCAGGGTGAAAGAGTATGTGGATAACATCAGCGGTGTCGACAAGATCGTGATGTCCAGAACGCTTGAATCTGTATAATGCGCTCCCTCTGTTTAATTAATAACTGTTTACCCATCGGGCATTCCCCTCTATGACTCATAAAGCATTGCGGCTGAAAGACCGGGCTGACCGCCGTCTGAAAGCAGGCCATTTGTGGATTTACAGCAACGAAGTCGACACTAAGGCAACACCTCTGAAAGGTTTCTCTACCGGTGAGCTGGTTGTCATTGAAAACGCGGCAGGCAAAGCCATTGGCACGGGTTATGTTAATCCGAATACGCTGATCTGCGCTCGTCTGGTGAGTCGTGATGCACAGTATATGCTCGACAAATCCCTGCTGGTGCATCGAATTAAAGTTGCCCTGAGCCTGCGTGAGCGTTTGTTCGACAAGCCCTGCTACCGATTGATTTTTGGTGACAGCGACAGTTTGCCGGGTCTGGTGGTCGACCGGTTTAACGATGTACTGGTGGTGCAGATTTCTACGGCCGGTATGGAGCTGGTGAAAGACCAGATTGTAGAAGCATTGGTGCAGGTGCTGAAGCCGACAGGTATTTTGCTGAAAAACGATGGGTCTTCCCGCAAACTGGAGAACCTGCCGGAGTACATTGAGGTGGCTCATGGCGAAGTGCCTGATGAGGTGGAGCTGGAAGAAAACGGTGTACGCTTCCTGGCTCCGGTCATGAAAGGACAGAAAACCGGCTGGTTCTACGATCATCGCCTGAACCGTGACCGTCTGCGCCATTACGTAAAAGGCAAGCGGGTTCTGGACGTATTCAGTTATGTCGGTGGCTGGGGTGTTCAGTGCGCAGCCTTTGGTGCGGAAGAAGTGATCTGTGTGGATGCTTCTGAAAAAGCTGTTGATCTGGTTCATCGAAATGCCGAACTGAACGGCCTGAAGGACAAAGTCGGCACCATGCAGGGCGATGCGTTTGAGGCCCTGAAACAGCTGAAAGCCGAAGGTGAGCAGTTTGACGTCATTATTGTTGACCCACCCGCGTTTATTAAACGCCGTAAAGACATTAAAGCCGGTGAACTGGCTTACCGCCGCATCAATGAGATGGCCATGCGGTTGTTGAGCAAGGATGGCATTCTGGTGGCCTGTTCCTGTTCCATGCACCTGCAGCGTGACAGTATGCTGGACGCTTTGCGTGCAGGCAGTCGCCATATTGAGCGAAACCTGCAGATTATTGAACAGGGTCATCAGGGACCGGATCACCCAATCCTGCCAGCCATTCCGGAAACGGAATACATCAAGGCGATGACTGCCAGGGTGACACGGGTATAAAGCTCCGTTTACAGGTTTTGGCAGGCGCAATGTCTGCCAGCACCTAAACTATTGTCTTGATTCTTATATAACCGGAACCAGGGCATGAAAAGAATACCCGAACCTTTTCGTATAAAAATGGTGGAGCCGATCCGGATGACCACCAGAGTTGAGCGGGAACAGGCTTTACGGACAGCGGGCTACAATCCTTTTCTGTTAAAGAGCGATGATGTTTACATTGATCTTCTGACAGACTCTGGAACCGGTGCCATGAGCGACCGGCAGTGGTCTGCCTTAATGGTCGGGGATGAGGCTTATGCGGGCAGTAAAAGCTTTATTCGACTTCAGCAGGTGGCTCAGGAAATCTTTGGTTACGAATATGTCCTGCCGACCCATCAGGGACGGGGAGCAGAACAGATTTTATTTCCTGAACTGATAGCCCGGACCGGCCATAGCCAACCCGTTTTTATTTCTAACTACCACTTTGACACCACGGCAGCTCATGTGGAGCTGGCAGGCGGTCAGGCTATTAATCTGGTTAAGGCCGAGGCGTTTGATACCGGCTCTGCCGACCTGTGGAAAGGTGACTTTGACCTTAACTGTCTTCAGGAAAGCATTGCCACAACGGAAGTTAGGCAAATTGCCGGCATTATTATCACGATCACCTGCAACAGTGTTGGCGGGCAGCCGGTTTCCATGGGGAATATACGAGCCGTCAGTGAAATCGCCAGACAACATGATATTCCGGTTATTCTGGATTGTGCGCGCTTCTGTGAAAACGCATGGTTTATCAAACAGCGCGATCCAGATTATGCAGAGGTATCATTGCCGGACATTATTCGGGAGATGTTCAGCTACGGGGATATGCTGACGCTCTCGGCCAAAAAAGATCCGGTGGTGAACAGCGGTGGTTTGTGTTGTATCCGGGACGATGAGGACCTTTACCGCAACGTATCGGTTCGCTGTGTGCCGATGGAAGGGTTTATTACTTATGGCGGTATGACTGGGCGGGATATGGAGGCTCTGGCTACCGGGCTCAGGGAAGGAATGAGCGAAGACTTTCTCAGCTATCGCATCGGGCAGGTTGCGTATCTGGGAGAGTGTCTGAGTCAGGCAGGGATACCGATTCAGTCCCCGACAGGTGGGCATGCTGTATTCATTGATGCTAAAAGGATGCTGCCGCATATTCCGTCTGAACAGTTTCCGGCACTGGCATTGTCCAATGAACTGTATCTGGAGTCGGGGGTCAGGGGCGTTGAAATCGGTTCACTGTTGCTTGGGCGTGACCCTAAAACCGGTGAGCAGAAGCCTTCGCCTATGGAATTGATGCGCCTGACGATTCCCAGAAGAGTGTATACCAACGACCACATGGATTATGTGGCTGAGGCATTACAGGCGGTTAATGAGCGGGCTGAGAGCATTCAAGGTGTTCAGATGATTTATGAACCGCCGGTACTCAGGCATTTTACAGCCCGCTTTAAAATGGGTTAACGCAGGTTAAGCACCGGCCAGTCGTTTTCCCGTGCTGTTTTTTCCAGCTCAGGGTCTGGATTAACAGCAAACGGGAAATCCACCTTTTGCAGCAGCGGCAGGTCATTTTTAGAGTCACTGTAAAAATAGCTGCCTTCCATACTGAACCCCGGGTTTTCGGTCAGCCATTCCTGCAGACGTGTTACCTTGCCGTCCTGAAAGGTTGGGGTACCAGTCACTTTGCCAGTGTAGCGGTTATTCTTTATTTCCAGCTCAATAGCCAGCAGTGTGTCGACACCAAACTCGTCGGCGATAGGCTCGACTACGAAGCGGTTGGTGGCGGTAATGATCATCAGATGATCACCCCGGTTCCGGTGTTTTTGCAGTAGAATCCGTGCTTTTTCCAGCATAATCGGGCGAATGTGCTGATCCATAAACAGCTCATGGTACTGCTTCAGCTCATCCATGCTGTAGCGGGTCAGTGGTTCAAGGGCAAAATTCAGGTACTCATAAATATCCAGAGAAGCCTGCTCATATTGCTGATGAAAATAAGCGTTTCCCTTACGATAGGTTTCCACATCCACCAGTTCCTGCTCACACACGAACTCACCCCAGAGATAATCGCTGTCATTGGCGATCAGGGTATTATCCAGATCAAAGATTGCGAGAGCCACATAACCTCCTGCTAGACTGCACGGCTGATAAAATTTTTATAACTGCAGGCCATGAAATAGTTAAGGACGCAGTTCAGACCGGAACAGTCTAAGACATCAATATGACAAAAACAGGACTAAGGTCAGCTTTTAACTGGAATTTTTGCTGGTTTGTGGATGCAGATAACCTGTAAGTAAGGACTAACCTGTCTGTTTTCAGAGGCAGATCAATATTAGTCCAAGTAAATTGGCATCTTCGTTGCTGTGTTTACGCCGTTTGTGAAACAATGCGTTATAAGAAACATTTTAGGTAGCCGCAGGCGTGATTGATTCAGATGGATTCAGACCAAACGTCGGTATTATCCTCGCAAATCAACACGGTCAGGTCCTTTGGGCGCGGCGTATAAGACAGGACGCATGGCAATTCCCCCAGGGGGGAATCAATGATGGAGAATCTCCGGAAGAGGCCATGTACCGGGAGCTCTATGAAGAGATAGGTCTTCAGCCGGAAGACGTTGAAATTCTGGCCTGTACCCGGGGATGGTTGCGTTATCGATTGCCTCGACGTCTTGTACGCAGAGAGCAGTACCCACTCTGTATCGGACAGAAACAGAAGTGGTTCCTGCTGAAGTTGCTCACAAGCGATGACCGTGTCAGCGTGGATCATACACCGTCCCCCGAATTTGACGGATGGCGTTGGGTCAGTTATTGGTACCCTCTTGGGCAGGTTGTGTCATTCAAGCGGGAAGTGTATCGACGAGCTTTGCGGGAGCTGGCTCCAAGGATTGGACGCCTGCAGGGTGGCGGTGATTGACAAACCCTGACACACTCTGATGTTGATGCTATCCGGTACAGGCACGACCTGAGGCAGGTACTGCTTAATAGAGGCGTCACCGGTTTAATACAGGCGTCACCGATTAAGGAATTTCAGGCGGAGGTTAAGAGCAGACGACTATGTTGAACACCCTGCGCACAATTGTTCAGGAAGTCAGTGCTGCCTCTGACCTCAGGGCTGCGTTGCAGATTATTGTGCAGCGTGTTCGTGACGCCATGAAGACAGACGTCTGTTCCGTTTACCTGTTCGACCAGGAACAGAGTGAATACACCCTGAGTGCTACGGAAGGGCTGAACCCTTCTGCAGTCGGGGTGGTGAAAATGACCCAGTCCGAAGGGCTGGTCGGGCAGGTCGGGCTCCGGGAAGAGCCGATCAACCTTGAAGACGCTGCTGCACATCCCAGATTTCTCTACATCAAAGAAACCGGCGAGGAACGTTATCATTCGTTTCTCGGGGTGCCTATTATCCATCATCGCCAGATCCTTGGTGTTATGGTGGTTCAGCAAAAAGAACGCCGTCGTTTTGATGAACACGAAGAAGCGTTTTTGGTTACCATGTCTGCCCAGCTGGCAGGAGTGATAGCCCACGCCGAAGCCACAGGCTCCCTTCTCGTTACACCGAACAACCCCAGAAAAACGGCCAGATTTCAGGGTACTGCCGGTGCCTCAGGTGTTGCCATCGGTGAAGCAGTTGTCGTTGCACCTCCGGCTGACCTGGGGTCTGTGCCTGATCGACAGCATGACGATCTTGACGCAGAACTGGCTTTGTTGGATCGGGCGCTGGAAGCCGTTCGTACGGATATGAAAGCAACGGCAGAAAAACTCTCAGACCTGCTCCCCGTCGAAGAACAGGCTTTGTTTGATGTTTATCTCCGTATGCTGGACGACAATGCTTTAGGGCTTGAAATCCGTAACCAGATAAGGGCAGGGAGCTGGGCTCCCGGTGCCCTGCGGTATGTGATTGATGAGCATGTCCGTAATTTCGAAAAGATGGAAGATGCTTACCTGCGGGAACGTGCAGCGGATGTCAAAGACCTTGGTCGACGGGTGCTGTCCTACCTCCAGAAAGAAGACAAAAACAGCATCAGTTATCCGGACAATACGATTCTGGTCAGTGAAGAGCTGACACCTGTCATGCTGGCCGACGTTCCTCATGAGCAGCTGTCAGGTCTGGTGTCTGTGCAGGGATCAGGCAATTCGCATGCCGCCATTCTGGCCAGGGCGCTTGGTATTCCTACGGTGATGGGAGCCGTTGATCTGCCTTTCCTGAAACTGTCGGGAAATCAGCTAATCGTTGACGGTAACCTTGGGCTGGTTTACTCAACCCCTTCCGCTGAATTGCTGGAACACTATCAGGTGGTGGTTGAAGAGGAGCAGCAGTTTACCGAAGGGCTTGAAGCAATCAGTGGTTTGCCCTGCCTGACGCCTGATAACTATCGAATACCTCTGTGGGTAAACACCGGGTTGATGACTGATACCGTTCGTTCACTGGATCGGGGAGCTGAAGGTGTGGGTCTTTACAGGACAGAAGTACCCTTCCTGCTGAGAGAACGCTTTCCCAGCGAACTGGAACAGGAAAAAATCTACCGGCACCAGCTGGAAGCCTTTGCGCCAAGACCTGTGACCATGCGAACACTTGATATTGGTGGTGATAAGTCCCTGAGTTATTTCCCGATTGAAGAAGATAATCCGTTCCTTGGCTGGCGAGGCATTCGGGTGACACTGGATCATCCGGAAATTTTTCTGGTGCAGGTGCGGGCCATGCTCAAGGCCAGTGTCGGGCTGGATAACCTCCGGATTATGCTGCCAATGATTACCAGCGTGTTTGAGGTGGAAGAGGCGATGCACCTTATTCATCGCGCGCATACCGAAGTATTGTCTGAAGGTCTGCCTGTGGTGATGCCGCCGGTCGGTGTCATGATCGAGGTACCAGCGGCGGTCTATCAGGTCAGGGATCTGGCAAAGCAGGTTGACTTCCTGTCCATCGGCTCTAATGACCTTACTCAGTACCTGCTGGCGGTTGACCGGAATAACCCCCGTGTGGCCGACCTGTATAATTCCTACCATCCGGCGGTGTTACAGGCTTTGCAGAAAGTCGTTGAAGATGCCCATAAAGAAGGTAAAACCGTCAGCATTTGTGGCGAACTTGCCGGAGACCCTGCAGCGGCAGTCCTGTTAATGGCAATGGGTGTTGATATGTTGTCCATGAGTGCCACCAACCTGCTTAAAGTGAAGTGGGCATTGAGGCGGATGACCATGGAAAAGGCCAGGGATATACTGGCTGAAGTGTTGACGATGGATAACGCTCAGGTGATTCGCAGCTCTCTTGAGCTGGCACTGTGTCGTGAAGGACTTGGTAAAGTTCTGGGTATTAAGAGCCGCCGATTCACCGACTGATTTCCTTCCCCCTTTTCTCCGATTGTTGTCTATTCTTCTGGCATTGATTAAAAGGTGCCAGTATGTCCGATTATCTGTTGATCGAATCCCGGGACCCGTTTGACAGCGGCTGCAGTCATTATCATCAGTTGGCAGAAGAGCTTGTGAAAAGTGGCAGGAAGGTCACTTTGCTTCTGGTGCAAAATGGCGTTCTTCCTGCCCGCCCGTGCGATGCTTCCAGAACACTGACTGATATGTCCCGACAAGGTGTAGAAATCCTTGCAGATGACTTTTCCCTTCAGGAACGGGGCATTGACCCGGGTTCTCTGGCTGAAGGGATTATGGCTGCGCCGCTTGATGTAGTTATTGAGCAAATGGTACAGGGCAGAAAAGTACTTTGGCATTGATAATCGTTGTATCGGAGTTTTGAATGTCTGAACAGAAAACCCTGACCTTTGCGTTGATGGATGCTCCGTTTGAAAATTCCCGGACAACCACGGCATTTCGTTTACTGGATATTGCCGCACGAGAAGGGCATAACCTGAAAGTCTTTGCCTATGAAGGCGCTGTGGGCCTGGCCTTTGCCCGGCAACGACCTCATGCCAATGCAGTGCATGGCCGGGATGTGGACGAAGAAGATCATCCGCTGTCGCATAAATGGGTCATTGCCCTGCATAAGCTGGCAGAAGCCAGTGGTGGCAGTCTGGAGTGGATTAACTGCGGGCTGTGCGTGGATGAAAGGGGTATGGATGAAAGCGTTGAAGGTGTTGGGCGTGGCAGTCCTGCTGATTTATGGAAGTTTGCCAGTGCTTCGGATAATACCCTGATCATCCCAACCCGGTGAGGAACAGCGATGAAAGTCTTGAGTATCGTAGAAACCGCTTATCGGGCCACGATTGAAGAGCAGGATGACACCATTATCTGGCTCAGTCATGCGATCAAAGGAGCGGGCGCGGACATGGATGTATTGCTTCAGGGGAATGCCGTCAATTACGGTGTTCTGGAGCAGGACGCCGGCGGACTGGCTATTGGTAAAGAGCCCCAGACTCAGCCGCCGGATATTGTTGGGGATATTGAAGCACTTATTGAAAAGGGTTGTAAGGTGTTTGTCGTCCGTGAGGACCTGGATGCCAGGGGCATAAAGGAATCTGAACTGCTGGAAGGATTGAACAAAGTTGCACGTTCGAACCTTGCTGACTGTTTGAACGGGTATGACCAGGTCTGGCACTGGTAATCAATCGGGCTGCATTCAGGCATAGGCTTGATTCAGCCCTTAAGGCGGCTTCTCAATCTTCAGATGATATTTGTGCCTGCAGGTCGATGCGTACGACGTCTGTTCTTTGAACCTCGTAAAAGAGGATGACTTTTTTGATGACGCGATCATGGATTTCGACAGGAATGATCCTTGAATTTAAGCCGGACCGAACAGTTCTCTGAATGCTGACATTGATATTGTCTCCGTCGTTCAGTATCAGTTTGGCATAGCGTATTTCTATGTCGCCTTTTGAAGCATGAAAACGAATAGATTTAATGTTACTGCTCTGAAATGATTTCAGTATCGGTATGGTGACCATCTGCGCTGTTGATCGTACATGTGTAGTACCAATCGTTTGCCAGTTTTCTTCCTGCTCCAGAGACAGCGTTGATGCTAAAAGTGTTGATACGAGCAGTGTTGGCAATAGCAGCGCAGCAGAAAGAAGGTAGCGAAAACTCAGTATTTTACCCAGCATTCTGAAATCCTCTTATTTTGCAAATAATAAGAAGGTAGCCACTTTTCTTTGGAGTAGCAGGGAGATCACTCATAACCAATAGAAAAGTGCTTCCACTCTAAATGGCAGCCGTTTGTGCCGTAAGTCTGTTCATGCCAGCTGACTTCTTTGTGACGATTAAATATCAATACACTGGTGTTTCTTGTTCCATAGTCCGGGCTGCTGACAAACGCACTGGAAAGCCACTTCTCCTTTTCCCTGCCTATGCCCGTGTCTGGTAGCAAATGGTCAGGGAACGTTGTCGTATCCTGCATAATTTGCAGCAGAGCTTCCGGCTCTGCGAAATTATCCCTGTTCAGTGCTTTAGTGACGGCTTCCCTGGTGCTTAGCAGTTTCGGCCAGGGTGTGTTCAGAAACTTATTGCACAGCCCATAAATACCGGGTTCCAGCTTCTTCACTACGCCTTCAATATTGGAATAGTAATAAAGTTCATTAATGCTGCCTGCCAGAAAGTTGAATCCACTGTACCGGAGGGCATTTTTCTGAACGTTGTTTATGAACGAATGTGTTGAGAGAGAGCTGTCCAAACAGTCTTTTACCAGTTGCCCCCTTGAAATCTCTCCTTCAGGAGCTGGCCACTGGCGATAATTGGTCACCGCTGCAAAACGACCGGACCGGTTCAGCGCCAGCCAGCTGCCCCATGCCTTTTTGTCCCGGCCTCCGAAAATATCAGGATGATCTTCCCAGAAGTGAGCCTGTGCCGTTGGGCGGTCATAGAACTCGTCCCGGTTCGCCAGTAATATCAGCGGGTGTCTGGCATCAGGCTTCCAGGAAAAAATAATCAGGCACATAAAAACGCAGCCTTTGATTTATTAATAGGGTTAAGTGTGTCAGTGTTAATAAAAGAAGAAAAGTTTTACAGGCAGTATTGTTTTTATAATTACAGAGGTTTTATCCATGCTTAAAGCCGCTGTCGTGCAACTATGCTCCAGCAATGATGTCCGTGATAATCTTGCCCATATTGATGTTCAGCTTGCTCCCATAATAAACGAAGCTGTTGATTTAATTCTGTTACCTGAGTGTTTTGCCCAGTTTGGTGGCGATGTTTCTGCTTTCGGAAAAAATACGACAGAAGTCAGGCAGTGGATGGCAGACACTGCCAGGCGACACAAAGCCTGGTTGATAGGCGGCTCCATTCCTTTTCAGGTCGATGCCGGACAAAACAGCAGGGCATCCTGTTTTGTGTTTAACCCTCAGGGGTTGCTGGAAAGCCGTTATGACAAAATCCATCTGTTTGATGCCAGTGTTGCAGATCAGCACCGCTTATATCGGGAGTCCAGTGACTATTCAGCAGGTGATCAGCCATTCGTCGTTGATATGGGGGAAGCGAAAGTCGGTTTAAGCATCTGCTATGACCTGAGATTCCCGGAACTGTTCCGAAAGCTGGTGTCTGCCGGTGCCAATATTCTTACCGTACCTTCCGCCTTTACCCACGCCACAGGGCAAAGCCACTGGGAAGTGTTGCTGAGAGCCAGGGCAATTGAAAATCAGTGCTATGTACTGGCAGCCAACCAGGGTGGTGTCCATTCCAATAAACGACAGACCTGGGGGCATAGTATGATTATTTCACCCTGGGGCGAAGTACTGGCAAAGGCAAAAAAAGATCCGGCTGTTCTGGTTGCAGAGTTGGATATAAAGGTTCTGCAGGAGATTCGTACGCAGATGCCCTGTCTTGAACATAGAAAGCTCTGAACGTCAGGCTCTGGTTTTCCAGAGCCTGATACGGAGAGCCTGACGGGTTCAGGGTACGTAGTTGGTCAGGGTTTCCAGCAGTTTGCGCTGAACATTTCGACGACGCTGTCCGCGTGTTGGTTTGTTCTGTACATAAGAACCATCACTTTGCAGTGTCCAGCTGCGAACATTGTCACTCAGAAACAGTTCCAGCTCTTTCCTGATACGGTTAGCCATTTTGGGTTCTTCAACCGGGAAACAGGTTTCGATCCGGTTATTCAGGTTTCTGCTCATGCCGTCGGCGCTGGAACAGTAAACCTGGCTTTCACCATCGTTTTCAAAGTAGAAAACACGGGAATGCTCCAGAAAACGGCCAACGATGGAACGAACCTTAATATTCTCCGACAAGCCTTCAATGCCGGGTCTGAGACAGCAGATGCCCCGTACAATCAGGTCGATGTTTACACCTGCCTGAGAAGCCTTGTAAAGCGCGCGAATCATCTGCTTTTCAGTCAGGGCGTTAATCTTGATAATGATCCGGGCGCTTTTGCCCTCTTTGGCATTGGCGGCTTCATGGTTGATACGGTCAATCAGGCCTTTCTTCAGGGTAAAGGGGGCGTGCAGAAGCTTTCTCACCTTGAAAGCTTTGCCCATGCCGGTCAGTTGCTGGAAAATCTTGCGAACGTCGTTGGTGATATCCTTGTCACAGGTCAGCAGACTGTAGTCGGTATACAGGCGGGCATTGCCAGCATGATAATTACCAGTACCCAGATGGGCATAGCGCTGAATACTCCGACCTTCCCGCCGCACGATCAGCATCATTTTGGCATGGGTCTTATAACCCACCACCCCATAAACGACAACGGCTCCGGCTTCCTGCAGTCGCAATGCCAGCGCAAGGTTTTCTTCTTCATCAAACCTTGCCCGTATTTCCACCACAACTGTCACTTCTTTACCATGCCGTGCTGCTTCTACCAAAGCATCTGCCATTTCTGAATGGGCTCCGGTTCGGTACAGCGTCTGGCGAATCGCCAATACGTTAGGGTCTTTCGCTGCCTGACGCAGCATATCAATGACCGGTGTGAAGGACTCGTAGGGATGATGCAACAGAATATCGGCTTTCTTTACGTAATCCAGCACGTTTTCGGTGCTGTTCGGGCGAGTCTGCAAAACCTTCGGATATTCCGGTGTGAAAGGCGGGTAGGTCAGATGTTCATTAGTGCCATTGTTGCAAACTGACATCAGGCGGGTCAGGTTCACAGGACCATTCACACGGTAAACTTCTTCTTCCGTCAGACCAAATTCTTTTAACAGGAAGTCGACCAGAGGCTGTGGACAGTTGTCGACGACTTCCAGACGCACCGCTTCACCGTAACGACGGGAAAGCAGTTCTCCCTGAAGCGCCTTGGCAAGGTCTTCAACCTCGTCTTCCAGGTCAAGGTCACTGTTGCGGGTCAGGCGGGAACTGGTAGCAGCCCTTGACCTTCATGCCCGGGAACAGGTCTTCCATGTGGCGATGAATGATAGACGACAAAAACACGTAGTTCGTACCGTCGTTATCGCAGATATCATCAGGAAGCTTGACGACCCGTGGCAGTGAACGGGGGGCAGGAATAACAGCCATGCCAGTATCACGGCCAAAGGCGTCTTTGCCTTCCAGCGAGACAATAAAGCAGAGCAGTTTATTGGCCAGGCGTGGGAACGGGTGCGCCGGATCGAGGCCGATGGGGCTGATAATCGGCATGACTTCGTGGTAGAAGAAACGCTTGATCCAGATTCTCTGCTTTTCATTCAGTTCTGAACGCTTGAGAAAATGGATGTTTTCCTGCTTCAATGCGGGCAGCAGGGTTTCATTCAGAATTTGGTACTGACGGGTTACCTGCTCTTTGGCATAAGTGTTAATTTCTTTCAGTACTGCCTGTGGTCCCATACCATCCAGACCCACCAGTTCACGACCGTAACCGATCTGCTGTTTCAATCCGGCAACACGAATTTCAAAAAACTCATCAATGTTGGAGCTGTAGATCAACAGAAAGCGCAGGCGCTCAAGCAGGGGGTGTTCTTCGTTAAGTGCCTGCTCCAGCACCCGGGTGTTGAACTGTAAATGACTCAGTTCCCGGTTGATGTAGTATTCCGGGTTACTCAGGTCAGTGATCCGGGGAGGCGCCTTTACCGCATCCTGCTGAGAGGCTGATGACCCACTTGTGGCAGATTCATCGGCTGGTGTGGCTGATCGTGAGGAAGGTTGTTGGGTATTGTCCATAGAAACTCTTACTGCGTTCTGAAGGCGCCGGGGCAAACTGCCCCAAGCTACCAGAAAACTGTTACAAAAAAATGATTCTTATTTATATATAGCCTCATATTCGTTTTTCAGGCTGGCAATACAGCTGGATTTAACTTCTAAGGCATTTTGCTGCATCTTTGGCGAAATAGGTCAGAATGGCGTCAGCACCGGCACGTTTAAAGCACAGCAATGATTCCATCATGACTTTTTCACCGTCCAGCCAGCCGTTTTCTGCGGCAGCCTTGTGCATGGCATATTCACCGCTGACCTGATAAGCAAAGGTGGGTACTTTAAATTCTTCTTTGACCCTGCGTAAAACGTCCAGATAAGGCATGCCGGGCTTCACCATCACCATATCTGCACCTTCTGCCAGGTCAGCAGCGACTTCGTGCAGCGCTTCATCGGAATTGGCGACATCCATCTGGAACGTGTATTTATTGCCTTTTCCAAGGTTGCCGGCTGACCCCACGGCATCCCTGAAAGGTCCGTAGTAGGCTGACGCGTATTTGGCCGAGTAGGCCAGTATGGAGGTGTTGTTAAAGCCGGTTTCTTCCAGAGCTTGCCGGATGGCTCCGATTCGGCCGTCCATCATATCTGAAGGGGCAACGATATCGGCACCCGCTTCTGCGTGGGATAATGCCTGTTTTACCAGCACCTCAACAGTCGGGTCATTGATGACATAGCCGGTTTCATCCACCAGTCCATCCAGACCATGGCTGGTGAACGGGTCCAGTGCCACATCGGTGATTACCCCCAGCTCCGGGTACTGCTGCTTAATAGCGCGAACTGTGCGCTGAACCAGTCCTTCCGGGTTATAAGCTTCCGTGGCATCATCGGATTTCTTATCCTGCGGGATTACCGGAAACAGGGCAATGGCGGGTATACCCAGGCTGACCAGCTCATCGGCCTCCCGTAACAGCTGGTCAATAGTGACACGTTCCACTCCCGGCATGGAAGGCACGGCTTCCCTGTCATTCACACCTTCCTTTACGAAAACAGGGTAAATCAGGTCACTGGCCGATAAAGAGTTTTCCTGCATCAGTTGGCGGGAGAAACTGTTGAAACGCATGCGTCGTGGACGGCTGCCGGGGAATGGGCGTTGAATCATGAAACTGCTTGCACCTGTTGATTTGTCTACCTGAACGCTTGATGAGATTATACGGGAAATACGTAGTAAGTCTTGTGTTGCCTGTAAACAAACGAGTTAAACCATTTAACAGACTATGAATAAAACGAAAATTATTTTGCTGCTGGTACTGGTTACAGCCATTGGTGCTTTTTACTCGCTGGATGCACAGCAGTACCTGACGAGAGACTTCTTCCAGTCCCTTTACTCTGAGAATCCACTGCTGACAGTCGGTTTTTTCTTTTTTATTTATGTGGCGGTAACAGGGCTTTCTCTTCCGGGTGCCGCTATTCTTACCCTGATTGGCGGGGCTATTTTCGGTCTTGGCACCGGGTTTCTGATTATTTCTTTTGCCAGCAGTATTGGAGCCACTCTTGCCTTTCTTTTTTCCCGTACCCTGCTCAGGGACTGGGTGCAGAGCAACTTCACCGACTACATGGAGACCATTAATAAAGGGATCAGAAAAGACGGTCCTTTCTATCTCGCCACCCTGCGGCTGATTCCAGCGGTACCGTTCTTTGTGATCAATCTGGTGATGGGGCTGACGCCCATCAGGGCCTGGACGTTTTATTGGGTGAGCCAGCTGGGTATGTTGCCGGGAACGATTGTGTATGTGAATGCCGGGGCTCAGCTGGGGCAGGTGAAAGAGCTGTCTGTTTCGGGGATTCTGACCCCGGAACTGATTGGGTCTTTTGTCCTGCTGGCGCTGTTCCCCTGGCTGGCACGAAGCGCACTGGAACTACTGCGCAGGCGCCGGATTTATAAGCCCTTCCGCAAACCGCTTCAGTTTGATAACAACCTGACCGTGATTGGGGCAGGTTCTGCCGGGCTGGTCAGCAGCTATATTGCCGCAGCCGTTAAGGCTAAGGTCTCGCTGATTGAAAAGCACAAAATGGGTGGGGACTGCCTCAACACGGGCTGCGTTCCCAGTAAGGCTCTGCTTCGGTCTGCCAAAATGGCGCACTATATGCAGCGGGCTGAGGAGTTCGGGCTTGAGAACGTTAAAGCCGGTGTGAACTTCAGGGCCGTTATGGAAAGGGTTCAGTCGGTGGTTCAGAAAATTGAGCCCCATGACTCGGTTGAGCGGTATACCGGTCTGGGAGTGGATTGCGTAACAGGCTCTGCCAAAGTACTGTCCCCCTGGGAGGTGGAAGTCGATGGCAGACGTATTACCAGCCGTAACCTGATCATTGCCAGTGGCGGACGTCCTTATGTGCCACCCTTACCGGGGCTGGACCGGGTGAAATGGTATACCTCCGACACCATATGGGAGATTCGTGAAAAGCCCGGCACCCTTCTGGTTATTGGTGGCGGCCCCATTGGCTGTGAACTGGCCCAGGCATTTAGCCGCCTGGGCATTCACGTGATTCAGCTGGATCATGGCACCCGCCTGCTTCATCGTGAAGATCAGGATGTATCAGAGCAGGTGCAGGCACAGTTTATCGATGAGGGTGTCGACCTGAGGTTGAGGCATGAAGCTCGCTCTTTCCATGCTGAGGATGACCGGCAGTGGCTGGAAGCAGGCGTGGAAGGCGAAAAGGTAGACATTGAGTTTGATGCCGTACTGTTTGCCACGGGGCGACAGGCCAACACCAGTAATATGGGGCTGGAAACACTGGGGATTGAACTAACGGAACGGGGAACCCTGCAGGTCAATGATTATATGCAGACCCGTTTCCCTAATATTTACGCCTGCGGTGATGTGGCCGGACCTTATCAGTTTACCCACGTAGCGGCGCATCAGGCCTGGTATGCCACTGTAAACGCCCTGTTTGGCCGGTTTAAGAAGTTCAGGGTGGATTACTCGGTGATTCCCTGGTGCACCTTTACAGACCCGGAGGTGGCAAGAGTCGGACTGAATGAGACGGAAGCACAGGCGCAGGGTATTGAGTACGAGGTCACAAAATATGGCATTGACGATCTGGATCGTGCCATTGCCGACGAAGAAGCCAGAGGCTTTGTCAAAGTGCTGACCCGGCCCGGAAAGGACAAGATTCTGGGTGTCACCATTGTTGGTTATCATGCGGGTGAGCTGATTGCAGAATACATCAGTGCCATGAAGCATGGGCTGGGCATGAACAAAATCTTGGGTACGATTCATATTTACCCAACCCTGAGCGAATCCAACAAGTATGCAGCGGGCGAATGGAAACGGGCTCATGCCCCGGAGAAACTTCTGGAATGGGTGAAGAAGTATCATTCCCGGATGCGTCGCTGAACGACTTGTTATGCTGCTAGATTTACAGGAGAGCCTTTTTATTGAGGCTCTTTTTGTTTTTTAGTCGTGTCAGAAGGTGTGCAGCAGGGACTATGGCAACAATCAATTCGCACCCGGGAGCCGTTACTTCTATTCAGGGACGTGCCGGTCAGGAAAATGCCAGGCAGTCGGATACTGGCAGGGCTTCTTCAGACTCCGCTACCAATTCTGAGCGCTTCAATCGCTCCGGCATCACGCCTGAAAAAGGCAAGGCGATGTTACGCATGGCTCCCAGCCAGTCTTCTATTCCAAAACAGTCATCGATTCAGGAACGAAAAGCTGAAAGACTGCCTGCCGACAAGGTGAAAACTCAGCTGTCTGATACCCGGTCTGAGGACTCTTCTGCTTCGCTTGAAGGTAATCTGGAAGAGCTGGCCAGAGATGTTAAGTACTTCAGGAACAACAGGCGCAAAGCCGAAAGCAAAGGCAGCGAAAATGAGTACAAACGGCAGATTCAGCAGCTGGACCGGGAGCTTCAGGTGGTCAGACGCCTGAAAAATAACGTGAAGGATATAGCCAAAATGCCTGCAATGGCTGATTACAGTTTTATCGAAAACCCCGGTTCAGGCATTGCCAGTCAGGCTCATGAGGTTCTCAGGGATGCCCGCGCTGCAGTAACAGAAGCAAAACAGGAGCTGGCAGAAGCCAAGGAAAAACTCAGTGTCTTTAAATCCGGACAGCGTTCTACCAGGCGGTTGCATAACGCTTTCCGGTCACTTCAGAAGAGCGTTTTAACATTCAATCAAGAGCCTTCGGGCTCGCTCAATTCTGTGCGTGACCATACCCGTCATGTTCGCTCGCTGGACAGTCAGCTATCCCGGGCCAAAGCGATTTTGAGTGGCTCGGAGAAGTTATTGCAATCTGAGCGCAAAGCCAGTGCAAGAGGCATTGAACTACCCGGTTTCCGGGAGCAGGTACAGAAGGTGCATTCACAGGCGGACAGTGAAGTGAACCGCCTCAAACAGGAAATTACGACAGCTAAAGACAGCCGTAAAAGTGCTAAGCAGCAAGAAAAGCAGGAAAAAGCTGAGCTGAGAAAAGCGAAGCGGCAGGCACGGCAAGAAGAACAGGCTATCAGCCCGTCTGCCCAACCCATTGATCGTTTCCAGACAAAGCTATAATGACTATTCAGCCATAAATCTAAAAGGAAATTGCATACCAGACCAAAGACTGTTGGCTGGTATGGTCAGACTCTATGAAAGATGATGAATTGAATCAGTTACACAAGAAACTGGATGAAACCATTGCTTTCCATCAGGCTCTGAATGAAGAGATTGCTTCGGTTCAGCACGATGCAGGCGAACAGGCACAGCACCTGTCCAGGTTGAATGGCAGTATGGCGATGCTGGAAACCAGTGATGAGCCTGATGAAGTGCTGGCAGAGCGAATCGATGAGCTCAGACAGGAACTGGATGAAGCTGAAGCCTATTACAAATCCCTTCAGGCCAGAGAGAAAAAACTGCAAACTGCCGAAATGCATGCAGCCCAATCCGTACAAACCCTTCAAAGTGAGCTTAAAATTGAAGAACTGAAAAAAGGCCGGGACTGACAGCCCCGACAGGTCGCTCAGGTTGCAGACGCCTTTTTCCGTGGAATGCCCAGCTTTTGCCGACGCTCCCAGAGCGTCTTACGGCTGATGCCCAGCTTTTGTGCCAGATCTGTTTCCGTCATCTGGTCCTGGTGCTCAAGTACGAAGCGCTGGAAGTAGTCTTCCAGTGTCAGACCATTCTGAGCGTTGCCCTCATGCTTTAACTGCGCGTCAACTTTAAACAGAGAGGCTTTAACCCGCACATCAAGGTCAAGGTATTCCGGTGTGATGATATTGTCATCGCACAGGATAACAGCGCGTTCTATCGCATGTTCCAGCTCCCGAACGTTGCCCGGCCACTGGTGCTGGCAAATAGCGGCCATGGCTTCCGGAGAATAGGAATGTGGCTCCTGTCTCATTTTCTCACAGACCCGGCTCATCAATTTTTCAGCCAGCATCAGAATATCTTTGCCACGTTCACGCAGTGCAGGGATGCGCAGCTCTACCACTTTCAGCCGGTAATACAAATCCTGGCGAAACTCACTGCTGGCTGCCAGCTGCCTCAGGTTGCGGTGCGTTGCTGCAATCAGTCGTACATCTACTTTCTGTGACTGAACAGAACCTATACGACGAATTTCACCTTCCTGCAGAACCCTGAGCAGCCGGGCCTGAGCCTCAAGCGGCAGTTCACCAATTTCATCAAGGAACAGCGTGCCGCCGGATGCCGCTTCAATTAACCCTGTTCTTGCAGCGGTTGCGCCGGTAAACGACCCTTTTTCATGACCAAACAGCTCGGATTCAATCAGGGTTTCAGGAATCGCGGCGCAGTTTACTGAGATCATCGGGCCGTTTGAGCGCTGGCTATGGTTATGAATGGATCGGGCGACCAGTTCTTTGCCGGTACCGGATTCACCCTGAATCAATACGGTTGCACAAGTTGGCGCCACTTTTTTGATACGACGAAACAAAAGCCGCATTGCGTCGCATTGTCCAAGAATACCGTCAAAACCCTCTTGCTCTCCTTCTGCCTTATCGTCCTCTGATTCATCGCTGTCTGTTTTATTCAAAGAGTCAGACTTCTTGCGCCGTGTAAGATTGTGTCGTGCAAGAATCTCTGAAACCCGCTCCAGCATTTCGCTGTGATCAAAGGGCTTGGCAATGTAGTCGACAGCCCCCAGTTTCATGGTGCTGACAGCGGAATTGAGGCTGGCATAACTGGTCATGATCAGCACCGGCGTGTCGCCCGCAAGGTGAATCATTTCCGTACCGGGAGAACCGGGAAGGCGCAGATCACTGATAATCAGGTCAAAGTCGCCCAAGGTATACGACAGTTCTGCTTCATGCACAGAACCCGCTTCGCTGATAGTGTGTCCATGACGTTCAAGAAGCCTTTTCAGCGATGCCCGGATAATTTCTTCGTCTTCGACAATCAGAATGTTTCCGTGACTCATAAAGCTTCCCCTTCCATCATGGACTCTGAACGAGAGGTTGCAGGCTCTCTGATTTCAGAATGTTCTTCGTTTGACAGGTGGCCCTTTGCCTCATATCGGGGCAAAGCAATAATAAATCGTGTGCCTGTCTTTAAAACCTTGTTAGCCGGGCTTTCAACCCGGATCGAACCAAAATGCTCTTCAATGATATTCCAGGTTAAAGCCAGCCCGAGGCCAGTCCCCTTTCCGGCTTCCTTGGTAGTAAAGAAAGGTTCAAACAGACGATCCTGGATATTCCCGGGAATCCCGTGTCCCTGATCCTCAACTGTCAGGGTGACAGTCTGGGCGTCAGCCACGGTACACAGGGTCACTGCGTCATTGGCCCCGGAGGCATCCACCGCATTGGACATCAGGTTGATTAATACCTGCTGTAGCTTCTGCTGGTCTCCTGTGACCAGGTGGTCAGGCTGACAATTGTTAATGAACCGGATCTGGCTGTTCTTATGGCTTAGTTGCAGGAGGCTGACGGCCTCATCGACAGAATGCTTTAAAGATACGACACCTGACTTACTGTCATTGTGACGTGTCTGACCGCTGTGAGCATAGCTGACCAGTGTCTGTACGATGCGGGTGACCCGCTGGGTCTGGTCCAGCATCTGTGTTGCCACTTCCCGGGTATCTGGTTCATCTGACAGGCTTATTAACTCCTGGGCAAGGCAATCAATGGCAGTAATCGGATTACCTATTTCATGGGCGACACCCGCCGCCAGTTGACCAATCGAGGCCAGCCGTTCGCTGTGAAACAGCTGGTTTTCAAGCATCTGGTTTTCTGTCCGGTCTTCCAGCAGCATCACTTTATTGCCTGTTGTTCCGGATGCTGGCGCTTCCATCATGGCTTTGTGAATGCTGAAATATCGCTGTGTTCCTCCCACTTCAAGTTTGTGCTTATGGAGGTGAAGGTTATCCAGAGATGAGAACTGGCAAAGCAGTTCGTTCCAGGGAGGAGTCAGATGACGGATGTTAAGCCCAAGCACTTTACTGGCGTCAATGCCGGTCATTTTTGACATGGCCTGGTTCCACAGCATGACTTCCTGATTTGCATCAACGGAAAACAGCGCGAGGGGCAGTTTATCCAGGGTATCCCGATGGTAACGGCGCAGGCTGTCCAGCTCGGCTGCCAGCCCGCTGAGTCTGGAGTGGTAAGACTCCAGCCGGGATTCCATAAAGTGAATGTCCTGGGCAACGTAGTCTTTCTGCTGGTCCCAGGGCAGAAAGGTTTCTACCATGCCATGAGCAACCGTGGGGCCAAACAGACCGGACAGGTTTTTCTCCAGCCTTTCCCTTAAACGACGCAGAGCGTGTGGTCGGGTTTCATCTTCACGCATATTGAGGTCAGACAACGCCTTTTGAACTTCTTTGGCTGCCGTGATACTACCCAGTGGTGTGCTGAGCATTTCGTGGAATTCGTAGGTGGATGAGGCGATTGGGATTCTGCGATTGCTTCGGGTTGGGCTTTCAACCTGACAGGCTGCTGCCGCACTGGCTTCTTCGGGAGGCATTCTGGTGAGCAGAGAGACAAGAATAACAAACCCGGCGTTAGCACCAAGGGAAAGAAATACCACCTGATGCCAGTTGTCGTACAGCAGGTTCTGATAAACGGCCAGAGACTGATTATAGAGACTGACATCAATCATCAGGGGGATGAGCATGGTGACCAGCCAGGTCAGGCTACCCGCAGCAAGGCCGGCAATAAAACCGTAGTGGTTGGCTTTAGGCCAGTAAAGGACGCACAGGGCTCCGGGCAAAAGCTGTAATACCCCGACAAAGGCTACCATGCCCAGATTAGACAGGGAGTGCTGGCTATCGAACAGCAGATAAAAACCGTATGAAGCCATAATCAGGGTGCTGATCAACAGGCGTTTAAGCCAGACCAGGGTCCGGTAAATATCGACTTCCAGATTTGCTTTTGGTCGCCAGAATGGCATCACCAGATGATTCAGTATCATCGACGACAGTGCCATTGTGGTGACTATGATCAGGCCACTGGCGGCGGTCAGACTGCCAATAAAGGAAACAACGGTAATCCAGGGTTTATCGAGTGCCTGGCCAATTCCCAGGGCATAGTATTCAGGGCTGAATGGCAATTCCAGTTTGACACCGGCCCAGGTGAGAATGGGTACCGCCAGACTGAGTATCAGCAGAAAGAACGGAAAAGCCCAGCTTGCAATATTCAGAGAGTGTTGATCACGATTCTCTGTGAACGTTATGTGGAACATGTGCGGCATAACAATCACAGAAGCAAAGAACAGCAACAGCATACTGCGCCATGGACCGTTTTCTAACGGCTGCTGAATGCTTGCAATATGGTCATTGTTGGAATGCAGCCACAGGTTCAGGCCTTCAAAACCACCAAACACCTCGTTTAAAGCAACAAAGCCAAGAGTCAGCAGAACGGCGAGTTTAAGAATGGACTCAACGGCAAGCGCCATCACCAGCCCCTGATGATGTTCGTGGCTGGATATATGCCGGGTACCAAACAAAATGGCAAACAGGGTGACCAGAACACAGAACAGGAACGCCAGGTTGATTCTGGAAATATCCTGATTAATCAGGTGAATGCTGTCTGATACAGCCTGAATCTGGAGTGCCAGCAAAGGCATGATACTGGCCAGCATGATCAGTGTGGCAAAAATACCGGCGGCAGAACTGCGAAAGCGGAATGCGAACAGGTCTGCGAGAGAACTTAATTGATAAGAGCGGGTAATTTTCAGAATGGGGGTCAGCAGAATGGGGGCAAGAAGAAAGGCACCACTGACGCCTATATAGAGGGTTAAAAAAAGGTAACCACTGTCCCGGGCTATGCCAATGCTGCCATAATACGCCCAGCTACTGGCATAAATTCCCAGCGACAGAACATAAGTAATGGGGTGCCTGACAATGGACTGGGGTATCCAGCCTTTGTCAGTAATCCAGGCAATGGAAAACAGCAGCAACAGGTAAGCCACACTGACAAACAGCAGGGGCTCCAGGTCATAACCCATCGACATCCCCTCGTGGCTGCAACAGAAACCCTGTAAACACCACCAGTAGCCACAGCAACCAGGGCTGGTACCAGGAATCGCCATAGGTCATCCACCACTCCATGATAGCGGTTGAGAAGAAAAAGATGCCTATTAAGAGAGCCAGTACCAGGCGATAGATATACATAGAACGACAGTGCTTATCTGCTGGACTGCCATGTTATAACTAATAGCGATAAACCGCAAAAGATTGCGGCTTGTACCTTTCTGGGTGGATATTGTCGATAGGGATCAGTAGTCCGGAGCGTTATAGGTGACCCAGAATACCATGTTGCCCGGGCAGTCTTCACCCAGCACTTCGTTCATCAGTTCACTGGCTTTCAGCTGACTCATTTTTTTAATCCACTTGGGGTCTTCGATTTTTTCTTCGAGAAACCAGTTGGGCAGAGAGACTGCGCGTTTGTCGTAGTAAGCCAGGGGAAAGCGTAGCCCTTTCGGCAGGCGGCCACGTTTGATGCTCAGGGAGGCGTCGCAACGGACGACCAGGCTTTCTGCAATCTGCTTGCGTTTGGCAACGTAATTGCCTGCTTCACGACGGTATTTATCTTCATAGGGTCCCATCAGCTCTGCAAAACGGTTTTCGATACAGTGATCGTAGGCGCGGCTGATTTCATCATTCCGGTAGCCCATTATACGACAGGCTTCTGATACCCGTTCACGAAAATCGGCAGCGATCTGCAGGTACCAGGGCGCATGAGGCCCAAGAATACTCTGGGCTTCCTGATTGGCGACAAAGTACAGGTTTTCATCGGGGGAGAAACACAGTGCGGCATCTTCAGAAGTGACAGCATCAATTTTGGCAAGATCAGGCTCTGTGCTGATGGCTGAGTCGCGTTCGAAACGTGCCTTCTGACAGAATTCAGAACTGGACATATCAAGCTGGATACCGGGCATGGACACAGCGTTATCAGGTGTCATTCCACCAGGCGACAACCCACCAGACGACAAGTCATTAGGTGACAGTGCCATGGCTGATAAGGTTGAGAAGGAAGAGAACAAAAATACAACTGCCTTGTAAAACGTTGACATAATCAATCCCTGATACGCATCGTTGAAACAGCTGTGAACGAAAGTTTTTAATTTTACCGGGCGCATTTATATGTGAGGCACAGGAAGTGAGTCACACTGTTTATGTATACCATTCAGTTCCTTGCTAAAGCAATGGATGGTCTGATTTACTGGCACCCCCCTCCCTCTCCTGAATCGGCAACATAAGCGACACTAAAACTGCTGCCGCTACCACCCCCAAGACATCCGAATCGCCAAAAGAGCACAATTACTATAACGGCAAGCACAGCAGCTGCTCCAAAGACGAGCCCCAAAATTGCACGCTGACTCAATTCATAGCACCTTCCGTCCTCGGTTTTGTGGCCCGCGCACTCCTCATCGGTGGTTTTGTTACCTGCCTGCTGTATGGACAGGTTCAGGCCTGTTTCGTTAGTGGTTGCAACAAAAGTTGCGCCGGAGGAATTGTCCTTTACATAGAAACTGCTTTTTCCCTTAACAGTTCCGACAGGATAACCCCTGAGCTGATTCGCAGGAGCGCCCTCACTTGCCAGTGTCTGTACTATCAGGCCACTTCCACTGGTGTCAGGTGATATTGTGACCGTGTGTTCTTTACCATTGATTTGAACCGTATGGCTTGTTGGAAAATCCCGGGATATCAAGGCAGAGGGCGCATGTTCTAAAGCAGGTGTGGCGCTTATGCCTTCCGGAGTTACGGATATTTTGTAATTTATTTGAGGAGTCTTAATTATCTGGGAGGTTTCGGCAATTAACGACAGAATAGTGGTATTTTCTCTGGAACTGCCACGTACTATTGAGGAGTGAAGCAGCATTATGGCCATGCATAAAATTAACTCACAAGAGCTAAGCTGGCTTTTGGAAAGGAATGGCTGGACATTAATCATGATCGCTTTGCCTTGAAATTATTATGGAGGCTTCTGAATAAACAACAACCAAGTCAGGGTAGGCAAAGATTGGACTAATGCAATGACTGACTTGATGATTGAATGTTCGATAGAGAGAGTCTGTGCCTGTTACCCATCAATGCAGCAGATCAGGCCATTATTGTTTTAGGCGGGACTGAGGTCACTTTCTAACAGGCTTGACGATTTAACAATTTTATTCAGATTCCAGTTTTCCACACCCCAGTTGATGATACCCGCTGTGCTTTCATCCTCCAGACCTTTCGGAGGTTCCTGTCCCAGTGCCTGTAATGCTTTCACCAGCAGCGGCCGGGGCTCATCCACAGGCAGTTCAGGTGCCAGATTCTGCTTGCTGAGCTTGTCACCATTATCCTGAACAATCACCGGAATATGAGCATAAGACAGCCTGTTCATGCCCAGTGCTGACTGCAGACTGATTTGTCGGGGAGTGGAGTCGATCAGGTCGTGCCCGCGCACAATATGGGTAATCTTCTGAAACTCGTCGTCTACACAGACCGCCAGCTGATAGGCGTACAGTTTTTCCTTACGCTTTACGATAAAGTCGCCCAGCGTTTTCATATCAAAGCATTGCAGTCCCTGAATCCTGTCGTCGAACTGAATGACTTCATCATGGCTGTTCAGCCGCCAGGCATAAGGTTTATCCGGAAGGTCGTTGTCGATGGGAGAGGCGTTGCGGCATAGCCCCGGATAAATGCCGTGGTAAGGCTGCAGTTGCTTGCGTGAACAGGTGCAGGGGTATATAGCCAGCTGTTTTCGCAGCTGTTCTATGGCGTCTTCATAATGACTGGTGCGTTGGCTTTGATAGAGTATTTCTCCATCCCAGTGCAGCCCATAGACCTCCAGCGCTTTAAGAATTTTAGCGGTAGCGCCCGGCTGTTCTCTGGGTGGGTCGATATCTTCCATACGTACCAGCCAGGTGCCGTTCTGGTGTCGGGCATCAAGATAACTGGCCAGAGCGGCAACCAGCGAACCAAAGTGCAGAGGGCCTGTAGGAGAAGGGGCAAATCGTCCAATGTATGGCGAAGCGGTCATGGATATGAATATAGACGCAATAATAATGAAAAGTGAAGACTGCCAGATACAACATGACAGATACAAGCAAGCCGCGAAGCCCTGCATAATACCTGCATGATACGATACCATGCATGGAACAATGCGGCGGTCGCGGCTTGTTGTTGATCTGCCAGCAGGGCTTATCAGTGACCCAGCTGTTTTTCCTTGATCTCGGCCAGAGTTTTGCAATCAATGCAAAGTGTCGCAGTAGGACGAGCTTCCAGACGGCGAACACCGATCTCCACACCGCAGGAATCGCAGAAACCGTAGTCCTCTTCCTCAATTCGAGTCAGAGTCTTTTCAATCTTGCGAATAAGCTTGCGCTCACGGTCGCGGGCGCGAAGTTCCAGGCTGAACTCTTCTTCCTGACTGGCACGGTCGGCCGGATCAGGGAAGTTCGCTGCTTCGTCCTGCATGTGGTTTACGGTTCGATCCACTTCCTCCATCAACTCCTGCTTCCACTGCCTGAGGATGTTGGTGAAGTGCTCGACCTGTTTGTCATTCATGTACTCTTCGCCGTCCTTCTCCTGATATGGAGTGAAGGAACGGAGCAGATTACCTTGATCCGCTTTTTTCTGTGCTGACATGATTACAGCCTCATCACCTTTTTCTAGTAGCCGTGCTCACGCATTACTCACGGCTTTCCATCCGATGTCGGGCAAGGTTCTTTGCCTTGAGCCCGACCTCCCTGAAAGCTGAGGTCAACACTTCGGGTGCCTGATCTTTAACCAGACACTCACCTCTTGCCTTCCTAACAGAAGCGGAGAAACTACCAAAACCAATGACAATCCGCCAGAAAAATGTCATCGACTTCTCTGGTCACTGCGATGTTTATTCACTACTTATTGACATCAGACAGTAATTTCGGGAAATACCCAGTCCGCTATCTTAGAATGCAAAAATTGAATACCAAACAATAGTTTAATCACAAAATAGTATGAAATATCCAGAAATTCTTCAGGAAGGACGTTTGATCCGTCGCTATAAACGTTTTATGGCGGACGTTGAACTGGCAGATGGTCAGCAAATTACGCTGCATTGTCCGAATACAGGCTCCATGAAAAACTGCCTCTATCCCGGTAAGCGGGTCTGGTATTCCGATTCTCACAACCCCAAACGAAAATATCCCTGCACCTGGGAACAGGCTGAAATTCCAGTAATGTTCGATGGCAAGGAACGAATGACTCTGGCTGGCCTGAACACCGGCAGAGCCAACCCTCTGGTGGAAGAGTTGTTACAGGCGGGCAGGGTAACATCACTGGCACAGTACAGCACTATTCGTCGGGAAGTGAAATATGGCTCGGAAAACAGCCGGATCGATTTTCTGCTGACTCAGGATGGTCTGCCGGACTGCTTCCTCGAAGTGAAAAGTGTCACTCTGGCAATGGGTGAAGGTCTGGGATTATTCCCCGATGCAGTCACCAGCCGGGGTACCAAGCATTTGCGGGAACTCAGGGAGATTTGTGAACAAGGCGGTCGGGCCGTTCTGCTTTTCTGCGTACAGCACACCGGCATTGACCGGGTAGCTCCTGCGGATGAGATTGATCCGGAGTACGGTCAAACCCTGCGTGAAGCCATCAGGGCGGGCGTTGAAGTCATGGCCTGGGGGGCAGATATCTCCCAGGAAAGCATAGAACTCAAACGGGAGTTACCGGTTTTGATTGTTTGAAAACTAGCTCCGGTGTTGGGTGTCACTTCGTTCGACCCAACCTACTTTGGCTGTTCGGCCCTGTCTTCGGCAGGAGCCAGCATAAAGCCTTTTTCATAAGGTTTCAGCCAGATGTAATCGTACTGGCCGGACATCGCTTTCAGGCTGTTCAGTTGGTCGTTGTCTTCCATGGCAGGCAATATCAGCAGGCTTTTCACTTTGGCATCAGGGTCGGCAGCCTTGATGTAGGGCGTCAGGCCAAGGTCATGACGGGCGTGAAAAGGTCGGGTAATTAATACCGAGTTTTCTTTTACAGCCAGTAGCAGGCGAGCCATAAAGTAATCCTGCAGCTGTTGCGCGGCGAGCAGGTAATCCACTTTTTCATCAACGCCTTCCTCGGCAGCAGGGTGGCTTTGTGACATGATTTCCCTGAGCTGTCTAATCTGCTGTTCTGAAAGGGCTTTGCCAGTTTGTGTTTTCAACCACTTTCTGGCGTCCTTATCTTTCATGGATCGCAGCTTTTCCACCGGAACCGCAGCGGCGATCACAGGAATCTCCTCTTTCTCCAGCCACTCAATCAGGGTTTTGTAACGGTTATGAAGGGCAGGGCTGCGTTTTTCCAGTTGTTCCAGATAAGTCAGTTCTTCGGTGTTCAGTTTTGATTGCAGAGAATCCATGGCAACCGCTTCGAGCCATTGCTGCTGGTTCAGTTCTTTCAGAAGGTTCAGCAGCTGGTCCTGCTCACCAATAAACGTCTCGCCAACAATAATGTAACGAGCATTCTGCAAACCTTTAACCAGACCGACTTCATCAATCCAGCGCTCGTTACTGCTGTCCCATATAGTGGCGGAGTCTGATGGCGCAGTCTGATTTTTTGTCAGCTGGGTGCAGCCTGCCAGTATAAAAGCAAGGTAAAGAAACGCTATTTTGGTCAGTCTTGTCATGGCACGATCCTCTGAACAGGTCCCGGATCGTGTTTTGCCCGTCAGTGGGTAATGACTAAAGGGCAGTGATGTTCTGGATGATCCGACACGGAAATATGAATGTTGAACACAGAGTAGACCATTTCCGGTGACAAAACGTTCCATGGCCCGCCCTGTGCCGCGACCCGTCCATTTTGCAGAATGACCAGCTGGTCAGAATAGCGGGCAGCCAGATTGAGGTCATGCAGAATAACCATTACACCCAGCCCCTGCTCATCAGCCTGTTGTCTGGCAATTTGCAGGGTCAGTTGCTGGTGGGCCGGGTCAAGGGCTGATGTCGGTTCGTCCAGCAGCAGAAAACGATCTCCACTGTCACACCTGTCCCAGATTTGTGCCAGCACCCGTGCCATGTGAACCCGCTGGCGCTCTCCACCCGACAGCGTGGTGTACTGCCGATGACTCAGATGGCAGGCATCAACCTTGTTCAGAGCCCGTTCAACAATCGACAGATTTTCCTGCCGGTTGCTGGAACAGGGTGTTCGTCCCAGCAGAACCACTTCCTGAACGGTAAAGGGAAAACTCAGGGAGGACGATTGCGGCAACACACCCAGCATCAGGGCTTTTTGCCTGAGATCCCAGTGTTCCCGGTGGTTAAGCAATACCTTTCCGGACGAAAGCGAGCGTTCCCCGCAGGCGACTTTAAGCAGTGTGCTTTTTCCCGCGCCATTAGGACCCAGTACCGTCACCACCTGACCCGGTTCAACCCTGAGGCTGACATTATCCAGCAATGTTTTGCTGCCCACGTTCACCGTGGCATTTTGAACGTCCAGAGACATCAGGCTATCCTCTTGCGTTGCTGCCACAGCAGGGAAATAAAGAACGGCGCCCCCATCAGGGCCGTGACAATGCCGATGGGCAGTTCTGCCGGGCTGACAATCACACGGGCCACCATATCCGCCAGCAGCAGCAGGGTTCCACCCAGCATGGCGGAAGCCGGAAGCAGAACCCTGTGATCAGGGCCAACCATTAACCGGATCAGGTGCGGCACCACCAGACCGACAAAGCCAATCACTCCGGCAACAGAAACCGACACACCCACCACCAGGGCTGTTAACAGAATCAGGATCAGTTTAGCTTTCTGAACGTTGATACCAAGATGGCGAGCCTCTGACTCTCCCAGCAACATGGCATTCAGAACCGAACCATAGCGACACAGCAACAGCACAACGGGAGCCAGCAGCGACAGACAGATCATCACCGAGTTCCAGGTGGCTCCGGCAATGCTGCCCATCTGCCAGAAGGTAAGGTTTCTAAGGGTGGCGTCGTCAGAAATATACGTCAGAACCCCAAGGCCCGCACCAGCCAGGGCAGTAATGGCAACACCAGCCAGCAGCATGGTAGCCACTGACGTGCCGTTACTGGTCGTTCCCATTTTATATACAACCAATGTCGTCAAACAGCTGCCGATAAAAGCCAGCAGCGACACACTGTAGTTCTGGATCAGGGCGGGGAAGTCGCTCAGTAACACACCGCCCAGAACAATCGCAATGGCTGCTCCCAGAGCCGCACCACTGGCAACGCCGATGATGCTGGGGTCTGCCAGAGGGTTTCGAAACAGTCCCTGCATGGCAGCACCACCGATAGCCAGAGAACTGCCAACCAGTACACCCAGCAGGGTTCTGGGCAGACGAATGGACTCGACAATTAAACGGGTATGTTCCGGAAGATCACTGTGTATAAATCCCAGACGTTCCAGCAGCAGACTGATGATATCCCCTGCAGGAATAGAAACCGGCCCTGTTCCAACAGAGAAAATCATGGTTAATGGCAGAATAATGCCCAGGCCGACCAACAGCCCGGTCGACTTACGACTTTGGTTCATTATTGAGTTCCGGGGGGACAGTTCTGGTTCTGTCCGGTTTCAGGATTCAGAAGTGAAAAAAGCCTTTGCCAGCTCTACCGCCAGTTCTCCGGTCCTGGGGCCAAGCCCTCCCAGCAGCATACCCGGATCAATGGCAATCAGACGTCCGCTTTTGCCAGCCGGAGTCTGTTTCAAAATGGGTTGCATGTCTATCAGCTGTTGCGGTGTTGTGCCTTTGCCCTGATCTGAAAAAACCACAACATCCGGTGCCAGCATCAACAGGGCTTCATTGGACAGGGGTTTATAGCTGGAAAACTGCTCTGCAGCAGGATTAACCCCGCCCGCCAGCTCAATCAGGGCATGGGCTGATGTATCAGAACCTGAAACCGAAGGGGTGCGTCCACCCATTGCCAGCATAAACAGTACTTTTGGCTTTTTCTGTTCACCTGCAATAGCCCGGGCTTCGGAAAGCGATTCTGAAACAGACTTCCAAAGGCGTTTACCTTCCTGTTCCCTGTCCAGCAGTTTTGCCAGTGATTCAATGCGCAGCTGAATATTGTCGGCATTGTTTTGCAGAGGCAGGGCAGAGATCGTCAGCCCTGCTCCTTTTAACTGCTCAATGGTGGCGGGTGGTCCCATGTCGTCGGTGCCAACCAGAATGGAAGGGTTCATGGCAAGAATCCCTTCCGCTGAAAGCTGTTTGTGATACCCAAGCTTTGGCAGGCGGTGGACTTCTGCCGGGTAAACGCTGGTGGAATCAACGGCAATGAGCTGATCACCCGCCCCAAGGGCGTAAATGATTTCGGTAATGCCGTTGCCCGCTGAGATAATGCGGGGAGGGGAAGTTTCTTTTGCCTGAGCCGCCGTGGAGAACAGGGCGGCTATCATGATCATTGTTATTCTTTTTAAGGCTTTCACAATCAGGTGTCCTCCATTAATACCTGTGCTGCAGTGATGTCGTGTTCACTGAGAAACATCATCAGTTTGACCAGGTTCCCCAGTGGTGCCTCTTTGTCACCCGCTACCAGAACCGTGGTATCCGGTTCTGCCTCGACTTCAGTCAACAGTGCAGTGGTAAAGGCTTCAAAACTGTCGTAACGTTCTTCAGAAACCGCCCAGGGCTTACCTTCAGAAAGAATACTGACTGTCAGCGTTTTCGGCTCGTGGGTCACTTCAGCCTGTTCCCGGCTGGCTTCCGGCAGATTCACTGGCAGGCTCAGTGTCTGGGCGTTTGCCGTAAACAACAGAAAGACCATCACGATAAAGACGACATCCAGCAACGGGGTCAGGTCAGCCGCCGGGAAGGATGCACTGGTTTCTTCACCGTCGTTAATGCGAATCATGCCGGCACTGCCTCGGAACAGGTAGTGGCTTCGGTTTCATCGGCCAGACCGTGTTCGTCCATCTCCAGACCTTCCAGCAGCAGGTTGGCGTGGTTCATGGCAAACTCCAGACGCGCCATGTAATGGTTCGCCCATACGCCCAGGCCGTGTGCCGCTGCCAGAGAAGGAATGGCAACAATCAGACCAAATGCGGTAGTGAACATAGCCACCCACAGGCCATCCGCAAGAATATCCGGTGTCACAGGACCCTGAACGGCTGCGATATTACGGAACATTTCAATCAGACCCATCACGGTACCCAGCAGACCCAGCATTGGTGCCAGAATACCAATCAGCATCAGGGGCTTGAGCCAGGAGTGCAGGTGGCGTTTCTGCTTGAGCAGCCATAGACCCGCCACTTCTTCACGCATTTCTTTGTTGACACTGTTGTGACTCAGCAGAACGGCAATACCCTGTCGTATGCCTTTGCCGTTACGAAGGTTTTTGCACACGCTGTTTTTGGTGTTGCGGCAGCTGGCGCAGCCACGTACTTCACTGAACAGTTTATGCATACTCTTCCGGTTCAGGGACGGCAGCATGGCATACGTCAAAAGCCGTTCAAGAATCAGGGCAAAGCTCAGACAGGACGCAATAGCTAGCGGCCACCCCATCATTCCCATTGAAGCAATCTGTTCAGCGATCATGTGTGTCTACCTGCTTAATCTTTTCTCTCACGAAAAGTACTTGTTTAATTCAGTTGGAAAGCCACCGGTACGTGTACCCGTGACTGAACAAAAAGGTTGTTACGTCTCTGGGGTTTAAATTCCCAGTTCTCTACAGCGGCAATGGCTGATTTGTCGAGTGCATCGAAACCGGAAGATTCCAGCACCGAAATGGTTAATGCCCTGCCATCTTCATCGACGGTGACTTCCAGCATGACAACACCCTGCTGGTTACGGCGCTGTGCTGAGCGGGGGTAACGGGGCTGGGTCCAGTTGACGATTTCCGGTTCACTGACAAAGACCGGTTCGTCGTTAAGGCCTTCGACCTCGGTTTCCTCAAGGGCGCTTGCCACCACCTGTTCCATGACCGGTTCAGGAATCTCTTCCTCAACAACTTCTTCTTCGGGTTCCGGTTCCGGGATCGGGTCGGGAATAACCAACGTGTCTTTCTTGGGTTCTGGTGGTTCGGGTTCCGGCTCCGGCTCTGGAGGCGGCTCTATTTCCGGTTTTGGCTTTGGTTCTGGCTGAGGCTCTGGCTCAGGGAGCGTCACGGTTGAAAATGTCATGCTGATCGGCGCTTTGACACTGCCCATGCTGATGGTGTGCTGCTCCTCTTCCGTCGCATAGATGAGCTGATACGCCACTGCGGCATGAGCGGCAATGGAAGCAAGCAATGTAAAAATCAGTTTCCCAGGCATAGTTTTTTGTCGTGACGACGAGTGTTTCCAGAAATCGTGAACAAGAGTACTTGATGTTTGTTAGTTGTTCAATGATCTAAATGATAACGATTTGCATTTAATATTGCATTTACGTAGTATCCGCAATGAAAAGAGAAGGGGTGAATAAAAACCACTCAGCTCCCCAACGACTCAAACACCAAAAACAACAAGGTTATCAATGATGTTTAACAGGAACAGGCTGGCAATTGCGGTAATGGCTGCGACCTCTGCCATGGTTAATGCTGAACAACTGCCTGCTGCGCAACCTACCATGATGCAGCAGGTCACTGTGACTGCGACTCGTACTGAAAAAGTGGTTAAGGATGTTGCGGGTTCAGTAACGGTCATTGATGAAGAGCAACTGGAAAGCAATCTGGTGCGCGATATCAAAGACATGGTTCGCTACGAGCCGGGTGTTGTTGTCAGAAATGATGGTCGTACAGGTAACAAAGGTTTCAACATCAGGGGAATCGATGAAAACCGCATCAAAATTATGATTGATGGAGTAGATCAGGCCAAAAGCTTCCAGCCCGGTGGCAACTATCTGCGCTCAGAAAGAAATTTCATTGACATAGAAGCGATTAAGGCGGTTGAGATTGTCAAAGGACCCGCTTCCTCTCTTTACGGCAGTGACGCTATTGGTGGGCTGGTGGCATTTCAGACCAAAGACCCTGCTGACTATCTGAAGAAAGAAGGTGATGATAGTTATGCCTCTGTGAAAGGCAGTTACGCAAGCGCCAATAAAGGGCTGACTGAAACGCTTTCACTGGCAAACCGCAGTGGTGATTTGGAAACCCTGCTGGTTTATACCCGCAGTGACTACGAGGAAACCAAAACACACAGTGGTGAAGATATTGATGGAAAGGGTCGGGGAAAGGCTGATCCACTGGATGCAGGGTTAAACAACCTTCTGATCAAAGCACTGTATCAATTGAACGGCGGTCATCGTTTAGGTCTGACTGGCGAATACCACGATAAAAAGACAGAGACTGTACTGAAATCAATCAAACCCGGTACAGCTCAGGAACAGGTTCTGGGTGATGACAAGAATAAGCGATCAAGGATTGGCTTTTCGCACGAATGGGACGCAGGACATCAGGCTTTCGACCGTATGAGCTGGCAACTGGACTGGCAGGATACCAGGACCGATATGGAGACCCGAATGCCTGCTTATACGAGCATGGGGATGCCTTTTGCCAATCGCCTTCAGGATTACCATTACAAAGAGCAGTCTTATCAGCTCAATGCCCAGTTTGATAAATCACTGGAAGCATCCTCAGGTAGCCATCATCTCATCTATGGTTTTTCCGCCATAAGGAAAGATGTGATCAATAAAAGCGTTTCCAATAACCTTGATACTGGAACATCGACCAGAACCGATTACATACCTGAGGTTAAAGCCAGCGGTTATGGCCTGTTTGTGCAGGATGATGTCGCACTGTCGGACAATCTGGCAGTGATTGCCGGTGCGCGCTACGACCGGTTTGATTATGACCCGGAGACTACTGCAGGTTTTGCCACGCCAAGTAAAGGGCTTGATAAGGGTAAAGCCACTGCAAAGCTGGGTGTGGTCTACAAACTGCACCCGGATGCCAGCCTGTTTGCCCGCTTCAGTCAGGGCTTTAAGATGCCGGATGTCAACGACCTGTATCATACGGTATCGAACCATGGTTATACATTTCTGGCCAACCCGGATTTAAAGCCTGAAGAAAGCAACTCGTTTGAGCTGGGGATTCGTGGTCATCATCGCTATGGTGAATATGAGCTGGCTGGATTTTTCAACCGATACAAAAACTTTATTGAACGGGTCACATTGGTTCCCTATGCACCACCACCCAATGCTTCATCAGCCGTGTATCAGATGCAGAATGCTGAAAAAGCAGAAATCTGGGGATATGAGTTGAACACCCGCCTCTGGCTGGATGAAGCTATTGGAGCTCCACAGGGAACAACACTGAAGGCAGCGCTGGCCTACGCCGAGGGTGAGAACACAGAGAAGGATACTCCACTTAACAGCATCTCACCTCTGAAGGTTGTGTTTGGCTTAGCCTATGATGCCCCCTCGGATGTCTGGGGCGGTGAGCTCAACTGGACACTGGTGGCAGCAAAGGAAGAAAAAGACATTGCCAGAGGTCTGGATGGAGAGAAGTACTATGAAGCTCCGGGGTATGGAGTGGTTGATCTCACGGCTTATTACAAGCCAGCCAGTCAACTGACCCTGAGCGCCGGGTTGTTTAATCTCACTGATAAGCAATACTGGATCTGGGACGATGTCCGCGAAGTGGCTCAGACAGGTCGTTCAGCAACACCACGATCAGGCCTTGACCGCTACGCCCAGCCAGGCCGCAATTTCTCAATCAGCGCAAAGTACGTATTCTGACGTCTTTCACAATTAAACGATCTCCACGCTTTCGGGCTTCTCAATGGGAAGTCCGTTTTTTTATATGGGTTGCAGGGAAAATAAACAGTTTTTGTAATTTGACATGGGTCAAGGCGAAGGGATATAGGTATAAAACCAAATGATAATGATTTGTATTTGGATGTTTCTTTACATACTATCGACCTCGCTTGGTCATAGTGAGCTGGCCTTACCATCATTCCATTTATTTGTGCTGTTAGCAGAATGGATGTCGGCGCACTGAACTGAACGACTTTATACATTCAGTAGTCTTGAGAAGAAGTACAGACGCACATGAATCCATCCCAGATCCGAAAGAGCAGCCTTTCTGTTGCTATTGCCTCTATCGTTGCGACGACAGCTGTCGCACAGGAAGCACCGAACACCCAACCCACCCTGATGAACCAGGTAACGGTGACTGCAACCCGTACCGAGCGTGAGCTGGACGATGTGGCGAGCAGTGTGTCGGTGGTGACTGCTGAGGATGCTGAGAAGAACATGGCTCGCAATATTCAGGATCTGGTGAAATACGAACCAGGTGTAAATGTGACCAGCGACAGCCGTTTTGGTCTTGGCAGCGTTAATGTCCGTGGTATGGACCAGAATCGTGTCAAGATTACTGTTGATGGTGTTGATCAGGCGGGCTCGTTTGGTTACCAGAAGTTCATTCAGGCTCCTCGTAACTACTTCGATATTGAGAATATGAAAGCAATGGAAGTGGTGAAAGGACCATCTTCCACACTCCATGGTGGTGATGCTATTGGTGGTGTTGTTGCATTTGTAACCAAAGACCCTGCTGATTATCTAAAACCAGAAGGTGATGACAGCTATGCTTCTGTAAAAGCTGGTTATAACAGTTCTGATTCCAGCTTTAATGAAACAGTCACTTTTGCTAACCGCACAGGTGATCTGGAAAGCATGCTGACCTACACCCGCCGTGATATGAAAGAGCGTAAAAGCTATGGCGGCAGGGGGGGAGAAGGTGCCGGCCGTGAAAAGGCCGATCCTTTAACAGGCTCCAGTGACAGCCTTCTGGGTAAACTGCAATACCAGCTCAATGACGATCACCGTATTGGTCTGACTGGTGAGTGGCAGGAATCACGCACCGAGAGTGATCTCAAATCGTTGGCTGGCGATACCATTGGCGGCACTGAATACCTCAGCGCAAACTCTGATGATAAAAGTAAACGTCACCGTCTGGGCTTTTTCCATGAATGGGAAGCCAATAATGCCGCATTTGATGAAATGAAATGGTCTTTCAACTGGCAGAAGAGTCACACAAGACAGAAGACGTATGACACAGTAATAGAAACAGAGGGCATGCTACGGCCCACTAAAGTTCAATATGACCGCCTGAAAGATTACTACTATCAGGAAGACAGCCTGCAACTTGATGCCACCTTCAATAAGTCATTCGACCTGGCACATAGCTCCCACTATGTAACCTATGGTATCAGTCTGGAACAAACCGAGCAGGATAACCTTAATAAGACTTACTACAGCGAAGGTGAGGTTATCAGTGGTCCCGGAACTCCGGGACGAGATCCATACAGCCCTGCCCGCTATGCGCCAGTCTCTACCACTAAGCAGCTTGGATTTTTCCTACAGGATGAAATTGGCTTAATGGCTGACCGCCTCATTCTGACCCCGGGTATTCGTTACGACCGGTTTGATGTATCCAACAAGGTGGATCAGTACACACCTGACTACGCAGACCCGACAGCACTGGATGATAAGACCTACGATAGCTGGACAGCACAGATCGGAGCAGTTTTCGAGATTAATGATACCTGGTCTGCTTTTGCCCAATACAGTCAGGGTTTCAGTACTCCCAATCTGTTTGATATGTATTTCGAAGAGCACATGCCGGCAGGTATGCCTGTCTGGGTTAAGCCAAACCCCAATCTGAAGCCTGAGGAAAGTGACTCTTATGAAATAGGTTTAAGAGCCAACTCCAACCTCGGTAGCATGGAAGTCACTGCATTTTACAATGACTACAAAAACTTTATCGAACGGGTGACCATTGAAGACTCTGATTATGCCTTCGGTGTTTACCAGTCCCAGAACATCAGTGATGCGACAATCAAAGGGGTAGAGTTCAAGGGTATGCTCTGGCTTGATGAAGCAGTCGGTGCGCCTCGTGGCACAAGGTTGAATACAGCCATTGCCTGGAGTCAAGGTCGGGGTACTCGCGTAGCCAGTGACTACAGCGTCCATAAAGATGAGCCACTGAACAGTATTTCACCATTAACTGCTGTTGTTGGTTTGGGCTATGACGCACCGACTAACGATTGGGGTTCAGACCTGACGTTAACTTTGGTTGCTCGCAAAAAGAGCAGCGACATTTCAGAACTCGACCGGGACTCCGATATGGGAGACACCAATGACAGTGGAGACCAGTTTGCCACATCTGGTTATGGTCTGGTTGACCTGACGGCTTACTATAAGCCTCATCAGGATGTAACAATCAATGCTGGTGTCTTCAATGCGTTCGACAAGAAATACTGGCATTGGGATGATGTGCGTGGTCTCTCAGAAAATTACGCTGGTCTCAACCGCTACACCCAACCCGGCCGAAACTACTCCGTCAGCGTGAAATGGGAAATCTAATTCTAACTCTGACTGTTTAATAACCAGAAGGCGCACCAGCGCCTTCTGGCGTTTCTGAAGATTTATACGGACTTGTACACAACATGACCAAACCAGTTGTTCTGACGGAAGCCATGACAGGTCGTTCAGTGCCTGATCCCCTGCGCCATGCGTTCGACCTGAAAACCTCTGCCCACAGCCGTGGTGCCGGTACACCTCTGCCGCCTATGATGTGGCAGGAAAGCTGGAACCAGCTGATGTCCAAACCTTTTGGTGAAGGCAGGCGAGCTGCGTATTTCCATATTCCTTTCTGCCGTACCAAATGTTCTTACTGTGGTTTCTTCCAGAACACCACTAAAGCCGACATGGTCGAAAAATACGTCGACTATCTGGTACGTGAAATCGAAATGACCGCCCAGCTGCCTAATGTGCAGAGCGCTCCGATTCAGGCGGTTTACTTTGGCGGCGGTACACCGACCGACCTGACCGCTGATCAGATTCGCCGTCTGGGTAAAGTGATTCGTGACAATCTGCCACTGGCAAACGACTGTGAAGTGACGTTTGAATCCCGTTTTAATGGACTGACCGATGAAAAGATTGATGCCTGTGTAGAAGCTGGCTTCAACCGTTTTTCCCTGGGTGTGCAAACCTTCAACGGTGAAATCCGTCGCAAGATGAGCCGTATTGATACGGAAGAAGTACTCACCGAACGTCTTCAGAAACTGATGTCCACCGGGCAGATTGCCGTGGTGGTTGACCTGATCTTTGGCCTGCCTTACCAGACCATGGACGACTGGCTGAAAGACCTGGATAAACTGGTT
Source organism: Endozoicomonas sp. NE40 (assembly GCF_040549045.1). Classification (NCBI taxonomy): domain Bacteria; kingdom Pseudomonadati; phylum Pseudomonadota; class Gammaproteobacteria; order Oceanospirillales; family Endozoicomonadaceae; genus Endozoicomonas; species Endozoicomonas lisbonensis. Next base: position 2,127,734 of record NZ_JBEWTB010000002.1, on the reverse strand, counting down.
GAAAGTGGCATCGATGGTGCTGACCTGTATCAGCTGATTCTGATGGGCAATACCCGTATGGCAGCCAGTATCGAAAAAGGCAGCATGCCGGAACCGGCGAATACAGCTGAAAAAGCCGGACTGTTCAAGGCCGGTATCGAACACCTGAATAAACACCACTACCGTCGCCTGAGTGTCAGTCACTGGGGTCGTACAACCCGTGAACGTAACATATACAACCATCTGTCCAAGTCCGGTTGTGACGTGATTCCTTTTGGTTCCGGTGCAGGCGGCAATATTGCCGGTCACAGCATGATGCTACACCGCAAACTGGATGACTATTTTGCCGCTATCGACAACGGTGAAAAACCGGTGATGGGTGTGGTGGCTCCGAGTTCTCTCCACAAAGCCTTTGGTGCTGCGGGTGCTGCCTTTGATCTGGGGTACCTGAACCTGAAAGAGATGGACAGGAGTGGTTTTGAATTCAGCATCCGTTGTGAACCGCTGTTTGAAGAGTGGGTGAACAACGGTCTGGCTGAACGTTCCGGGCATTATCTGAACCTGACGCTGGCCGGGCAGTTCTGGGCAGTGAACATGAACCAGGGTCTGCAGGCTTATATGCTGGAGCTGACAGAAGAAGTCGCTGAGTCTGGTGGTCATATGGGTGGTCATCATTTGTCAGGTAGCGAGAAACCTGATGACGAGCTGGAAAAGCTGATGGCGAAAATGCCAAAGAGCATGCTCGACAAAATGCCTAAAGGTCATAAGGGTTTTACCGGTAAGGAAGACATTCCATCCGGTTGCCCGGTACACAAATTAATTAACTGGATTCGCAAATAAAACGGTCTCTAAGGGAAGTAAAACAAATGAACACTCAAGAAGCTGTACGCAAACTGATTGCTGAAAACCCGGAAAAACTGCCAGCGGAAATCGCTGCCGAGCTGAACATTTCCGAACTGGAAGCCGTTTCCAACCTGCCGGAAGAAATGGTAGCCCTGCTGGACGGTAGCCTGTTTGAAACCCTGACCGAAGAGTTTCGTACCTGGGGTGAAGTGCTGACGGTGATTGATGTGGAAGGCCATATCTTTGAACTGGCTGGTGTTTTCCCTAAAGGTGGCAAAAAATTCGGTTACTACAACATGAGTGACCGTGACACGCCACTGAAAGGTCACCTGAAGCTGGACGGTTTCAGCAAAATTGCCCTGGTATCCAAACCTTTCCATGGCGTTGATACAAAATCTGTGCAATTTTTCAGCCATGCTGGTAAAACAGTCTTCAAACTTTATATTCGTCGCAACAAAGACAAAAGCTTTGTTGCCGAACAGCTGGAAAAGTTTGAAGCACTGAAAAAGCTGGCAGTTTAAGAGCAAATAGCATGAGAAAGCAGGTTGAGCGTCGCGCTCTGGAACCACTTGAGGGCGAACTGGCCAAAGAGTTCAAGACCATTGTTGCCATGACCCATATTTATTGTCGTGATCATCACAGTCTGAAAAATCATGGCAGTATTTCCGGGTTGTGTGATGAATGTACCCGGTTCAGGAATTTTGCCGAATACCGTCTGTCAAAGTGTCCTTATGGCCAGGACAAGCCAACCTGCAAGTACTGTCCGGTCCACTGCTATAAAAACGATATGAAAGAACTGGCCCGGACCATCATGATTTACAGTGGTCCGCGCATGCTGCTCAGGCATCCGATACTGGCTATTCGACACCTGTTGCATGATCGCAAGGCAGTGCCTGATCTGCCAAAGAAAAAGCGTAAAAAGACCACAGAAGAAACGGTGATAACAAGTGAGCAGTAAACCTCGTATAAGCCCTCGCATAAGCATTGTGGGCTATGGTCGTGTCGGTCTGCCCCTGGCTAAAGCCCTGAAAGAAAAAGGGTACGACGTAACCGGTACGGTCACCGGTTCTGATAAGCGCGAAAAGCTGGTGGCTGAAGGGCTTGATACCCACATTCTCAGCTTTGATCCGCAACCTCAGGGCGATCTGGCGGCGGCTATGGAAGCCGATGTGCTGGTGGTCACCGTTCCACCTTCCATGCGCGCTCCCCATGAGTTTCCTGCTGTCATGGAAAACCTGGCGAATGCTGCGGCAGGCAGTGGCGTTAAGAAAGTGCTGCTGATTGCCACGACTTCTGTCTATCACCAGACAGGTGACGTAGTTCGTGAAGAAGACGCGACCCCCGACGCAAGTCCGTTTCTGGGTATTTCCTGGTTGCCGGTTGAACAGCTTTTCTCTGAGCGGGATGAGTTTGAAACAACCGTTGTACGCTTCTCCGGTCTGATGGGCGGTGGCATTAATCCGGGTATGTACTTTGCCGGTCGCGAGCTGAAAGGCGCAAACGATCCTGTCAATATGATTCATATAGACGATTGCGTTGGCGTAATGGCTGCTATTATCGAACAGGATATATGGGGTGAGGCGTTTAATGCTTCAGCGGATGAACATCCCAGCAAGCGCGACTTCTACACCAAAGCCTGTGAAAGCGCGGGGCTGTCGGCACCGGTTTTCAGTGACGAGCCTTCCCCTTATCGCATCGTAAACTGCGACAAACTGAAGCAGCGTCTTGGGTATGTGTTCAAACACCCTGATCCGCTGGCCGGGCTGGATAGCTGATGAGATTAAACAGCTGATGAAAAAGATATTGCTGGTTATTGGCGGTTGCTTATCCCTGGGGCTGGGTATCCTGGGGATTGTTGTGCCGCTGCTGCCCACCACACCGCTGGTGCTGTTGTCGGCCTGGTGCTTTGCTCGTTCCAGTGACCGTCTGTATAACTGGCTGATCAGTCATCCCCGGTTTGGACAGGTCATACTGAACTGGCAGAACCACCGGGGAATGCAGGCAAAGCACAAGAAAAAGGCTTTACTGCTGACCATTGCCAGTTTTGTGTTCAGCATTGCGCTGGCACCGATGAAGATCAAGATTCTGCTGGTGTTTATTGGCATTTGTGTCATGACGGGCGTGAGCCTGATTCGGGTTATACCCGAAACCAATTCATAATAATTAAGCGCTGTCCTTTTTGCTCGACTATGCTCATTGGCTTAAACCATGAGCAACAGCTCTCCATGAGCGGGTCTCTATGAGCAAGAGTCGCTGCCATCTGCCTCGTGGGATAAATCAGGTTGTTTTGTTCTACGGGGGGATTGGCTGTGGTTCGTTGCAGACAGTTTATTCTGCTTCTTATTGTCTTTCTGATCTTTGCCTGCCTGTATTCACCGCAGCCGGTGTTTCCCTATCTGTCTGATTACTTTCAGTCCAATCCGGCGCAAACCTCGGAACTGGTAACCCGCATCATGCTGGTTCTGTGCTTTGGGGCGTTTATATCCGGACTGCTTCTCAGAGCTATTTCAGCCCGGATGATTTTGCTGGTGTGCTTCCCCCTACTGGGGGGGATGGAGATTCTTTTTTCCTCAGCTGAACACATTGAACATGCCCTTGCCCTGAAAACCATCGAAGGCGTACTGTTCTCCGCTATTTTACCCGCACTGATGACGGCTCTGGCTGACACATCCGGGAAGGCCGGTGATGCGGTGGTGTGGTATGTGTCGGCTTCAGTGACCGGATCGGTGTGTGGACGCTTTTTGAGTGGTTCGCTGATTTCGGCCGGATACCACTCTCCGGTGTGGATCATCATGGGCTCAGCCATGCTGGTGATATCGCCGTTTTTTCTGCTGCTGGATCGAATCTCTGGCAATCCTGAACATATTCAGCTGAAAACGGCTTTAGCCGAAGTGCTGGGACGCAAGGATGTCTGGGCGTGTGTGTTTCTTATATTTGCGGCTATCTGCTGTCTGGCTTCTGTCCTGAATTACCTGCCTTTTCACATGCGCTCACGGCATCCTGAGATGTCGGCAGCGCAGATTGCCACTCTTTACACGGGTTATATCTGCGCCATTATCAGTTCAATGCTGACGCCTAAGGCGAGGCGCTGTGCGGGTAATGACCGGTTCCTGTTTCGACTGACGCTGTTCTCGCTGTTGCTGGGGATGATGATTCTGGTGGTGGATTACTACGGGTCGTGCCTTGTGGCGGTGGCGATTATCTGTGGCGCTGTTTTTATGCTGCACAGTGGATTGTCGGCGTATCTTAACCAGCATGTTGCTGAGCACCGCCGGGTTGTGAACGGGGTGTATCTGACCAGCTATTATCTGGGAGGAGCGTTCAGCAGCATGTTACCCGGTAGTCTGTTTATGTCGATGGGCTGGCTCTGGTTGCTGGGAGGGTTGTTTATTCTGTTATGTGTAGCGATTGCTGTTGTTAATCTGGTTGAATGCTGATTGCTGCTGAATTTACATAAGCTGAATTTTCATGGTGAAAACCTGTACAAAACTTTGCTTATTATTGCTGCGTTGTCGGAAATTGTTACATAGTCTTTCCTGCCTGTTTTAACCTGTGAACATTTGATTTGTGTCACATAGAGTTTGCTCTTACCTGCATTATATTCCGCGCCGTTAGAAACATTTCGCACGAAAAATTCAGGGGCAACGGGTAATGAGGAAGACACTTCTGGCACTGGCGGCTGCGGCTGCATGTTCTGCCAACATAGCGGCTGCAGAAACAGCACCAACCAATGTGGTTCTGTTTACAGCAGATGATCTGGGCTATGAAGTATTCAGCCTGTTCACTGAAGGGTTGCCTGACCTGACGCCGAATATGGACAAATATGCGGCACAGGGTGTGCAGTTTATGCATGCGCATTCCAACACATCGATCTGTATGCCCAGCCGCTCCATCATGGCCACCGGCCTGTATGGTATCAGCAGTGGCATGATGGGTTTTATGAACCTGAAAGACCAGTCCATTCCTACCGTTATGGGAACACTGTCTGATAATGGTTACCGTACCGGTGTGCTGGGAAAGGTGTCCCACTCAACACCTGACATGGATTATCAGTGGAACTTTGTTCAGGATTACCGTGAGCTGGGCGCAGGTCGTGACCCTGAACTGTACTACCAGTTCACCAAAGACTTTATTGCCGAAAGCAAGAAGAACGGTCAGCCATTTTACCTGATGGTGAACTCTCACGATCCTCACAGAGCATTCCATGACCCGGAAAACCCGATGCGAAATGGCGATATTGCCAAGCCATCAAAGCTGTTTTCTACCGATGAAGTCATTGTTCCTGAATACCTGCCAGATCTGCCACAAACCCGTGTTGAACTGAGTCATTATTACAACTCTGTACGCCGCCTTGACGATACCTTTGGCCGGGTCATCGAAGCTCTGGATGAAAAAGGTGTGGCTGACGACACCATGGTGATTTTCCTGTCAGACAACGGCTCAGCTTTCCCGTTTGCCAAGGCAAACACCTATATGTTCAGTAGCCGGACACATTTCTTTGTTAACTGGCCGAACGGTGACCTGAAAGCCAGCCATGTAGACGACAAGAACTTTATTTCTACGGTCGATATTTTCCCAACGATCCTGGATGCGACCGGTATTGAGGTTGATGCCAGCTTTGACGGTGAAACCATCCTTCCGCTGTTGCGTGGTGAAAGTCAGGAAAACCGGGAGTATGTATACACACAGATCGATTACAAGATTGGCGGCCCTGCAACGCCAATGCGTGCGGTTCAGAGTGAGAAGTACGGTTACATCTTTAACCCGTGGAGCCGTGAAGGTGCTAACTACAGGAACTCCAATGAAGGTGAAATCATCAACGCCATGCTCGACAGCGATGATGAAGCACTGCACGACCGTGTAACGATGTTCCGTGAGCGGGTTGTTGAAGAGTTCTACGACCTGGAAAAAGACCCGGGCAGCCTGAACAACCTGGTTGATCACCCGGAATATCAGGATGTCGTAAATGAGTACAGAGACCGTCTGGAACAGTGGATGAAAGACCACAATGATCCGGTTCTGCCTATGCTGGCGGTTCGTGATAACCACCGTAAGCTGGATCGAATGATGGCACGGGACTATCCGAAAAAGAATTCTCTGATGCCTCAGGCCCAGATTGAGAAAATCCGGGCCAGACAGGCTGAGCGTCGTGAGCGCCGAAATCGTAACAATCGACGCAATCAGGAGAGTTAAGGGCTTCCTCCCTGTGCTGACTTTTTTGCTCTGACAACGAAGGTGTGCTGTGAAACATAAGCACACCTTTTTTACCTTCCTTTTATTGATGGCTCCAGACCATTTGAATCTCATTTGGGAAAAGCATATTGAAAACAAATAAATGGCGAGCGGGTCTTCTGGCAACAGCCTGCGCCCTGTCGATTAATTCCTGGGCTGGCTCAGAAGTAGCCGGTGCTGCCACTGAAGAAGCCAGACGTCCAAATATTGTTCTGCTGTTCTCCGACGACATGGGCTATGCCGATGCAGGTTTTCAGAACCGCAGTCAGGATGTGGTCACACCAAACATGGATCGCATTGCGGCAGACGGTGTGATTTTCAGCTCCGGTTATGTGACTGGTACCGTGTGCGGCCCTTCCCGGGCAGGGCTGATGACCGGTCGTTATCAGCAGCGTTTTGGCTATCACGATAATACGGCTCCGTACTCCAGAGATGCAGAGACTCCCCTGGGCCTGGATCTGAGTGTGCCGACGATGGCGAACTATCTTGCCGACGCCGGTTATCGCACCGGTATGGTGGGCAAATGGCACGACGCGGAACCTGAGGAATACTGGCCCCATAACCGAGGCTTCGAGGAGTTCTTTGGCTTTAACAATGGCGCCGCAACGTATTACGTCGGGCCTATGAATGAAGCCAAATACGATTACAAAAAAGAAGCCGCTATCTATCGCAATGGCAAACTGGTGGATAACTTTGACCAGTACCTGACCGACAAGTTCGGTGATGAGGCCGTGGATTACATTGGGCGCAACAAGGATGAAGCGTTCTTCCTGTATGTTGCTTTCAATGCTATCCATAGCCCGATGGAGCCAAAGCAGGTTGATATGGACCGCTTTGCTGATATTAAGGATGAAAACCGTCGTAAGGCGGTTGCCATGAATTACAACATGGACGAGAACATCGGCAAGATTCTCGACAAGCTGGAAAAAGAAGGCTTGATGGACAACACCCTGATCGTCTATCTGGCCGACAACGGCGGCAAACTGAACGACAACTACTCTCTGAATACGCCTCTGCGTGGTGAAAAAGGCAGTTTCTGGGAAGGTGGTATCCGTATTCCGTTCACCATGTCCTGGAAAGGCACTATTCCTTCAGGCCAGACCATTGACGAACCTGTTATTTCGCTGGACCTGATGACAACGTTTTTGGCCGCTGCTGGTGTTGAGAAGCAGGCAGAATGGCAGCTGGATGGTGAAAACCTGATGCCTCTGATGACCGGGAAGGTTGACCAGCTGGAAGACCGTTTCCTGTTCTGGGCGAACTCCCGTGGCTGGGCTGTACGGGACCGGAACTGGAAGCTTTATGATGAGAATGCTCGTCGTGTAAGGCAAAAGCCAATGTTGTTTAATCTGTCTGATGATATGGAAGAGCAGCATGAGCTGACTGAGAAATTCCCAAAAGAAGCTGAACGACTTCTGTCTGCTTACAATAAATGGAATGCTGAGAACGATACGCCGCGCTGGGGCTGGAATCGTCAGCAGTTCCCTCATTACAACGGTCACCACAGCCGGGAAGAACGTCTGGCTCAGGGTGAAGAGGTGCGAAAAGCAGAAGATGCAGCCAATGAAGATCGCCGGGCAAAGGCGCGGGCTGTAATTGATGCGGGCTGATTTTTAAAAGCCTGACCTGTTCAGACATTCCCCTCAAAGCCTGCTTGGGGGGGAATGTGCTTGTTTAATGTAAATCTGTTTATGTCAGTAGATTATGTTTTAAACGTCAAATGTTGTTTACATAGCAAGATAAATCCATTGAAATAGAACAGCGAAAAGCAAAACACACTGATAATAAAAATAGTCAAGGATGTAGAATGCAATATAAGCAGTTTGGGCTGGGTCTGATTTTGTCCGGTACTCTCTTTATAGCTGGCTGTGCCTCGGTTGTAAGTGAGAGCAGCTATCCGGTCGCTCTTCAGTCAACACCTTCCGGAGCCTCTTTCACGATTACAGACCAGAATGGGCAGGTCATTCACACAGGCACAACACCTGGCACGGTAACCCTTAAAAGTGGTGCTGGATATTTTTCTGCGGCGAACTATACCGTCCAGTTCAAAAAGCCAGGTTACAACGGCTCTACCATCACAGTCAGCTCTACAATGGATGGCTGGTTTATGGGGAATATACTTCTTGGTGGCCTGATTGGCATGTTAATTGTGGATCCCATTACTGGCGCAATGTGGAAACTTCCTCCGACAGCAACCGCTGAGCTGAATGAAGCGCTGGTCACTAAGCCGATGGGCGAAAAAGAGCTGACCATTAAAACACTGAGTGAGGTTCCACCCGAGCTGCAGGACGAGATGGTTCCTGTTTATTCACAGTAACCCACGAAAGAGTCTGAAGAATTTTCTTTGGACTCTGTTCACTTACCCGACTCTCGAGTTTTGGCTTGCTGTTACCTGCTGGCTACCGGGAATGCCACCATCTTGAAACTTTTGTGGACCAGCTTAGTGTGTGGTATTTCTTATAGAAATCCGTTGGCCTGCCAGTATTGTCGGTCATTCTGTCAAAATATATTTTGGTCTTAAGCAGCCTCTGAGCCCAGTGGGTTGCCAGTGCAGCAATAGTGTCACTGCCAGAATAAATTTCCTTACCCTGCATTTCCCACTTTCCGGCCCTTTCCATGATCATCATGGGAAACGCATGGATTTCACAAAACAGGTTACACCATGGGTCACACACCCAGGCGTTGCTATCAACACGGTAGTGGAAGTCATTTAGAATCATTGACGGGGGCAAATCTTCGGCAAGCATTATAAAGGTATGCATATCATTTTCTGCAAACCAGATATCGGGGATTTTCAGGCTAACGCCCTGCCTGAGGGCAACGGTAGCGTATTCGTTACAGTTTCCGGCTCTTTGCTCCCGATCAGTAGCGAGCAGTGATTTCATCTTTTGGGAAGCGTGTTCATGAGCTCTCAGAGCCCCTATTGCATAACCTGCTTTATCATGGTTCTCTATGCGCCTTTGCTTCCTCGATGATGTCGCTGCGCCATAGTACTCGGAATAGGTTTTGTTGCTTGATTTTAAGGACCCCCTGAAAAAGTCCCGTGCAAAGGTTAACAGCAGCTGTGCGTTTTCCATCTCGTTCATGATCTGGTCACCACGTACTCAGAGTAAATCAGGTCAATTATGGTCAGGGCCTTACTTTGCCTGTAGTGCAGGAGGTGCAACCATTGAAACTTTAAAAGAATATGCGAACAACCTGAGTACACCCGACTGAATTTGTATAAACCTTCAGACAGAACGTTCTAAGCGCTTGCTCCCATCAGGAAGTGGAGGCAATGGTGGGGGTAATTCAGTAGATACAAAAAAGCCTGAAGTGTTTGCTAACGCTTCAGGCTTTTAAGTGTATGGTGGGCCCAGCAGGACTTGAACCTGCGACCAATCGATTATGAGTCGACTGCTCTAACCAACTGAGCTATGGGCCCACAGCGGTTGTGAATTATAAGCATATAAATGCCTCAACGCCAACCCTCTGATTTCATGTAACTTTATAAAAATTGACTGATTGGCCGAAAGCATAACTTAAGGTGAGACACAGGCGATATTCCCGGCTCGGCATGCTAGCTCGTTTTATATTCAATTTTCTTATGGTCTGTACACTTTCACTGGCGTTTGCCAGTGAGTTTTATGTGAGCAAAAAACTGCTGGATAATGTCCAGAAACTCTATGGCGAAATGGCGGTCAGGCGCATGCACGCCTGGCAGGATCTGTTGGATAAGGGTCGTGGGCTGCCGGAGAGAGAAAAGCTGGAGAAGGTGAATATCTTCTTTAACCGGCTGGAGTTTGTCACCGACCTGCAGCACTGGGGGAAAGATGATTTCTGGGCGACGCCTGTTGAGTTTCTTGCCAGTGGTGGTGGCGACTGTGAGGATTTTTCCATTGCCAAATACTTCACCCTGCGGGAGCTGGGAGTAGCAGATGAGCGGTTGCGAATTACTTATGTCAAAGCGTTGAGAATCAATCAGGCGCATATGGTGCTGACGTATTACCCGGAATCGGGGAAAGAGCCCCTGATTCTGGATAATCTTGAAGGCGAAATCCTGCCGGCCAGTAAGCGCAAAGACCTGAAGCCGGTGTATAACTTTAATGGTGATGGCTTGTGGGTTGCCCGTCAGAGAGGTAAAGGTGTAAGGGTAGGAAAGGCTGACCGGATCAGCCTGTGGATGGATCTGAGAGAGCGGTTCAGCGATGAGCTGAACAAGACAGAAAAGATTGAGCTCAGGAAACCTGGATCGACAACAGGGAAAAAACCATGACTTTACTCAGGGAACTGGCGTTATATCTGACCCTACTGCTATTCCTGCTGTTCTCAGGCAGTTTTGTCATGAACATCATTGACGCTCGCAGCTATTTGCAGGATCAGCTGGAATCTCATGCCCAGGACACCGCGACTTCTCTTGGGGTTGCCATTGCAGCGACCGAGCCAGAGAACACCGCTGCCATTGACTCCATGGTAGATGCTGTTTTTGACCGGGGTTACTACCGGTTGATTCGCTTTATTGATCAGAGCGGAAACCTTGTTGTGAACAGTCAGCATGAGCTGCAACTGGAGGATGTACCCCAGTGGTTTGTTAACCTTGTTGACCTTGATGCTCCCCTGGTTGCGTCTGAGGTCAGTCGGGGCTGGTTGCCTGCGGGGGTTATCTATATAGCAAGCCATCCCGGTCACGCTTATCGAAGCCTGTGGAATAAAACCCTGTATGGCGTATTTCTGTTTGGTTCCGGATTGCTGCTGGCTATTCTGGGTTTGAACATATTCCTGCGCATAGTGCTTCGCCCTTTGAAAAAACTTGAAAAGCAGGCGGACGCTATTTGTCAGCGATCCTTTGTTCAGCAGGAGGTGTTACCGAAAACCAAAGACCTCCGACTTGTCGTTGAGGCGATGAACCGAATGGCTGGCAAACTGGAAGAACAGTTTGCTGAAAAACTGGTGCTGACGGAGGAGTTGCGCAAGCGCTCTGTCAAAGATGCCCTGACCGGCATTCTGAACCGGCAGGCTTTTGATGACCGTATCGCCAATGTTCTTCAGGATGAGGAGCGTGGGGAGTTTGGTGGTGGGTTGTTAATGGCTCAGATTTCCGGGCTGGATGGTTTTAATAAGAAGAATGGACGGAATGCCGCCGACCTGCTGCTGGTTGATATTGCCCGCCGAATCAGCAAAACGGTTGAACCATGGCCGGAAGCAACGGTTGGGCGTCGCAGCGGTACGGTGTTTTGTGTTTTTGTTCCTGCCTGTGACCTGGCGCAGAGCCGCCGGATCACTGAAGCCTGCTTCAGGGCAATGGCTTCATTGCCTTTCTTTCTCAGTGAAGAGGGACATGACCGTCTGCACATTGCCATGGTCACCCATGTAGGCAGAACCAGCGCCGATGAAATGTTACAACAGGCGGACCAGTTGCTTCGCAGTCTTCAGCATCAGTCAAGAAGCAACTGGGAAGTTGAACAGATAGATAGCAGTAGCCATCAGCCTTACAACCACTGGAGTGAAGGTAATTGGCAGGAGTCGTTACAGCAGGTACTGAAAGGGCAGCAGGTGGAACTGTTTTACCAGACGGTCTACGACATGAACCAGCAACCTGTTTTCAGGGAGGTGTTTGCCCGGTTGCGGTTATTAGGAGAACTGGCTTCGGCTGAAGCTTTTCTACCCATAGTGGAACGGTTTGATCTCCATGTTGACTTTGACAAAGTTGTGTTTGAGACGTTGATGCTGCATCTGCAAAAAGATGGCAGTAATACCCGCTACTGTGTGAACCTTTCCCCCCGTTCGTTACTGGATGAAGATTTTTTCAGGTGGTTGCTGGATACATTAAAAGCACTGCCTGGTGTGACAGAAAGACTGATTCTGGAAGTCCCTGAGCGAACCGTTCTGATGGGCGGTCAGGCAATGCCTTCTCTGGTTAAACGTCTGGTGCAAACGGGGTGTCGTTTTTCCATCGATCATTTTGGAATTGTCAGCCGGTCCATGACCAGCCTGCATGAGCTGGAGCTGGACTATATCAAGATAGATGGCAGTTTTGTGCGGGGGATCAGCAACAACCAGGGAAACCAGTTCTATATTCGAACGCTGACAATGCTGGCCAAAAGTCGTGACATTACACTGCTGGCACAGGATGTCGAGCAGAAAGAAGATTGGCAAAAATTACGCGAGCTGGGTGTTCAGGGGGGACAGGGATATTACCTTGGACGCCCCCAGAGGCTTTGAAACACTCGCCCTCTGTGCGTGAATAGAGGATAATGCGCCCTACGGCTGGAATGGTGGTGAGGACATTATGGCTCTGGATGAGATCAAAGAGCGCATTTCTATAACAATGCTGAAAATAACGGATAAGTTACGTAGTTGCAGTTTTTCAGGCACCTTCGCTAACTCACTGAGTGGAATAAAGGGAAAAATCAGCGGCAGGGGGGCAGCAGGCATTCTGGCTGTCATTGTCGTGTTTTATTCTGCACTGGGTATTTACTGGAGCATTCCTCCCAAGCCGTTTTCTGTTCGTGAAAATGCAGAACAGCTGGCTGAAGCCAGTGGTGAACAGGTGGTGACCGGTTACACCACAACCGCTACATTGTATCGTCTGGCGGACACACTGCTGACCAAGCGTGGTGGTTATATCCGCAATGACATTATGCCGCCCGGTGTGTTTCTCGATAATATGCCCAACTGGGAACAAGGTGTGCTGATACAGGTACGCGATATGGCCAGGGCTCTGCGCAAGGATATGAGCCGCTCCCAGTCTCAGTCCCGTGAAGATGCGGACCTTGCCATTGCTGAACCACAGTTCAATTTTGATTCCAGAAGCTGGATTCTGCCTTCCAGTGAAAAAGAGTACCGTCGTGGTATCGACAAGCTCGAAAGCTATATGAACCGTTTACCGCGCAAGGAAGATCCAGCACAGTTCTATGCCCGGGCTGATAATCTGACCCGATGGCTGGCTGATGTTGAAACCCGCCTTGGCAGTCTTTCCCAGCGTCTGAGTGCCAGCGTTGGCAAGTCTCGGTTGAATACGGACCTGGCTGGAGATGCTGCCGCTCAGCAGTCAACGGTTACGGAAGACGTGATCGATGTGAAAACCCCATGGAATAAAATCGATGATATTTTCTATGAAAGCCGTGGCACAGCCTATGCGCTGATTCATCTGCTGAAGGCAGTGGAAGTGGACTTTGCCGACGTACTGGAAAAGAAAAATGCCACAGTCAGCCTGCGCCAGATCATTCGTGAGCTGGAAGCGACTCAGGAAACGGTCTGGAGTCCGGTCATTCTGAATGGCAGTGGCTTTGGTATTCTGGCTAATCACTCTCTCGTTATGGCCAATTACATTTCCCGCGCCAATGCTGCAATCATCGACCTGCGTCGTTTGTTAGAGCAGGGCTGAGAAACCATCCTTCAGGACGACAGAGGTTTTCTGATTTGTGACTTCCATAGAAGCATAACAAGAGAAAGCCTCTGTTTAATGTTTTCGCATAATCATAGTTAAGGTGCCTTATGTCTGCCGACAATCTGAAGCAGCAAATTGAATTCATTAATGAGCTGGATAAACTCAAGTCGGTTTATCGCCAGACCATGGTGAAATCGGAAAACAGCCGGCAGGAAAACAGTGCTGAACACAGCTGGCATATTGCCATGATGGCAACACTGCTGATGGATTATGTCTCCAGGCCGGTGGACATTCATCGTGTTGTTACCATGTTATTGATTCACGATATCGTCGAGATTGATGCAGGTGACGCGTTTGTTTTCGACGCACAACAGGTTGCTGGACAGGAAGATAAAGAAATCAGGGCGGCTGAACGGCTGTTTGGCCTGCTGCCAGACTGTCAGCGTGATTACATCATGGAGCTGTGGCAGGAGTTTGAAGCCCTGGAAACCCACGATGCCCGCTTTGCCAAAGCAATGGACTGTATGCTGCCGTTGTTGCAGAACATGGACAATAATGGTGGCAGCTGGGCAAAGCACTCCATCAGCCGTGCGCAGGTATTAAAGCGTAACCAGTACCTGGAAACACTGGCACCGGAACTCTGGGAATATGCGTTAAGCCAGGTTGACCTGGCGGTAAAAAAAGGTTGGCTGAAACCTTAGGAATTAGAGTATGAGTAACAGCAGACTGGTTTATTCAACCGACGTTGGTCGTGTAAAGGACGATAAGCCGGAACAGGAAGTGGTCGGCGACGGTAACGTTCGTGTACGTCCGGAAAAGAAAGGACGTGGTGGTAAAACCGTGACCGTTATCAGCGGTTTACCCCTGGCAGGTAATGACCTGAAAGCCTTTGCCAAAAAGCTGAAAAAACGGGCGGGCGGTGGCGGCTCTGTGAAAGAGGGCAACATTGAGCTGCAAGGTGATCATGTGGACGTTATGGTCGATGTTCTGAAAAAGGAAGGTTACGACGCTAAACGTTCAGGCGGGTGAGATGGACCACCGACCAGCCATAAGGCCGGTCGGTGGTGGGTACAGGCGATAACAGATCCGACTAAGGACAAATACCTCCCAGGCAGCCCCCCACGCTACTCTTGGCCCTTATGAGCTGAGACCCGATAAAACCCCCGAAAATGATGAGCTTATTCCCGATATACTGCGTGCAAACCATAACATAAGGTTGAATCGCAAGCCCTCCACTAATGGTAAACATACCGACAAGTGCACCTACTGCCGTTGACACATGATCGAATGGATTTATGGCGTCAAACCAGTCGGTCTCACCAATTGCTTTGCGATAATCAATCACTTTTTCGATGTGAGGAATGGCTCCGTACAGGTTTCTGAAGTAAAGGTATCCCCCCGTACCAGATATTGCGAATGATTCGAATAATGATGCCCAGTAGTATGGAGGGTTTGGATAGGTATTGCCGTCGACCATGCCCATTTTAATTTTGGTCGCGGCGCTCAGAATGTTCATCGCAGGCACCAAAAAACCAAAGCAGGCGACTATTATGGATTGAGTAGTATAGGTTACCTCGTTAATTAACATGTCCAGATCAACTCTCTCTATTTCCTCCCGAAATTCGTCTACCAAAGTCTCGTTGACCTTAAAATTTGGATCATTTACGTCGACGGCGATTCCGTTAGGAAATACAACGATGCCCGCTTCCGGGTACTCAAAGCCTTCCCTCTCAGAAAGAGTGCGGATTTTTCCTGAGTTAAAAGCGTAAAGCAGCATAGGCCTGGCAGCACCGATAGCCCCTGCGGTTATAGCCCATTGCATAATACCCAGGCCAACGGTTGCCACTCGACCAAACTCCTTGCTTGGATCAAAGAGCAGAAGCATCTCACGGGTAGAAAGGTCTTTGTATGCGCGAACAGAAATTTCGGATGCCAGCTCGTTCAGTTTGTCTGGTGTCCATCCTCCTTCAGCGACAGTGGTAGCAAGCGTCTGTAATTCCATTCCAGAAATGTCATCTGCCAAATCTACAGCGTCATCTACCAAATCTACAAAGTTATTTGCCACCTTTTGAGCGTTATCTCCCAGAAACCCTATGCCCTCTTCTATATTCAGGCCCTGAAAAGCTTCCAGGCCTGTCAGATAGTCCGGTAACTGAGCCTTAAAGGCGGTCACATGTTGCATGGCAGTGCTGACATATTCTGTTCCTTTCCATGCGCTCACCGCCGCATTGACAGGATCAACAACCCCGGTTGTCGCAAGCTGTGATATCACCCCGAGTCCTGCATTTCGGCCAACCGCAGCTGTTGGTAACGCATTCAACACAAGCGGCACCCAATAGGCTACTTGTTCACAGGTACCTTCCGAAAGGTCTGCCGCTTGACTTACAGCCGTAGCTGTTGAATTCTGGCCGATAGCAGGTACATAGTAACCGTTGCCTATTCCGTCATAATCATCAAGGGAAAATGAATCAGGCGATGTTTCGTTGCCACCAGACTCTTTCTCACAAAACACGGTTTTCATGCCCTCACCCGCAGAGATAGCATCTGCCGGGGTCATCAGGATACCAATGGCGAAGCCTAACATCTGGTGAGCAGGAGCTGCGGCCTTTAACCCCATCTCCGGGAGAGGTAGCCTGAAAAATGTAACCACCCCGGAAAACGCTTTAGAGATCGCTCCACCTGCCGCTCCGGGGCATCCGACACAGCCTGAGAAGTCGCCATGGTACATGGTAACTACCCCCGATTTTATTGCGCTTCCTGCCTTCCCGACTGCATTAACCACTGGGCTTAATACGCTGTGAACCGATTCAAAAGCAAAAGGCGCTGTCCCTAATACCGCCAGAGCTGACAAAAACCGGTCTTTAGAGACAATAAACAGGTTTGACCCCATAGTGATAGCCAGGATACCTGCTCCCAGGCTTGTTACTACAAAGTTTTTAGGGTCGTAATCTGACAAGTGCCTAAACGAATAGGGTTGTTTAAGTATCACTTTTATTGCTTCAGGACCTAGCTGCGCAGCTATTTTGGCAACTACGGGGGTTATTTCGGTTGCCGCATAAGAACGACTACTAAAGATTCCACTGAATAAAAAAAACGACAGACAAAACACAATAATCGAACGTTTTTTCTTTTCCGAATGTCGATGGCTGGTTGACGCTAATATCATTTCAGTTCATCCTCGGAGAATGTAATAAGTGAAGTAGTTTTTCATGCGAATATTTCAATCAGAACCGTCTATTAATAGAACGATTGTCCGATGCATCCCGGCTTGAGTCTGTACTAAATTGCCAGATTAGATATGCAATACATCTGAAAAAAATTACGCCATAACATTAAATGAATTCATACCATCTCTATTGAATCGCCAATTTAGTCCGGATGGAGAGTCTATTCTGAAAAATTTGAAAGTCATCTGCCCAGATTGGTTTTTTTGAAGCGGGCAGTTGAGTTATTTTGGAAACTTTTATACTAGCAAATATTAAATAATTTATACCTTAATGGCACTGACTTAAGCCGACCTCCCTGAAGTATCAAGGCTTGCCCGAGAAGAAAATCGACTATAAAAGTCGTGTAAAATATCAACGCCCCGAGCATGCCATGACCAAGTTTAGTCCAGAATATTTCTCTCTCGCTGACAAACTCTTAAAGCCATTCGCATTGGCTGGAGATAGTGAGCTTTCCAGCATATTAAAGAAAGAGCACCTCGACGACTTTCAGTCAGAATACACTGGCAGTAGAGTCAGAGACTTCCCGCCCGTGAAGACCCTCAGCCTCTTTATGCACCAAACAGCGAGTGAAAATAAATCCTGCCGAAATGCCCTGATCACTGATAACAGAGATCAGTCAGCCCTGGGACACGAGTCAAGCAGAACAGACAACAGCGCTTACTGCAAAGCAAGACAGCGCCTTACTGAATCAAGCCTCATGGTGCTTCTGACTCAATCTGGTAATAATCTGGATAGCGGCAGCCTTGAATCGTGGCGCTGGTTTGATCGAAGGGTGGTCATTGCTGATGGTTCAACACTTTCGATGCCTGATACTGATGAGAATCAGAAAGTCTACCCGCAGCACGGCTCCCAAAAAAAGGGGGCGGAAATCCACTCCTGCGAATAGAAATACTTACAACATTGGGCAGTGGTTCGGTACTGGGCTACGCAGTGGCTCCATTCCAAGGTAAGCAGACAGGTGAGGTCGCCCTGTCCAGGCAGTTGCTCGGACACCTCAAAGCCAATGATATTGTGCTCGGTGACGCTATCTTTGAAAATTATTTTCTGATCGCATTGCTTCAATTAGGGGACATAGATGCTGTCTTTGAGAAAAATGGTGCTCGTCACGTAGACTTCAGGCAATGCAGCCAGAAGTTGGGCAAAAAAGATGGATTGATCCGTCTTGAGAAGCCGCCACGACCTGACTGGATGGATCGTGAATACTATGACCATTGGGTGCCAGATGAATTGATGATAAGGGTTGTGAAAAACAAAAAACGGGTCATCGTCACTACCTTACTGGATGATGATAAATACCCAAGGTCAGAAATCATCAGCCTTTACCTTGCCCGCTGGCATATTGAACTGGATTTGAGATCCATCAAATGCCTTATGAAGATGGACATACTGCGCTGTAAAACGCCAGAAATGGTCAGGAAAGAGATCACTGTTCACCTGCTGGTTTACAATCTGATACGAGCCCTGATGGCGCAAGCAGCGACGGAACTGAAAAAGCAGGCTCGGGAAATGAGCTTCAAAGCCGCACAGGAGGCGATGCAGGAGCTTCATGTGCCTCTGTTACAGGCAGATATATCATCATTGCCAAAATTGGTTAGGCAAATGATAAAAATCGTATCAGAACATATTGTAGGGAATCGCCCCGGACGAAGTGAGCCAAGGGCAGTACTGATCTTTTCGAGTTATACGTGACACTCAGACCCTTGTCATTTTTGAGGTTTAGGCGCATAAAAAGTGTTACGTATAACTACAGAACATCAATAAAAAGACGACCGAAACCTCATAGAAGGCTTCAACACTCAAGGGCAGAATCCCGCAGGTTGACCATGTATTAGCGGGGTGCGGCTTAAGTCAGTGCCATTAATTTATACCTGTATTATTTCAATAAGAAAATAGTAGACAAGAAAATGAAAAAAAAACAAGTATTTACCCTATATGTGATGTTGGCTTACTGTTGCTTTTGAAGACCTGATCCTTATGTGTTTCGTTGTTATTTTCTATTTGCGTATCGCACATGAATTTTTTGGGGAATAGCTTAATAATTTTCGCTGATTTACTCTTGAGTTTAGTGGCTGGCTTTTTTCTGAAGCTACTATAGAGAAAGTATACGGCACTAGTGAAATAAGATACGGTAGGGGAATATTTAGTTTACCAAGGCAACTCGATTCCGTCATAAGCTAAAAACTTTCCAGAGTAATCAGACGACGACTCATTGATAATTGTTAACAACAGGCTGGCAGTTTTCTCTGGCGTAAACAGTTTCTCCGGAGAAACATTCCTCTGGAACGGTTTTGAAAGTCTGGTATCGGTTGTACCGGGGTGCAAGGCCAGAACTGTACAGTTGGGAACCGTTCTTTTCCATTCAATACTGAGTGTTTTCAGTGCCATATTCAGGGCGGCTTTAGCGCATCGGTAGCTGATCCACCCCCCCAGATAGTTATCAGAGATACTGCCAACCCTGGCGGAGATAACGGCAAAGCGACTGCTTTCAGACTGCTTCAGGGCTGACTGGAAATATCTGGCCAGCAGCAGGGTGGGGAGTGTGTTGATTTTGAGGTTCTCAAGAAAAAAGTCAGGCTCAACACGTTGAATTGTTTTTTCAGGCTGGTGATGCTGATTATGGAGTACGCCGGCAGCATTAATAAGCCAGTCCAGCTTTGGAAGCCTGTTTGACAGGCTTTGTATCTGTGGCTCACTGGTTAAGTCCAGTGAGTGCCAGGTGAGATTGTGATGTTGAAATACAGGTTCCTGTGATCGCCAGGTGGCATGAACCTTTGTATCGGGCATCTCTTTCAGCAGGGTTTTAACCATCGCCAGTCCAATGCCTCCACTACCACCTGTGATCAGAATGTCCATAGTGTTTACCATTACTCTTTACAGAGTTGCTTATAGCTATTGATCGGTAACGGAACGCTCTATCAGGTGATTGATCACAGAAGGGTCTGCCAGTGTTGTGATATCACCCAGATTATCCGTATCCCCCCGGGCTATCTTCCGCAAAATACGACGCATGATTTTTCCAGAGCGCGTTTTGGGTAAAGCCTTTGTCCATTGTATACGTTGCGGTTTGGCAATTGGGCCAATTTCAGACGCGGTGAGCTTGATCAGTTCGCTTTCCAGCTCAGTAGAAGGTTCCGCGTCATCCATGGGGGTCACAAAGGCATAGATAGCTTCGCCTTTAACAGGGTCAGGAATGCTGACGACTGCCGCTTCGGCAACGGCCTGGTGTAAAACCAGGGCGCTTTCAACTTCGGCAGTGCCAAGGCGATGTCCGGCAACACTCAGTACATCATCTACCCTGCCCGTAATCCAGTAATAACCATCTTCATCTCTGCGGGCACCATCGCCAGTGCAGTAGTAGCCGGGAAAACGGTTAAAGTAAGTGTCTAACATGCGCTGGTGATCGCCGTACAGGGTGCGAATCTGGCTGGGCCAGGAGCCGGATATCACCAGATTGCCTTCTCCGGGACCTACAATTTTGTTGCCGTCATCGTCCAGCAGGTCGGGACGAATGCCCAGGAAAGGGCGAGTGGCTGAGCCCGGTTTGAGAGCATTCGCTCCGGGCATGGGGGTGATCATGATGCCACCGGTTTCGGTCTGCCACCAGGTATCGACAACCGGGCAGCGGCTATCGCCCACCACTTTGTAATACCACTGCCAGGCTTCCGGGTTGATGGGTTCCCCCACGGTTCCCAGCAGACGCAGGCTGGAACGGGAAGACTTGTCTACATAGTCATTGCCTTTTGCCATCAGCGCCCGGATAGCTGTCGGGGCGGTGTAAGCGATATTCACCTGATGCCGGTCAACTATATCCCAGATTCGTGAAGCGTCGGGCCAGAAAGGCAAACCGGCGTACATAAGGGTTGTGGCACCATTGGAGAGTGGCCCGTAAACCATATAGGAATGGCCGGTAATCCAGCCAACGTCGGCAGCACACCAATAAACTTCTCCTTCCCGGTAGTCAAAGACATAGTGAAAGGTAACGGTGGTGTAGAGTATGTAGCCCGCTGTTGTGTGCTGAACACCTTTTGGTTTGCCAGTTGAACCGGAGGTGTAAAGGATAAACAAAGGGTCTTCGGCGTTCATTATTTCCGGATCGCAGTCTGCTGGTTGGGTGGCTGTCAGACTGTGATACCAGTGATCCCGGCCTTCGACCCAGTGAATGTCGCTGCCACTGTATTTCACGACCAGAACATTGCTAACGTCAGGGCAGCACCGCAGGGCTTCATCGACATTGGCTTTCAGGGGAATGGTCTTGCCACCGCGTATGCCTTCATCGGCAGTAATCACCATCTGACAGTCGCAATCCAGTATCCGGTCCTGTAGCGAGTTTGGGGAAAAGCCTCCAAATACCACCGCATGAACAGCCCCGATCCGGGCGCAGGCCAGCATGGCAAAAGCGGCTTCCGGAATCATGGGCATGTAAATACAAACTCTGTCTCCCCGGTTAACCCCCAGTTGTTTCAGGGCATTAGCCAGTTTGCAGACTTCATCATGCAATTGCTGGTAGGTGTAGCTTTTCTGCTCGTCCTGCGTATCTCCTTCCCAGAGAATAGCGGTCTGATCAGCTCGCTTTTCAAGGTGACGGTCTATGCAGTTGACGCTGACATTAAGTTGCCCACCCCTGAACCAGGATACCTCGCCTTTGCTGAAGTCGCCTTCGTAAACGCTGTCCCATGGACGAAACCAGTTGATATAGTGTTCAGCCTTGTAACTCCAGAACTCTTCCGGCTTTTCCAGAGAATACCGGTAGAGTGACTGGTATTTCTCGTCGGTCATCCAGGCATGCTGAAAGTGGTCAGGAACCGGATAGATGTTCTTTTCGGACATTGGCTGAATCTCTTGGGTAAAGATCAACCAGTATAGAAGTGACTGTTCAGCTGTCTGAAAAATTAGTAAAAATTTTGGTCAGTGCTCGTCGTGCTCGTGCTCGTGAGGCTCGTGTTCGTCGGTGGAGGCCGGAACGTTGAACAAACTGCACCGGACTTTGCTGGCAGCGTTGTTTTCATCGTAAACAGCAAACAGGTCCACCATGGTATGACCGTTTGAATTGAAGCTTAACATCAGGTTGTCAGAAGAACATGAACACTCGACGATCTCCCCGGAGTCGACTTTGCACTCATCTGCATTAGTTGATCTTGGTTTTCCCTCTCTGGCTTTGAGGAAATATTCGATATCGACGGGCGTTTTCAGGTCAAACAGCTTGATGTCCGTTGGATGGGTAGCTTTGAAATGAGAACCCGAAAAAAAGTGGTGTTGAGTTTCATTAGTTGCATTAATGGTTACGTTGTTTGCAACGACTGCATTACCCTTCACTTTGTTTACTGTCAGTCTGAAAGCGTTCTGAGCCGGTATTTCTGCCTCAGCCCTTGCCCTGACAGCATACTGAGGAAGGTGAAAAGAGCATTGTTTTGCAGTACCTGTACACACCTTGTTTTCACCAAGAGGTTCCCAGTGCTGACCGTACGGTTCGATCAGCATGGGCATTTTATTGGAAACTGACAGGTAGTTTTCACTGAGATTCAAAGTCACGGCAAGATCCTTGTGACTCTTAGTTTTATAGTTACACCCATATTCAAAGTTTGAGCCCATGTTGTAAGTTGCTCCGGCAAAAAAGAGCGTTATGGGCATATCGGAGTCCGAGAGTTCCTTGTTTTCTCCGAATACACCATTTGAGGTAAACCTGGCTCCCTTAAAGAGTGTTGGCATACCTTTAGGTAGCTCCTTGAGGCTGGCTTCCCAGTAAATATTGGATGCATGATCGTTATGGCTGCTTTTTACCATTTTAATTTTAGCCTTGGGAGGACAGGGAAAAACATCGGCCAATGAAACCGTTGGCAGTGAAAAACAGAAAGATGCTGCGATCAGCAAACGTTTGGATACCATCATGATAGTGACTTTATAACTGCTGATTATGGAGCTATCAGATTGGCACAGTATGGGAATATATCCAGATCAGACGACAGCAGATCATGAATCAAATGCATTGATCTCGTATATCTGATCAGTGAGTTCATTTCGAGAATGGGTATCAGCCTGTTTGAAACATAAATGGTTTCGGCAGAGCCTTGTCGAGTCACACCGCCAGAGGCGGTGGTTTACCGGGATTTGATGAATTTGCTGGTTGTACGACAAATGTCTTTAGTCGTATGCAGCCATTCCGGGATACAGAAAGAACAACAGGGCAGCAGCGGATAACACCCCAAAATGTTCAGCGCAAGCCACTGAACCTGTGGAGTCCGCCCGCTCGTGGTAATCGACGATCAGTGATGCCTTATAAACAGGTTCACCTGTACTATTGGTCCAGAGTGAGAAACAGCGCTGTGAAGGGGTCTCTGTCGAAGCCATAAGCTCCTGACTGCTGTCAGAGCATGTCATTACCTTTCCATGTTCAAATTCGGGGTTGTTCTGGCAAAACTCCGTATTCTCATGCTCAATAATAAAGGAGGTACCGTTTGTTGGGCATTGTACAACCACATTCTGAGGGCTCTCTCTGTAGAGTGACACTCTGTGATTTTTATCAGGAATCCAAAAAAATCCTGTTCGCTGCAACGATTCCGGGCCTGCCGTGCTTTCAACCTTTGAACCGGTTGTCACAGATGTTGAAATCTCCCTGTCAACAAGCCAGTTCATTCGGCACTTCAAAGTACCATCCTGACTTTCAGTACACCGGGGCTCACAGAAAAAATAATCCAGCCTTTTTCCTCTCACCTCTCCTTCGCTGCAATCCAGACAGTTATCAGTTTTGTAAAAAAACACCTTCAGTCGCATATTATCGGTTGTGCAGTGCCCCCCTTCCAAGTTGTTGAGGGACCCTAAGGTTCCATTGGCTGTTGATATATAATAATGCATCTGATTATATTTAAAGCGGGGCAGTTCCGGGTCGGCTTGATTAATATTTATTTGTACACGCAGCCAAGCAATTTTCGCATTGTCTGATGTCTTACATGTTTTAACCAGTTTGTTTTCTTTTTTATTAAGATTGATTTTGCAGGTTTCATAGCCTTCTTGATCAACAAACCATAAATTTTCATACAATTTTATTTTTTTCGGTGCACCCTTCAAGTCTGTTAGTTCCCCAGACGTATAAGAGCGCAATAGAAGACTGAGGTTAGGACAAACAAAAATCAATGAGTCATATTGTTTAACACACAGTGCTTTGTTTTCAGAAAAGAGCTGATTGTTTGAGGACCAGATAAGGGTCGGTAAATACGTCGCTTTTACACCACTGGTAAAACTTGCCAACAATAACCACACAGCAGTCAGCACTGAAACTTTCATAGAAAAATTCTCCGCCTGATTCGGCATTAAATTTCAGAAGTTTATTTTGAGGGAATTCAATTATAGCCAGCAATGCTGTACTGCGAATGTTATTGTTCCGGGAACTATTTATGGCTGTCATTAAAGTTTTATGTGTCTTAAAACATGACCTGACAGCAGGTTCTGTCCTGTCGACTCAGGATAGACAGAACCTGTCGTGAGACTATCAGCAGCTGGCTATGAGTTGTCTTTTTTCCTCTTCAGAAAGGTAAGCGATCGTCAGACCATTTTCCTGAGCCTTGCGGATATCTGTCTGAGTTAAGCCAGCGGCCGGTGCGGCCACTTCGTACTCATGGGGAAGTTCAATACCTTCAACCGCCGGGTCGTCGGTGTTAATGGTGGCAAGAATGCCGTGATCCAGAAAGGCTTTCAGCGGGTGGGAAGCAATATCCGGGAAAGTGCTGGTCTGAACATTGGAGGTCAGGCAGGATTCAATACCGATGTTGTGTTTTGCCAGATAATCCATCAGTTTCGGATCAGAAATGGCTTTAACGCCATGACCAATGCGGGTAGCCCCCAACTCGTTAATCGCCTGCCACATGCTTTCCGGTCCTGCGGCTTCACCGGCATGAACCGTCACATTCAGACCCGAATCCCGAACCTGTCTGAAATGATCGACAAACAGTTCGCCGGGCTTGCCCAGCTCGTCACCTGCCAGATCAATAGCCACCAGTTTATCTTTAAACGCCAGACAGGCATCCAGCTCTTTCTGGCAGGCTTCCTGACCAAAGGTTCGGCTCATAATGCCAATCAGGTTGGTCTTTACTCCAAAGTCCCGGCTACCGGCTGTGACTCCGTCGATAACGGCTTCTACCACACCTTCCGGGTTCAGGTTATGGGTCATTGCCATGTACCAGGGGCTGAAACGCAGTTCTGCATAGTCGATTTGTGCATTGAGCGCATCTTCAACGTTTTCATAGGCTACACGGCGGCAGGCGTCATAGTCCGCCAGAACCTTTACGCCCCAGTCCAGCTTGGTCAGGAAGCTGATCAGATCAGGCTCGTTGCTAAGAACCCGAACATGGGGAATCAGTGTATCCAGCGTATCAGCGGGTAACTCAAGGTTGTGTTGCTGGCCCAGCGCCAGAATGGTTTCCGGGCGGATATTGCCGTCGAGATGGCGATGGATATCTGTTAACGGGATGGACTTGTCGATCATTGAGCTGGCTCTTTTTGGTGTAGTCAGCAGAGTATTGCAGGGAATAATACGTAAGTCTAAAAGTGCTGGTTCAAAACAAGTCAGGGAACTATTCATCAATGAATTGTTCTATAGGAGGGATGGAACTTAATTGATGAAAAGGAATTACCTATGTCTGTCCCTCAAATACCTGAAGCCCATGGTTCTCTGTTTGCCGCCAAAGGTAAGCTGGGAGACCTGTCCCGAAGAGCTACCCTAAACGACTCAGCTAAAGCCCTGAACTACGCTATCGAACGAATTACTGATTTGAAAAGACTGGTGGGTAATGAAACACAGTTGGGAATACCGCGAAAGCCGAGGCCATTGCCTGATTGGGCAGCAGAAACTGCCGAAGCCTCAGCAGGCTACTTAAGTGGAATTACCAGCTATTTTGGGTATGGCGGAAGTCAGAATTTTGCAAGAGAGGCTCAACAGGAAGCCTGTGAACAAGCCGAAGTAGCAGCCAGCTACTATGACAGGCTTAAGAGCTGCTTTGAAACGTTCAATACAATAACAATCGCTTTTACTAAAGATATCCCTTATTTAAAAAATGCGGAAAAGAATCAGAGCATCCATCATAAGCAACTACAAAAGATGGCTGATGATGTTCTGCATGAGTATGACAAATTGCAAAAGGCTCTGAAGGATGAGTTGAAGGACAATGATCCTCAACTGTACGCCGAGTTTGTTGAGGCTTCAGGCGTCGATTTTGAAAATGAAAGAGAAATTTTTTACAAAAAAATAACGGAGTACTTGAAAAAAGCAAAAAATGACAATATTGATCTGAAACAAAAGCTTTCTGCACTTCAGGAACAACTGAGGCGTGCAGGCCAGGATATCGAGTTCTACAAGAGAGAGTTGGATAACGAGAAGCTCGAAAGATCAAAAAATGCCAGTTTGGCAGATTCCGCGGATCTGACGATGCAGGATGTACAAGGAAGGCTGACTGTTGCTAAGAGGCAGCTGAAACACCTCCAGAACGTGAATATGGACCTTAATAAAAAATTGGAATCTGTGGAGTCTGAAAAAAACCAGGCGTTGGAGGAGGGAGGGGTACTAACCGCCCAGTTGAATAGTATGGCCGAGGTTGTCAAGCAACAAGCTGATCAGTTACGCACTCGGGGAGATTACGCCAGCAGGTATCAGCAAGTCCGATCTGAACTGGACTCTGAACATCAGCAGCTAGAGCAGGCTCGTTTAGAAAACGAAAGCCTTCGACACTCTTCTTTATCAAAAACTCATCAGCTTGAGGAGCGATTGGATCGCTATAAAAGAAGTTATAATGCACTGAAAGCAGAAAAAGCAAATGCAGAAACTGCCATTCAGCAGCTGAGAGAACAGGCTAAAGCTGAAACGCTAAAGGTTAAGCAGCTAGAGGTAGAAAGTGCTGAACAGCAGGAGAAACTGCAAAGTCTTCAGCGAGAACTAAAGATATCTCAAATTTCAGAGTCGGTTCAGAAGTCAACCGGTGACAAAGCCTGGAAGGATAAATTCAAAGCTGAAAAAGAACTGGATGAACTGAAAAAATCTCTGGAAACCAGACAGGCCGAACTAAAAACATCAAAGGATGATAATAGTATCTTGCAGTCAGAATTGCGGGAAAAAACTGGACTTGCTTACAAAGTATGAAAAAGAAAAAACCAGGCTCAGTGAACAGATGGCTGAGTTTGGCGCTGCAAAAAGTCAATTAAAAAGAACAGAACAAGAGCTTGAATCAACCAGGCAGCAGGTGAATCAGCTTGTAAAGAATTTAAATGATTCTGCTAAACAACTCTCCGGGCTTGAAGGTATGCGTAGCCAGCACGCTATGATGCGCAGTGAGTTGTCCTCAGCCGAAGAGAGGGAAAAAAAGCTTAAATCAGATTTGCTCAGCAAGAAGATGGAAATGCAGAGCCTTCAGACCGAGCTGGCTCAATTGAAAGATGAGCAGGCACAGCTTCCGGAGAAAGACGCTCTGGAGAAAAAAGTGACACAAGCTACACAGGCGATGAATAAGGCAAAGCAGGACAAGCAGCAGTATCTCACGGAAATGATGAAGCTGAAAAATGAATTAGCCGATGCCCGGTCAAAGGTTACTTATTCTGAAAGCCAATTTGAGAAACAGTCTGTAACACTGGCCGCCCTGGAAACAAGCCAGAGAGAGCTGACGACAGATATTAAAAAGAAGAATTCTATGATCAGGCGTCAGGCTGAGTTGATTGGAGCAACAGAGAAAGAACTTGCATCTCTAAAGCGTCAGTCTGAAGAGCTGGAAGTGACCCTGCAGCAAAAACAGGAAAGACTGAATGAGCTGGAACAGGTTGAGCAGGAAAGAGCCTGTCTGATACAGAACATTGAGGCAATGAAAGCAGAGTTATCACAGCAGAAACAAGATAATGAAGCATTGTCGTCTAAGCTATCCAGAGCAGAAGCCAGCCTGAAAGTTAGAGATTCAAATGCTGACGAATTTGATACCGAGCGATCAAGACTGTTTGATGAGATCAACGAATTGAATCAGGAAGCTGCTGATTTGAGACAGGCGGCAAGAAGTGCTGAAGCTTTGCAAAAGCAACTGGACACAGCAAAGAATGAACTTGTACAAAAGCAGGATGAGCTCAAGGCACAGACGAAAGAGAAACTTAACATTCAGAAAGAGCTTCAGGAATCTCAGAAAAAGAAGGATGAGGCATGGTCTCTGGTAAAAGAGTTAGAAAAGGGATTAATCAAGGTTCAGGGAGAGCTTCAGGTTCGTGAATCAGAACGGACAGCGGCGCTTAATCAGCAGCAGGACATGATTGAAAAACTGCATCGGGCTGAAGGAACTGAGAGTGAGTTGAAGAAAAAGGTAGCCACTCTTAAAGACCAGTTGGATCAACAGATCGAAGACAACGCGCTTCTGAGAACGGAAATTGAGGAGCTGAAACCTCAGGCATTTGAAACAACCCCTGCTTTGGCCTCCCTGTCACCCATGGTCAACAGGGACATAGAGAATGCTGGTCTGCATCAGAAGATTCAACAGCTGGAAGATGACCTTAAGGCGCTGAGGCTGGAAAACGATCAGTTGAGAGTGACGATGATGGAACCCAGAGATGTTCATCCTGTTCCTGATTACTCACAACTCTTCAGTCTGGAACCCGGCTCTATGGTGCCTTATACCGGTGAAAGCAGCCTTTACAGTATGAACTTCAGGGAAGAGGGTGCTCCTTTGAGTATGGTTTCTGAAGAGACTCTGACATCCATGCCTTATGCCAGCATGAGCAGCCTGCCTGCCAGTTCTGGCCCGACAAGTATGCTCAACACCGGTGTTGAAACTTCACAATCAGGCAAGGGACGTGACTTTGAAAACAGACTGCTTTTGAAAAGGGTTCGTACAGCTGAAAGTGAACAGCTTAAGCTGCAACAGGCTCTGGAACAGAGCAAAGATAATTTTGCTCAATTTAAAGAAGAGAAGAGAGCTGAGTTGAACAGGCTTAAATCTGAGAAAGAGTCCATGGATGTCAGGCTGCAGGCTTTGGAATCTGATCAGGATGCCAGAGAGTATCTTCAGGCTGACCTGCAAAAAGAGAAGCAGAAAGTACTCCAACTTGAGCATCAACTGGCTGATCAGGAAAAAAGAATGGACAAGGAGCTCTGTTCTGTCGAAGCCGCTCGTGATGATGAAAAACGAGGCAGAATGGATGCTGAACTTAAGCTGATGAGGTATCAGCAGGATATGCAAACCGATTTGGGGAAAGCTCAGAACGATATCGTTGCATTAAGTCGTCAGCAACAACAGCTGATGGAAACTCAGGGAGCCTTTGTTCAGGCACTTTATGACAAGCTGGGAGAGAGCGCCCACGGCATTATCCACGAGCTTGTAAAGCAACATTATGGTGACTGGCAGCAAAAAGCCAATGAGGGTGAACTGACAAGCCTCAGGCTGGATAGCATCACTGACTGATAAAAGTTGCATTATAAAAAGAGTGAAATAAAAACGGAGCCGGCAGGCTCCGTTTTTATGTTATCAGCCCGAAGAACTATCAGGCATTAAACTGCTTGAAGCGATTCACCAGACCGTTGGTAGAGCTGTCCTGATCCGTGGTTGCACCTTTCTCGGTGATACGGTCATAAACACGGTTACCCAGCACTTTGCCCAGTTCCACGCCCCACTGGTCGAAGGAGTTCACCTGCCACAGAACACCCTGAACAAAGACTTTCTGTTCGTACAGGGCGAACAGCGCACCGGCGATTTCCGGAGTGATCTTCTCAGGCACAATCATGTTGTTCGGACGGTTGCCCGGAATGACCTTGTGGGGTGCCAGACGTTCAACGTCTTCAGCCGCTGTGCCAGCTGCCAGCATTTCGTCACGGATCTCTTCCAGGGTCTTGCCCTGCATCATCGCCTGGCTCTGGGCCACGGCGTTGGCGAACAGCCATGGGTGCTGTTCACCCAGAGGGTTGTGAGAAGTCGCTGGCGCTACGAAATCAACAGGGATCAGTCGTGTACCCTGATGCAGCAGCTGGTGGTAAGCGTGCTGGTCATTGGTGCCGGTACCACCCCAGATAACGGCACCTGTCTGGTAATCAACGGTTTTGCCGTCCAGAGTGGTGCGCTTGCCGTTGGATTCCATGTCCATCTGCTGCAGGTGACCCGGGAAGTCACGCAGGAAGTAGTCGTAAGAGATAACCGCATGGGACTCAGCACCAAAGTAGTTCTGATACCAGATACCCAGCATACCCATCAGTACCGGCATGTTTTTGTCCAGAGGCGCTTCAGCGAAGTGCTTGTCCATTTCCCATGCGCCTTTCAGCAGACGTTCGAAGTTATCGAAGCCGACCACCAGGCTGATCATCAGGCCGATAGTGGACCACAGGGAGTAACGACCGCCTACCCAGTCCCACAGAGGCAGGGTGTTTTCCTGGGCAATACCAAACTCGTCGATGGCTTTCAGGTTGGTGGAGATCGCCACGAAGTGCTTGCGGATGTCCGCTTCAGCACAACCCTGTTCCAGCATGAACTTGCGGGCAGCCTGAGCATTCTGCAGGGTTTCCAGAGTACCGAAGGACTTGGACGCCACGATAAACAGGGTGGTTTCCGGATCAATTTTGCGCAGTACTTCAGAAATTTCGTTCGGGTCGATGTTGGCAACGTAGTGATGCTCCAGACCTTCAACGTGGTATGGGGTCAGGGCATTGATGGCAGTTTTCAGACCCAGGTAAGAACCACCGATACCGATGTTCACAATGTGCTTGACGGGCTTGCCAGTGTGGCCTTTCCACTCGCCTTTGTGTACCTGTTGAGTGATTTCCTTCATGCGCTTGTGGGTGTCACGGATCATTGGCATCACGTCTTTGCCGTCGACCATGATCGGGTCTGTGCCAAAGTTGCGCAGGGCTGTGTGCAGTACAGCACGTCCTTCGGTGTTGTTGATTTTCTCACCGGAGAACATGGCCTTGATGGCTTCTGGCAGTTTGGCTTCTTCTGCCATTTTCGTCAGGCTTGCCAGAACATCGTCGTTAATCAGGTTTTTGGAGTAGTCCAGGAACAGGCCAGCCGCTTCCATGGTGTACTTGTCAAAACGCTGTTTGTCTGCGTCAAACAGGTCGCGCAGATGAGTGCCAGCCAGTTGCTTTTGCAGTTCAACCAGTTTGTCAGAAGAGGAGAGATGACTCAGAGGGGTCATCGGGGATGATTGAGTACTCACTGTTAAACCTCTTGGGTGTAGGGAGTCGTTCGTAATTAATTGAGTTACAGGTCAAACGCAATGTTGTCGATCAGCCGGGCCTTACCCAGATGGCCTGCTGCCAGAATAACCAGTGACTGGTCTTCAGCAGCCGCTGGGAGCAGCGTGCGTGTGTTGCTGATATTGAAATAGTCCGGCTTGAACCCTGCCTCTGCCAGTTTGGCAAAGGCGTTGCGACGCAGCAGGTCGTAATCCCGTTCACCGGCAATAATGGCTTCACGGGCATCCAACAGGCATTGATAAAGCGTTGGGGCAATGACTTCACGTTCTTCCCGGGTCAGGTAGCCGTTACGGGAACTCATAGCCAGTCCGGTCGCTTCCCGGGCAATAGCTGCACCAATAATCTCTACCGGCATGCACATATCGCGCACCATCTTGCGAATAATGGTCAGCTGCTGGAAATCTTTTTCACCAAATACCGCGACATCAGGTAGCACGATGTTAAGCAGTTTGGTGACAACGGTAGCGATGCCGGTAAAGAAACCCGGGCGGCTTTTGCCACAGTGCATGCCGTCCAGAACGTCGACGCTGACATGAGTATGGTTTTCACTGCCTTCAGGATAAATTTCCCGGGTCTGGCAGGTAAACAGAATGTCGACATCATGTTCTATCAGCAGCTGGCTGTCCTGTTCCAGGGTTCTGGGATAGGAGTCATAATCTTCATTGGGGCCAAACTGCAATGGGTTGACATAAATGCTGACCACCACCACATCACACACTTCCCTGGCCTTTTCGACCAGGGTCAGGTGACCGTCATGCAGGTTGCCCATGGTCGGAACAAAGCCGACACGTTTACCTTCTGCTTTAAGCGCCGCAACGGCAGACTGGACTTCAGAGATCGAATGAACGGTTTTCATAATGCTTGACTGAAACGCCTTTCAAAGCCTTAGTTGAGACTTTTTAGTTAAAACAGTGCTCTTCAGCAGGATAGCTACCGTCTTTTACTTCTTTGACGTAATTTGCTATCGCTTCCTGAGTAGAGCCAGCCTGTTCCATGAAGTTTTTAACAAAGCGAGCCTTGCGGCCCGGTGTCAGGTCAAGCATATCGTAGCTCACCAGAATCTGACCGTCAGTGTCTGGTCCTGCTCCAATGCCAATAACCGGAATGGAAACCGCTTTCGTGATTTCACGGGCCAGGCTGACAGGTACGCATTCCAGCAACAGCAGAGCTGTACCGGCAGCCTCCAGATCAATGGCGGCCTGGATCATGGCGTTAGCGCGGTCTATCTCACGTCCCTGTACTTTGTATCCGCCCAGTACATTAACAAGCTGGGGCGTAAGTCCAAGGTGAGCGCAGACAGGAATGCCCTGTTCACGCAGTCGGGTCACGATCGGAGGCAGCCAGCCTTCGCCTTCCAGCTTGACCATATCCGCTCCGGCACGCATCAGGCGGGCGGAGTTGATAATCGCCTGCTCTTCGTCGTGGTAAGACGCAAAGGGCAGGTCTGCCATAACCAGTCCATCTTCATTGCCTCTGGCGACACAGCGGGTGTGATAACACATATCATCAACGGTCACGGGCAGGGTGGTGTTTTCTCCCTGGATCACATTACCCAGAGAATCTCCTACCAGGATGACTTCAACCCCTTGAGTGCTGACGATATTCGCGAATGTGGAATCGTATGCGGTCAGGCAGGCAAATTTTTCACCGGACTCTTTCATTGCTGCCAGTGTTTGCAGGGTAACTTTAGCCATCTGTAAAGACCTTAAGCAGCCATCAGTGTGGTGTACGTACTCAACCATCAGTGACGGGTGCTGCATTTCCAAAGTAATTAATTCAGGCGGGGATTATACGGAAAGCTTTGCGATGTGTCAGTTCGCAGTGACAGGCAGCGCAACGGTCGTATCTGTTGCGCTGCCTGTTGGCAGGTTAAAACCACGGATACTGGTCTGCAATAACCTTCAGTCCGTCTTTGCCGGTTGTTTGAAGCAAAGCCTTAACGGTTCTGCCGTCAGGCATAGTCAGGGAAGGAGCAATATCGTGCAGAGGACACAAGACAAAGTTGCGCACATGCATCTGGTAATGTGGCACAGTCAGGCGTTCGCTCTCAATGGTTTCATTGCCATAGAGCAGGATATCGAGATCCAGTGTGCGAGGTCCCCAGCGTACTGAACGCACACGACTATGGTTGTTTTCAATGGTCTGCATGGCATCCAGTAGTTCTATGGGGTGCAGTGTGGTGTCAACTTCTACCACCGCATTGCAGTAATCCGGCTGATCTTCCGGCAGCTCTTTATTAAGAGCGTCTTTACTGAGAGAGCCTTTATTAAGAGAGCCTTCATCAAGAGCGTCTGCGGTAAGAGGCACGCTCTGGTAGAGTTTTGAACAGCCGGTGACCTGGA
Source organism: Endozoicomonas sp. NE40 (assembly GCF_040549045.1). NCBI lineage: Bacteria > Pseudomonadati > Pseudomonadota > Gammaproteobacteria > Oceanospirillales > Endozoicomonadaceae > Endozoicomonas > Endozoicomonas lisbonensis. The sequence goes on along the minus strand of NZ_JBEWTB010000002.1, from coordinate 2,094,545 downwards.
TGCCTGAAGCACTGTCAATTTCGTCGACCGCCCGTTGCAGTTGCAGCCCTGGGTTGTCGAGGTTACTGCCCAGGGCGATGTAAGCTTTGGTCATGATTCTGGATTCCTGTTCTGTGGCGCACGCTTTCTTGGCTGGCGACGACGGCGACGTTTGCGGCCGTTACCATTGCCAGGCTGGTTGCGCAGAGAGCGAATCATCTCGTTACGGCTCTGGTCAGAACTCTCCTGAACCTCTGTCCACCACTGTCCGGCATGGTTCAGTTGTTCGCCGGACTCTTCCCGCAGCACCAGGAAGTCGTATGCGGCGCGGAATTTCGGGTGCGCCAGAAGACCATCAATCTGTTTAGGCTGACGACGCTCCAGACGATACTGCAGGTCCCAGATGTCACGGATAGTCATGGTGAAACGTTTGGGGATGGCAGTATGGGCACACTGGTTGTCCAGTACGATCATGGCAGCCTGTTGCATGGCAGGAACGGGAGGAACGCCCTGTTCCTGTAAATCGCGGAACTGGCGTTGCAATGGTCCCCATAACAAAGCGGCAAACAGGAAAGCGGGTGTCACCGGACGATCTTTGGCAATGCGCTTGTCGGTACTGCGCAGGGCGCTGAAAATCAGGTCTTCACTGTACTTACCCCCTGTTTCCATCCCCCTTGTTTCCAGGCAATGGTGTGTGGCTGGAAACAGGTGTTTCAGCAAACCGTAATCCTGCAGGAGTTCGAAAGTTCGAACGCCCTGGCCGGATTGCAGCAGTTTCAGAATTTCATCGAACAGTCGGGCTGACGGAATGTCCCGCAGCAAATGACCCAGTTCAAAGATCGGGTCAGCGGTTTCCTGATCGATAGTGAAGTCGAGTTTTGCCTTGAAGCGAAGCGCGCGCAACATGCGCACAGGATCTTCATGGTAACGGGTGACCGGGTCGCCAATCAGGCGTAACACTTCATCTTCGATATCCTGCACACCGTTGCAGAAATCCACCACGGTAAAATCACGGGCATCGTAATAGAGGGCGTTCACCGTGAAATCGCGGCGCAGGGCATCGTCTTCCATGGTTCCGTAAACGTTATCACGCAGGATTCGGCCGGAATCGGAATGCTGGGATTTATCCCGGCCATGTTTCTGGTCCTGCGTCGTGTTGTCGTGGCTTGCCCTGAACGTAGCCACTTCAATCATTTCACGGCCAAACAGCACATGTACTAGTTTGAAGCGTCGGCCAATTACCCGGGAGTTACGAAACAGGCGGCGAACCTGTTCCGGTGTGGCACTGGTGGCAACGTCAAAATCTTTTGGGTGCAGGTCGAAATAAATATCCCGGATACAGCCGCCGACCAGATAGGCATCGTAGCCGTTGCTGGTCAGGCGGTGCAGCACCTTCAGGGCGTTATCACTGATTTCCCGTCGTGATACGGGATGGTGGTCTCTTGGAATCACATGGCGGTTAACACGATTCTGCATAGTCAGGTCACCGGTTGGGCCGGTATCGGAGATAGTTTCCTGTGAGCTGGTTTCAGGTTGTACGTCCTGTGGTTGGTTTTCCCTTTTCTGTCTGCGCCAGAAGAGCATAGCCGTCAAAGCCAGAACAAGGGCCAGCACCAGAGCCATGATTGAGGTGCTTAACATGGTGAATTTTGCATGAAGCCTTGGTTAAGTTCAGATTATTGGTTTCGCTAAGGGAAGCTGATGTAAACGCAACAGGTGGCCCCGTTAAAGCGGGATACCTGCTGGAGGTTCACTCATACGTCGGGTATATCATAGCATTCCACTATTTATTCCACTATTCATTAAGCGAGTCATTAAGCGAGTCATTAAGCGAGTCATTAAGCGAGCCATTCCCCGAATCATTAAAAAGCCGGAGGAAAGTCAGGACTGGCAAGGTTTGGAGGGGCGAAAAGAAAATAAGAAGTGAAAAGAAAAACAGGGGAAGTCAATTCCCCTGTATTCAGCGATACTCATTCTTATTATTGTTGTCAGCACACTGAGTAACTGGAAAGCCGATAATTTTACTGGCTGAAAACCGGGTTCATCCTGTAAAACAATCAACTCGCCGCGCCCTTATTGTTGTTATTAGATGGGCTGATTTTCTTCTTGTTATTATTGTTGTTCGTCGTCATTAAGGCACTTAGCGTGCCAGTTTTTATAAAAGCTTTTTAAATCAACAGGGTAGGGAGTTATCACCGTTTACGGACAAAGTCTGCTGACTGGGATTGTGTTACCTTTGTTAGCTCTTGTGATACTTTGAGTGTTTCGGGTAACACGTATGGGGCTTTACCTCTGGTGCAGAGTCAGAGTGTTTCTATCCTGGTCCAGATGAAAGCGAAACTGCCCCAGAACATCCATCCCCAGCAAACCTTCTGAACCCAGTTCATACAGGTCAAGCTCAGCGACCTGCAAATTTCTGACAATAAAGTTGCCAATGTGCAGCTCTTTTAATTGATAGATCGGCGCGAACTGATAACCGCCGGCCGTTTTCAGCTGTGTATGCCCAACCCTTGCCGCCAGTTTTTTTCTGCGCAGTCTCTGCAGCAGGTCGGAAGGCAATGTAGTGAGGCTGGCTCCGGTATCAATCAGAAGTTTAACGGTCTCTTTATTGCCTGCAGACACATCGATAATGAAATGCCCGTTTCGGGAAGAAAGAGGGATGGTACTGCCGGGCAACTCTTCCGGTTCATCCACTGGTGGCGGAGGAGTGAGGGCCGCCAGTAACTGAGCCGCCTGCCGGCCAAATTCCGAGTGAGTCTGAAGAACTTCCAGCTCGCGGATAGCACTGTTGTTGTCACCGGCAGCCAGATAGATCTGGGACAGGGCAAAGCGGTAAAAGCCATAGTCGGCTTCCTGGGAAGATAATCGCTGGAACAGCCCAAGCAGCGTTTCCAGCCGATCCAGTTTCATTTGCTGGTTATAAACAGCCCGGCTGAGAGAGTGGATGCGTTCGTTAAGGGCTGAACGCTTTTTGCTGCTATCCGTGAAACTTTTTAATTCAAGCAGTGTGGTAATGGCGGAATCCAGACGGTCCTGATGTTCATAACGGTTTGCCAGTCGTGTCAGCAGCGATTCATCCTGATAATAATGTTGGGTAAAACGCTCCAGAACATTGATGCTTAAGTCGCTGTTCTGATGGTTTAACCAGTCTTCCAGATCTTTCCTGAAGGGGAGAAAAGCACCAGCTCCTTTTCGCTCGTACTGCTGGTAAATGACCAGTGCATCATCAATCCGGTTCTCGTCCAGAGCCTCGATAAACAAGGAGCGTTCACCAATGGGCTGATCATGGTAAGACTGCATGGTCTGATACGGAGTGGTGTTTGAGAGGTCACTGTCCCACCGGATTATCTGGAATGGGTGATTCTCACAGGTTTCATTGCCCGACCCGCCCGGCCAGGAATGCAGCCACCATCCTGCAATCATGCCCGTTGATAGCATCAGGATTGATAGAACCAGAGAATGAACAATGATCAGTCTTTTCAAGAGCGTTACCAGCCGGTTGTCAGGGCAAGGCATTTGTAATCATTCAGTTTAAGCTTAGCCATGCAGTTTTTATCCGCTTTATACGTTACGCAGTAGTACTGCCATTTACGCAAATCCTTTGCTGACTCCCAAACCAAGAGGGCATATTATTTATAGTCAGTCCTGAACTGAAGAAGGGGGAGATTGACATGAGTAAACTGGGTGCGGGTAAAAAAGTGGCCGTTATTCTGTCTGGCTGCGGTGTATACGATGGTGCTGAAATTCACGAATCGGTTCTTACACTCCTCGCTCTGGATCGTCAGGGAGCTGAATATCAGTGCTTTGCTCCGGATATTCCACAGCACCATGTGATCAACCATTGCACCGGGGATGAGATGGATCAGGAGCGCAATGTTCTGGTTGAGTCTGCCCGTATTGCCCGAGGAGAAATCAAACCGGTGCAGTCGCTGCACGTTGAAGATTATGATGCGTTGATACTGCCCGGAGGATTTGGCGCTGCCAAGAACCTGTCGGACTTTGCCTTTAACGGCGCTGAGGTTCGTGTTCAGGTGGACGTGCTGGCTATCACCAGGGCGTTTGCTGATGAAGGCAAGCCTCTGGGCTTACTGTGTATCGCTCCGGCACTGGCAGGGCGCATATTCAGTGAAGGTGTACAGGCCACCATTGGCAACGATGAGGCAACAGCTCTGGCAATGGAAGCCACAGGCGTTAAGCACGTCAACTGTCCTGTTGATGATATTGTAGTGGATGAGTTGCGTAAACTGGTGACGACCCCCGCCTATATGCTGGCAAATCGCATCGGTGAAGCGGCGGACGGCATTGAAAAGCTGGTAGAGAAGGTATTGCAGCTGGCGTGAGGGAAGCCGTCATTCCCACGCAGGTGGGGATGACGATGGGGAGTTCGGGGATGATGATGGGTTATTATTATCTGGCTGGTTGAGCGTGTGCAGCAGCCTGAATTCTGGACACTTCCTGATCGATGAAATACAGGCCGTTGCCTTCTGTACCGATCATATCAATCTTGTCGAGAATGGATTTGAACAGCTTTTCCTCTTCATGCTGTTCAGCCACATACCACTGCAGAAAATTGAACGAGCTGTAGTCCTGTTCTGAAAATGCTGTGTGGGCCAGTGTATTGATGCTGCTGGTCACTTCGCACTCGTGCTCATAGGTCAGCTTAAATACCTGACGAACTGTTTCGTATTCATGAGGTGGTGCCTCAATGGCTCCCAGAATTGCCATAGCACCGGTTTCATTGACATAGTCAAACAGCTTCTGCATGTGCTGCATCTCTTCTCTCGCATGTTCGCGAAAGAATGCAGAACAGCCTTCCAGCCCCTGTGTTTCACACCATGAGGCCATTTGCAGGTACAGGTTGGAAGAGTAGAATTCGAGATTAATCTGCTCGTTTAGTTTATCGATCATCGTTTGACTTAGCATAATGTACTCCTTCTGGTTTGATCTGACTTCTGGTCTGCGATTATAGAACGTAAATCCAGTTGCCCCAACGGCTTTCTTCTTTAGAATACCCCATCGTCACCCCCGCGAAGGCGGTGATCTACTGGTGGATTCCCACCTGTGTGGGAATGACGGCAAGCTGGTAAATTCTGCTTTGCTACTTTCCTGAAAGCTTCTCAAAAAGAGCCCTACATTAATAAGGTGCAGCAATGAGTGTTGATACGTCGATTTTCTATGATCCGAGCACACTGTTTGGGCAATTAAAGTCAGCCTGCAAAGATGACTGGCAGGCTTATTGTCATCATGAGTTTGTGCAGCGCATTGGAGACGGCACTTTGCCGCTGGAATGCTTTCAGCACTATCTGCAACAGGACTACCTGTTCTTGCTTCACTATGGGCGGGCTTATGCGCTGGCTGTGTATAAGTCTGACAACCCGGAAGATATGCGGGCGGCTTCTGAAAGTGTTGCTGCTGTACTGGCTGAAACCGAAATTCATTTAGCCTACTGCAAACAATGGGGCCTGACGGAACAGGATGTCATTCAGGTGCCGGAAGCCCGTGCCAACATGGCGTATACCCGTTACGTGCTGGAGCGTGGTATGGCGGGTGATATTCTCGATTTGCAGGTCGCCCTGTCGCCCTGTTCCGTGGGGTATGCAGAAATCGGTGAGCGGCTTATCAATGATCCGGCGACCAAGCGGGAAGATAACCCCTACTGGGACTGGATTCAGGTCTATGGAGGAGATGAGTTCCTTGCCGGTTCGGTAAAAACAGTAGAAACCATTGAACGTCTGGCAGAGTCCCGCTTTACAGACAAGCGACTGGTGTCGTTGCAAAAGACCTTTCAGGAAGCAACACGGCTGGAAATCGGCTTTTGGGATATGGGTGTCAACTGCTCGTTCTGACGCTTGTTGACAGATAGTTGTCGACAGATGTTTGCTTATAACAATGTCAGCGCATTGTAAGAGTGCCTTGGCAGCCTTTCAATATCGGGTATTTGATGATGCCCGATATTGTCACTTTATGAAATTAAACGACGAATAATGGATGTTTTTGACCGCGTTATGGACGCTTTCTGATAGTGCCTTGGCAGAGGCTTTTTTGTGACAAAATTATGACAAAAAGCGACCTGTAAAACCCCTCCAAAGTAATAAAAAAATTACATTTTATCTGTAAAAAACAGTGATTTTGGTGATTTTTCATACATGAAAATGACTGCATCCTGAAGATTTTACATTACAACAAGGTTCGGTTTTCTGTTGTCTGGTGTGTTGTTGGGTATGTAGTGTCTGTTTGTTTTGTTCGTGCTTGTTGCACTCCTTGCTCTCTTGTTAGGTAGATACCGTAAGGAAATTAAATTTGCAAATAAGGGTATTTGTTTTTGTGATGTGACGCTCGTGCAAGATGCTATTCATAATCGCCTCACTGCCGCTGTGCAGGGATGGTTGATTCTCGATCCTGTACTTAACAAAAAATAGCGGCTGTTATTTTGCCACACAACGCATATTAGTCAGGAGTTAGCAATGCAGAAGAAACTGCTTGCCACAGTAGTAGCATCCCTCGTTGCCGGTCAGGCAATGGCTCTGGAAGTATATAACGACGACACCACCAGCCTGAGCATCGGTGGTCGTGTTGGTCTGGTTGCTGAAAAAGCAAACGGCAAAAAGGCCGAAATGAACAACGACAGTGCTCGTTTGAACATGAAGTTCGCTCACAAGTTTGACAATGGCTGGACTGGTCACGGTGTAACTGAGTGGGGCTTCCGCGCTCAGGACGAGTACAAGGGTGGCGAAAAGAGCGATACCTTCTTTAACCGTCTGGGTTTCGTTGGTCTGAGCCACGATGAAATGGGTTCTATCCATGCTGGTAAGAACTGGTCTGTAATGTACGACGTTTCCGGCTGGACCGATATGTACGCTATCGGTGGCGGTAATGCCATGGGTATCTACAATGGTCGTAATGGTGGTGACACCGATGGTTCCGCTCGTGCTGACGACGTTCTGCAGTACCGCAACAGCTTTGGTGGCCTGAACGTAGGCGCTCAGTATCAGCTGGCTGGTGATACCCAGTTCAGTGAAACTCATGGCCGTACTTTCAAGCGCAACGAAGGCTATGGTATTGCTCTGAGCTACGACCTGCCAATGGGTCTGTCTCTGGGTGCCACCTACTCTGAAACCAAGTACAAGGATGAGAAGGGTACTGACTTCGCAGGTCAGGACAAGGCCAAGTCCACCACCTTCGGTGTTAAGTTCGACAACGAAATGGTTTACGCTGCTGCCATGTACGGTGAGTTCCGTAACGTAACTTCCGTAGACTCCGGTCTGGATCAGAAGTCTACCGGTATCGAACTGTTTGCTCAGCTGAACCTGCCACAAGTGATGGACGGTTTCGCGGTATACACTGGTTACAACCAGTTGGACGCTGACAAGGCTCAGAAAAACAAGGGTAAAAACAGCACTACTAAAACCGACGCTCAGTTCAAAGAGTACGCTCTGGGTGCAGTATACAAGACTGGTCCAATGCAGTTCGCTTTCGAATGGGCGACTAGCCGCGATAAAGACGTAGCTGGCAACAAAGACAAAGACGACACCTACTCCATCCAGGCTCGCTACTACTTCTAAGTTAGTAGCTGTCTAGGACAGTGTCTCAAAAAGCTCCGTGGCGAAAGCTCCGGAGCTTTTCTGTTTCTGGTCAGGTCAAATCCTTTTTCTCTACCCCCTCAGTTTTTTCCAGCAGTGAAGAGACAATCAGGCGTTCGAGTTTGTCGATGCGGTCGTCAAACCTTTTCTCCAGTTTGTCGAAGCGATCGTCTATTTTTTCAAACTTGGCATCAATTTTATCAAACCTCTCATCATGCTCTGCCAGTCTGCGCTCTATATCGCAAAGCTTCCGGTCAACCTGCCGCTGCTCTTTGAGGATAAGACAGACAACGTCGTGTGTTCCATGAATCACCACATCCCATTGTGCCTGCTGGATTTCCAGAGCTTCCACTCGCTGTTCAAGACCCATGCTTCTGACCTCTTATTGTTTACGGGTGTTGTCAGGATAGCTGTGGTAGCGGTCAGTGATGCCTGATTCTCTCTACAATCCACGTTTTTATCAGAGCCTGACGGCTGATGCCGATAGTGCTGGCTTCCTTGTCCAGTTCATTAACAACCCATGCAGGAAAATCGATATTAACCCTTTTAGCTTCGAGGTTTGGTCGCTGGGGATTGTCAGTATCGAAGTATTCCAGAACGTCTTCACCATCATCAAATTTTTTATCAATGTCTTTAGCTTTCATAAATGTCCACCTCATTTTTTCTGGACCGACGCACTGAGATAATTCTTAGACTCTCTCCTCGCTTTGTCGCTATGGCTGTCCAGTGCTTTGTCCCTATTTGCCCAATGAACAGCAACCGCTTTTCATCAGTTTTTACCTTCGATGGCAGACAGACAAGTTTGTCGTCTTCCCATAGAGTTGTTGCTTCATCGAAGTCGATACCATGTTTATCCTTGTTGGTCAGACTCTTGGCTTCATCGTACTCAAACTGAGTATTTCCCATTTATCTATACCATTATAGTGCCTGAAAGGATAAAATTAGTATATTTTATGGGTCGATCAAGATGATTAACATAATATGGAGCAGTGCTGGTACTTACAGTTTAATAGCAATCTCTCTGCTGCACTGATCGGATAAACAACGGTTCAGCACCTCCGGCAAAGCCTCTCCTTTGCACATCCAACCCTTTACCCCTTCATCAAAATCAAAATGAAACCCGCCACTTTTTGCCGCCAGCCAGAGTTGCAGCAAAGGTGTCTGACGACTGAGAATGATTTGGCTGTCGTTGGGGCAGGTCAGAGTCAGAATCCCGCCTGAGGTTTCATAATCAATATCCAGCTCCTGTTCTTCAATGGCGTCTTCAATGGCCATCATCAGTTCATCAAGGTTCTGGTTAAACTGGTTTTCGTTCATCGCGCTGCTCAGTGAATCATTCAGTATTTATTAAACTGGATGCGATTATTCCCTAGAGTCAGGGGATGTTCCACAGTTATACTGTCGGGATTGATGATAAAGCTGATTTTAAAAGGAATCCTCCAATGACAGCGCCTTTTAAATTAACAATAAAAGCAATGACGGCATTGGTTTTCTGTACCTTCCTGCTCGCAGGCTGTGGGCAGAAAGGTGACCTGTACCTGCCGGAAGACGCTTCTGCCCCTGCACTCACGCAGCAGTAACATTTTCCGCTCATGGTTTTGCCCGCTCATGGCTGCTTGAGCCTGAAGCAGTAATTGAAATAACAAGAGATAAGACAGATTCATGGACTGGTTTTCCTATCGTGATGGTGCGCTGCATGCCGAGCAGGTCGCAGTGTCACGTATCGCTGAACAGTTTGGCACGCCCGCCTATGTGTATTCCCGGGCAGGGTTAGAAGCGGGCTATAAAGCTTATAAAGAGGCTCTGAATGATGTGCCTCACATGATTGCCTATGCGGTAAAAGCCAATGGCAACCTGGCGGTGCTGAACCTTCTTGCCAGCTTGGGAGCAGGCTTCGATATTGTTTCCGTGGGAGAACTGGAGCGGGTTCTGGCTGCCGGTGGCGATCCTGCCACAGTGGTGTTTTCAGGGGTAGGGAAACAGCATAACGAGATTCAGCGCGCCCTGGAAGTGGGTGTGCATTGCTTTAACGTTGAGTCTGAAACGGAACTGGATCGCATTCAACAGATAGCAGAATCAATGGGCAAACGGGCTGCAATTTCACTGCGGGTAAACCCTGACGTTGATGCTCAAACCCATCCTTATATTTCCACTGGCCTGCGTGACAACAAGTTTGGCATTGATATCAATCATGCGCTGGCGGTTTATCAGCGAGCCGCTGAGATGCCAAATATTGAAATAGTGGGGGTGGATTGCCATATCGGTTCCCAACTGACCAGTGGTGAACCTTTTATTGATGCACTGGACCGGTTACTGCTGCTGGTCGATAGCCTGCAGGCGCAGGGCATTGAGCTGAAGCATATTGATATTGGCGGAGGGCTGGGTATTGCCTACAACGATGAAACGCCCCCGACCCCATCGGATTACCTGAATACGGTTAAAGCCAGGCTGCAGGGACGGAACCTGAAACTGGTGGTTGAACCCGGTCGTTCCATTGCCGGGCAGGCAGGGATTCTGCTGACGGAGGTGGAGCTGATTAAACGCACCGATCATAAGAACTTTGCCGTGGTAGATGCGGCCATGAACGATTTATTGCGTCCGTCTATCTACAGTGCCTGGCATGGCATTGAACCGGTGGTACCTGATGATAGTAAAGAAGCGCTGGTTTACGATATTGTAGGGCCAATATGTGAAACCGGTGACTTCCTTGGCAGGGGCAGGGTGTTGCGAATAGCAGAAGGTGACCTTCTGGCAGTGAAATCGGCAGGGGCTTATGGTTTTGGCATGAGTTCAAACTATAACAGTCGTAACCGTTGTGCCGAAATCATGGTGGATGGTGATCAGGTTCATCTGGTCAGACGCCGTGAAACCATTGCTGAACAGCTGGCACCCGAAAGCGTACTTCCTGATAGCCAGTGAATGCCCGGAAGGACAGAACGAGTTTTTTTATGCTGTTACACTTTACAAAAATGCATGGGCTGGGTAACGACTTTATGGTGGTGGATATGGTCACCCAGTCGGTGCGCCTGCCTCCGGAAAAAATCCGCCGACTGGCAGACCGTCGTTTTGGTGTTGGCTTTGACCAGCTGTTGATTGTTGAACCGCCTACTGATCCGGATATGGACTTTCGCTACCGTATTTTCAATGCTGATGGCAGCGAAGTGGAGCAATGTGGTAATGGCGCCCGCTGTTTTGCCAAGTTTGTCCGGGATAAGAAGCTGATTGGACGCGACACAATTCAGGTACAGACTGCGGGTGGGAATATTGAACTGAAAATTCTCGCCAACGGTGAAGTGGCTGTTGATATGGGTGTTCCCAGGCTGCAGCCCGGAGATATCCCGTTCAAGGCGCAGGAACAGCGCCCTACCTACGACCTGCGTATTGATGGCGAGGACTTTGAGGTCAGTGCCGTCTCCATGGGTAATCCCCATGCCGTGTTGCAGGTAGATGACGTCAACCGTGCGCCTGTAGAACGGCTGGGCTCGCTGATGGAAAAACATAACCGTTTCCCCAAACGCTGTAACGTAGGGTTTATGCAGGTTCTGGATCAGGCTGAAATCAACCTCAGGGTCTTTGAACGGGGTGTTGGTGAAACCCTCGCCTGTGGTACCGGTGCCTGTGCGGCAGTGGTTGCCGGGCGGTTGCAGGGACTTCTGGGTGACGAGGTTCGGGTCAACCTTCCGGGGGGGACATTGAACATTCATTGGTCGGGAGAAGGTCACTCGGTTATCATGACTGGAACGGCCACCAGGGTATTTGAAGGACAGACCCGCTTATGAGCGATTCAGCCACTCCGGAGTCCAGTACAACCATTCCGGCTCTTTCCCATGAGAGTACCCATGAAAGTCCTCATGAGAGTCCCCATGACAATACCCGTGATGAACTGACTCCAGCGGAAGTGGCTGACTACCTGCAGCAGAACCCTGAGTTTTTTATGGGGCAGGATGAACTGCTGATGTCGTTAGCCCTGCCCCATCATCGCGGTTCTGCCATCTCCCTTTATGAGCGACAACTGGCGCTGCTTCGTGATCGTAACGATGAATTGAAGCAGCGACTGAACCGTCTTGTCAGTGTGGCTCATGATAATGACCGGCTGTTTGACAACTCCCGCCGACTGGTACTGGCTTTAATCGAGAGCAACGATCTGGAGCAGGTAACAGAGACACTCCGTGACGGTCTGGAAAACGACTTTGGTGTGGAGTTTCATGCGCTTATCCTGTTCAACAAACAGCCGGTTGAGAGTCCGGTTCGCACCGAAAATCAGGATGTTGCCAACTCTGTGCTGGGTGATCTGCTGGTCAGCCTGAACGGTGGTCAGAAAGTGGTGTGTGGACGTATGGCGGAGAAAGAGCTGGAGTTCCTGTTTCCGAACGATCATCCGAGTATCGGTTCTGTTGCACTGTCACCACTGAATTTTCCTGACTCTGTTGGAGTGCTGGCACTGGGCAGCCGGGATGAAAATCACTTCAGGGCGTCTATGGGGAATCTGTTTCTGGGTTATTTAAGCGATGTTCTCTGTCGTGTGTTGAGCCGGTTTCTCTGATGTCGTTTCAGCAGACATCCCTACAGAGAGACCCTTTACAGAAAGACATAAACGCCTTTCTGGATTATCTGAAGTTTGAGAAAAACAGCTCCCGGCATACGCTGGCAGCCTATTGTCGTGACCTGAAGAAACTCTCGGACTGGCTGGCCTCGCAAAATATCAGCACATGGCCTGAACTTTCTGAAAAGCGGCTCAGGCTCTGGCTGGCAGAGCTGCATGGTAATGGTTTGCAGAGTAAAAGCCTGCAGCGATTGCTGTCTTCGGTACGCAGTTTGTTTCGATACCTTAACCGTCAGGGAATCGTTGAAGATAATCCTGCCAAACTCCTTTCTGCCCCTAAAGCCTCAAGAAAACTGCCCGTCACGCTCGATACTGACCAGATGGACGCGCTGCTGAATAACCGTGACGATGACCCTCTGGTTTTAAGGGATCAGGCCATGCTGGAGCTGTTTTATTCTTCAGGGCTGCGGCTGTCTGAACTGGTAGGGCTGAACCTTGACAGCTTTGAAGAAGGCTTCCAGCGGGTCAGCGTGCTGGGTAAAGGCAGCAAAGAACGCATTGTTCCCGTGGGGCGCAAAGCCAGAGAAGCCATTCAATTGTGGCTTTCTGTCAGGGCGATGCTTCCGGTAAAAGACGAACAGGCGCTGTTTCTGTCGAAGCGGGGCGAACGGATCAGCCATCGACAGGTGCAGAACCGGGTCAAACGACAGGCCCGGGAACAGGGCATGCCGACGTCTGTTCATCCCCACATGCTGAGGCACTCTTTTGCCAGCCATCTGCTGGAATCCAGTGGCGACCTGAGAGCGGTTCAGGAATTACTGGGACACAGTGATATTTCCACCACCCAGATTTATACCCATCTGGATTTTCAGCATCTGGCAGATGTGTACGACAAGGCTCATCCGAGAGCCCGTCGTAAAAAAGGTAAAGATTGAACAGTTAAGCTGCTTTTAATGTTTTGACTGCCCGGTGGAACCATTGGCGGGGCGGGTTGTCATAACCATTAATGGATTAGCCTTTACAAAGAGCAGTTAATGGATTTACCACCTTCATCTCCGACAAGTAGACAAACACCTGTTTCGTTTTCGTCTCAGTCTCAGGAAAAGGGCTCCTCGCCTGACGTTGCTATCACGAAGCCTGACAAAAAGGTGTGGGATTCCTGTGACATATCATCAAACCTTTCCAGGAAACATCTGGCACAAAGACCTGTTAAGGAATGGGCGGTTTATGGCCGCCTGGGGCCTGGTATATGGAGTTATCTGTTTGAGCGAGCTGTTTCAGAGGCCAGGGAGAAGGTTGAAAGGGAGGGCTGGTCAGGAAAAGAACTGATTTCTTTTTTTGAAGCGAAAAGAGGAGAGATTGCCAGGGAAAGAGAAACGGAGGATGCCGATAAGTTTGGTGTCCGGCGTGACCTGTCGGAAGATAAGGAAAAAAATATTCTGACCCTTACCCAACTTTGTTCCAGTCTTTATTTTCACGCCATGGAAAGGGCTGTATCACTGCCTTATGACGGTGAACATTTTGTTGAAGAGAATGATTCTGACCTGATCCAATTATTCCGTAAGAGCTTCAGGGGACATCAGGATTCGCTGCGTTATGGCCTTGTTATGGGGAATATTGATGGCGAGGGTGTTCCTTTAACCCAGTACGTGTTTTGTCCGAGGATCAAAAAGCATCGCCGATGCGAATCTGAAGACTGGTTTAGCGCAAATGATCTGTGTTATGTCGGTGACAAAAAAGAATCAGCCGTCTGGCTCCATACCCATGAAACACTGATCGCTCCGGTGATGAGTCATATTGAACATCTGGTTGACAGGGGGCTTAAAGGCGATATGACTGTTATTCCGAAAATTCACTGGTGGTATGTTCATCTGGCTCCGACCCACCGTGGCAGCGGGGGAATTGCGGAAATGCTGACGAATACGCTCTGTCGCCGTTACGGGATTGACCTGCCCCCATGGAGAGAGGGAGTGGCACCTTCCGTGGAAGTACTTCTTGAACCCGATGAAGAGCGTTTCTGTCAAAACTATCATCAGCTTTTCAGTGAGAACCAGGACTATCTTAAGGAAGTCTTTCAACGGAATGATGCAAGTGTTCCGCTTGCGTCATCTGATCTGTAGTTGATATTCCTCAGTGCAGAATCCACAAATACCAACAATAATCTTAAGCATCGACAAGGCTCCACAGGAGTAATTCAGATGCCTGCGAATACTGTTTTTCACCTCGGTATTACCCGCGACCAACTGCAGGGTGCAGAGCTGGCGATTGTTCCCGGTGATCCGGCAAGGGTTGAGCGAATTGCCAGCCAGATGGATAACCCAACGTTTCTCCACAGCGTACGTGAATACACTTCCTGGCTGGCCTGGCTAAATGGAAAACCGGTTGTCGTCTGTTCCACCGGCATCGGTGGGCCATCAACGTCAATTGCCGTAGAAGAGCTTGCCCAGTTAGGTATTACAACGTTTCTACGGGTAGGTACAACCGGGGCAATTCAGGCACACATTGACCCCGGGAGCCTGATCATCACCAATGCCTCGGTTCGCCTGGATGGTGCCAGTACTCACTTTGCCCCGATGGAGTTTCCGGCAGTTTCTTCATTTGAATGCACCGAGGCTCTGGTGTCAGCCGCTCGTTCAGAGTCTGCTGATTATCAGGTGGGAATAACGGCTTCCTCCGATACCTTTTATCCGGGGCAGGAACGTTACGACACGGTTACCGGGCATGTTATCCGCCGTTTCCGGGGTTCGATGGAAGAGTGGCAGGCGCTGGGAGTTCTGAATTATGAAATGGAGTCGGCAACGCTACTGACCATGTGTGCCGCCTCAGGGCTGAAGGCCGGTTGTGTTGCAGCTGTTATTGTTAACCGGACGCGTCAGGAAATTCCTGATGAATCCAAAATCGCGGAGGCAGAAGCCAGGGCGGTGAAGGTGGTAGTGAATGCGGCTGGCCTGTTGTTGAATCAAGACAAGCACTGAGGGGGCTGGAACTTACACGCGAACTCTTTGTCTGACTATCTAGTACATTGTTTCATTACGTTCAATCCAACCTGCGTGATCCATCAATCTCATTGAAATGATGTACCAGGTATCAGTTCACAATAAAAGGATGTTGTTAGTATGGAGCCGAATTCACCATTAGATCCAAAAGGTTATGTACCAGGTTACTTTATGAACTTGGAAGTCGCCGATAATGCCGGTGATAAGGGAGTGCAGAAAATAACGGTTGAGGTGGGTACCCTTAAACAATTAGGTACGAATGAGGATTATTGTACTGTCAGCCATCCAAAAAAAGAACTCGATGAAAGGGTCACAAGTGAAGTAGCTGTCCCGTTAGGTGATTTAGAACTGTCATCCGTACTTAGCAGCACGGAAGCAACCAGAGATTACGTTGCTACTACAGACAATAAAAAGCTTGCTTTGAGTCAGTTGATTGAGGCGATCAAAAGTAAAAAAAGCGGGAAGGAGAGGGAAGACTATCTGTTCATGGTCTTTAGCGCTAAAAAAGTTGATCAGTGGGCTGAGTACATAAAAGAAATCGTTGGGGAAATATATCAGTTAAAGAGTCAGGCAGAAGCCAAAGGCATAGAAATAGCCTCTGATGATCGTGACCTGAAAGATTTAACCAGACTGGCTGAAAACCTTACGTCACTCAGGTCATTCAGCAGGCAATATTGCGCACGCTGGACGGTAAATATTTCAGGAATGGTTGATGCTTACAATGAATCAATGCCTGAGGTGGAAACTTTTCTAAAGCGATTTAAGCAAAGCTGATTACCAGAACCCTCTATAAAAACGGCCATGCAGAGTGAACACTGTCTGCATGGCCTTTTTGATTATGGAGTCACGGAATCAGTACAGTGGATGCAAGGTAGTACCCCGTCAGTGTCACCAGAATAACGCCGATAATATTCAGGGCAAACCCGGCCTTGATCATATCAATAATCTCCAGCTTACCCGATCCGAAAACAATGGCGTTAGGCGGTGTTGCTACCGGCATCATAAAGGCACAACTGGCAGCCAGAGCAGCAGGCACTGCCAATAGAACAGGATCTATACCCAGAGAAACACCTAAAGCTCCCATTAGTGGCAGGAAGCCTGCGGCTGTTGCGGTGTTGCTGGTCAACTCGGTCAGGAAAATAATCACGGTAACGACAAAAGCCACAACCAGCAGAATAGGCAGACCACCCACAATACTCATGGCATCGGCAATCCAGTCGGCCAGGCCGGTAGACTTGATCAGTGCTGCCAGAGTTAAGCCGCCACCGAACAGCAACAGCACACCCCAGGGAATTTCACGTGCCTTGTCCCAGGTCAGTACGTAAATGCGCTCATCCCGGTTGACCGGAACGATAAACAGACTGATAGCCGCTGCAACAGCAATCCCGGCATCTGACAGCCCCGGAATATAATCTTTCAGCAGTGGACGGAAGATCCATGCCAGGGCAGTCAGGGCAAAGATAATGCCGATGCTTTTTTCGCCGCGGGTCATGGGTCCCAGATCATCCAGCTGTCCTTTAAGCACTTTGCGCGCATCCGGACTTTCAATGTCGTCCATCCTGAAACTGAATTTGGTCAGCCAGAGCCAGGTGGCTACAAGCATCAGGAATGAGATAGGAAGCCCCACCATCATCCACTGGGCAAAACCAATATCAATGTTGTAAGTTTCACTCAGAAAAGCCGCCAGCAAGGCATTCGGCGGAGTACCGATCAGGGTCGCAAGACCGCCAATACTGGCACTGTAGGCAATAGCCAGCAGCAGCATTTTAGCGAAACGCGCTCTGCCTTCCTCAGAACCGCTCATCATTGCAGCCACTGACAGGCCAATCGGCAGCATCATGGCGCTGGTGGCCGTATTGGAGACCCACATACTCAGGAAGGCGGTTGCCACCATAAAGCCTGCCACCTGCCGGCTTGGTTTGACCCCTGTGGCGAGCATGATACTCAGTGCAATGCGTTTGTGCAGATTCCAGCGCTCCATGGCCACACCCAGCATAAAACCACCGAAGAACAGATAGATGGTCGGGTTGGCAAAGGGGGCGGTTACTTCCCGAATGCTGGCAACGCCCAGCAGTGGAACCACAACGATGGGTGTCAGGGCTGTCACGGGTATAGGTACCACTTCCGATACCCACCAGATAGCCATTAAGGTGGCGACCCCTACCATATACCATGCATCCTGGGTCATTCCCTGGGGTGGTGGTGTGATGATGGTCAGAAGAAGAATGATCGGGCCGGTGAACAGTGATACCCAGTAAGATAATCCGGGCGCACCGCGAGTGAAGGCGGAAGTGGCTGTTGTCATGCAGACCTCCAGTTGTTGTTATGGGTGTCAGTGTGCTGGATTGGGGGAATAGTTTGTTGATCTGGATCAGTTTTGGGGGAGGTTGTGCAGAATTGTTGTTCAAATCTGTGAAGGTCTGTTTTGTAAGGCGCATTCCACCATGCAACAAAACGGCCCCAGGCAGAACCCCGAATGGTAGCAGAGGCAGCAATAGCACCCAGAATAAATTTTATCAGTACAACGGTAAGCTGACGCTTATACTTTCTTTTGAGCTTTTTACGGCTCTGTTCTTTTGTAACCGAAGAGATCAGGTATGAGTACATTAACCGACAAGCCCGGCATATCCATCATCAAGGCCGGGTCTCTAAAAATGAATGACCTGAGCCTGACGCTGAATGTTCCGGGTTTGATAAGCCACATATCAGAGCAGGCAGTAACGAACGACAAAAATGTCCTGTCTATGGGGCATTTCACCATGAGACCGGGCGAAGGATTTGAGTACACCTACAACACTGTTGAATGCAAGGTGATCACAAAGGGCAAGATTGTTATACGAGACAAAGAAGGTAATAAGCACACGGCAGAGGCAGGAGATGTAATCGTGTTCTCTCCGGACGTAACCGTCTATTTTGACGGTGAAAGTGATGGAGAAGCCATTTACATCGGACACAGGGAGCTTGACCAGGATTTTGCTCTACCCAAATGATTTTAATCTGATCAGTACTGTTTTTTCACAGTACACCTGTTGCAGCCTGAGGCCGCAATAGGGGCTGGTCTATACAGGGATACCTGCCGGACCGGCAAAGGGTGCGGTCACGACTAAGAATAAATTTTATCAGTACAACATAAACTGACGTTTATACTTTCTGTGAGCCTTTTACGGCTCTGTTCTTTTGTAACCGTAGAGATCAGGTATGAGTACGTTAACCGACAAGCCAGGTATATCCATTATCAAGGCCGGATCTGTAAAAATGAACGACCTGAGCCAGGCGCTGAATGTTCCGGGTTTGAAAAGCCACATGTCAGAGCAGGCGGCAACGACTAACAAAAACGCTTTGTCTGTAGGGCATTTCACCATGAGCCCGGGCGAAGGCTTTGAGTTCACCTACGACTGTGTTGAGTACAAGGTGGTCACAAAAGGTAAAATTGTTATGCGGGATACGGAGGGCAACAAGTACACGGCAGAGGTTGGAGATATTATCCTGTTCTCTCCAGACGTAACCGTATATTTTGACGGGGAAAGTGACGGAGAAACCATTTATACCGCGCACAGAGACCATGCTCAGGATTTTGCTCCACCTAAATGATTTTTAATTTGTATTGTTTTTTCACAGTACACCTCTATTGCAGCCTTAGGCCGCAATAGAGGCTGGTCTTTACAGGGATATCATCAGATCATCTGCCTTCTGGGGCTTTTTCAACTCTTTGTGTTCATACAGAAAATCCGCTACTCGCTGATAACGCCCCGTATCCTTTGCCGCAGGGCGACGCGCCAGGTGAGGAATGGTGTCGTACCATGCACGTTTATTCAGCTCATTATCCAGCTGACGGGGATTGGAGTCCCTGAAAATTTCCCAGCCTTTGTCCGGGTTGTTGGCAATAAACTGTGCGCCCAGCTCAACGCCACGAAGGAAACGACGAATGGCGTCTTTGTCGTGCTTATCCCGGTTGGCAATAAAGATCAGCTCATCGTAAGGAGGAATACCATTTTCCTCGTAATAGAACATCTTGCCTTTACTGCCCGCCAGAATCAGCTCATTCAGCTGAAAATTACGGTACGCACCGAGAATGGCATCAACCCGTCCGGTCATCAATGAAGACGACAGGTTCCAGCCAACGTTCACCAGTTGAATATCGTCGTAACCAAAACCATGAGGGTTGAACAGGGTATCAATAAACGCTTTGTGGTTACCGTTTGTGCTGACACCAATGGTTTTGCCTTTCATGTCTTCAAGGCTTTTGATTTTGCCTTCTTCCAGAACAATCAGGCCATCCAGAGGGGTCGCTACCAGGGTGCCGGCCCAGACCAGCGGAAGCCCTGAATCCACGGCATAACTCAGGGCATGCTGGTAATACACTGCAATGTCAGCATTACCTGCTGCCACCAGTTTTGGGGGCAGGTTCGGGTCAGCTGGTTCCTGAATGGTGACGTTAAGACCTTCCTGTTCAAAATAACCCTTCTGCTGCGCCACAATAATGGGTGCATGGTCGGGGTTGATAAACCATTCCAGCATCAGGGTCAGGTCTTTGTTTTTCTCAACGGGGGCTGCGGTTACCACCATCGGCAACAACACTAAAATGAATGACAATAGTCGTTTAAGCACGTTTCAAATCCTAATGTATTAGTTCTTTACGTTTTAGAGAGTTGTTTTACCGGGCTGTTTCCGTCTGCCAGGGAATCCACTTCTTCAGCAAATGATCTGTTATGAAATAAAGGCTGACGGTACAGGTAGCCAGAACAGCCAGGGCCGCAAACATCTGGTCTACCCAGAGTCGGGCATTAGCCTGCATCATCATATAACCCAGTCCGGCACTGGAACCTACCCACTCTCCCACGACGGCACCAATCGGAGCCACCACGACTGCGACCCGCAAACCCGATGCCAGTGCTGGCAGGGCAGCAGGCCAGCGGATGTAACGGAGAATGGCAAAGCCGTTGCCGCCCATGGTGTGTGCCATTTCCAGCCACTCTTTATTAGTGTGTCGCAAGCCGTCATAGCAGCAGGTAGCCACCGGGAAGAAAATCACAAGGATGGTCATCACCACCTTGGAGGCCAGCCCGTAACCAAACCAGAGCATCAGAATGGGGGCCAGCGCAAATACCGGGATGGCCTGGGTAATCAGCAGCAATGGCAACAACCATGGACGCAGGCTGCTGAAATACACCAGCAACAAAGCCAGCAGAACGCCCAGGCTGACGCCAAGACCCAGACCAAGCAGCATCTCTGTCATGGTGACCAGCGTGTTATCCCAAAGCAGACTGGCATTGTCGTGCATGCTGAGGGCAACCTGTGTGGGACCGGGCAGAATATAGCTGGGCATTTCCAGCACTCGGACCAGGGTTTCCCAGCCCAGCAGCAAACCCAGTACAACAATCAGAGGACGTATCATCAGGCGGCCTCCTCATGACGCAGCCGTTCCAGCAACTGACCATGCAGGGACATCAGCTGACTGTTGTCCAGTGAACGGGGTATTGCGCCGGGAGGAACTATGGGGTCGGTCAATCGGGCAGGATGTCCCTGCAGGTGGTAGACCTGATGCCCCAGGCGCAGGGCTTCCAGCGGATCGTGGGTGATCAGCAGTACCGTACGGTTATGCAGCAGTTCGCAGGCAAGGTCCTGAAGGTTTAGCCGGGTGATGGCATCCAGGGCGCCAAAGGGTTCATCCATCAACACCACCGGACGGTTTTCCATCAATGTGCGTGCCAGTGCAACCCGCTGTCGCTGACCACCGGAAAGGTTCTGTGGCAGCTCCTGCACCTTGTCACTGAGACCCACCCGGTTGAGTATGTCTTTTGCCTGTTCCAGATGTTCAGAAGCCACTTTCTGGCGACGAAACACCGGACTGCGAAGACGCTGTCCAAGGGTGATGTTGTCGAGCACTGAAAACCAGGGCAGCAGCAGATCCTGCTGCGCCATCCAGGCGATGCGCTGGTTCAGCTCAAAACCATCCTGACACAAGGCGGTACCCGAGACTGAAACGTCCTGACTACTTATATTCAGACCGGCAATAAACCGCAGCAGACTGGTTTTACCAACACCGCTGCCCCCGAGCAGGCAGGTCCACTGCCCGCCCTTAAGGGTTAAATTCAGTCCGGTAAAAACAGGTTTGCTGTCGTACGACAGTGAGGCACCCTTGATAATAACGTCAAACATCACCAGTTCCGGTAGAAGTGGTGTACCGGGCCATGACCCTGTCCAATGTTTAACTCGTCAGCCTTGGCAATGGCTGCCGCAATGTATTCTTTGCCCCCCTGAACCGCCTCACTCATGCTGTAGCCTTGTGCGAGCAGTGCTGTAATGGCGGAAGACAGGGTACAGCCTGTGCCATGGGTGTTACCGGTTTCCGTCCAGGGGGATTCCAGACGGTGCAGGGACTGACCATCGTGGTAAAAGTCTACGGCCTTGCCGCTTTCCACCTGGCTGCCTGTCAGATGACCGCCTTTCAGAAGTACCGCTTTAGCACCCAGCTCCAGCAGTGGTTCAATCATATCCAGCATTTGTTGGGTATTTTCCGGCTTGTCCTGCCCCAGCAGAACAGCGGCTTCGGGCAGGTTAGGTGTAATCAGGGAAGCTTTAGGGATCAGGACTTCTTTCAGGATTTTAATCGCTTCACTCTGCAGCAGAACGTCACCGCTGGTGGCGACCATGACCGGATCAACCACCAGGCGTTTTACCTGGTAATACTCAATGCGTTCAGCAACGGTTTCAATCACTTCCGGCTGGCTGAGCATACCGACTTTTACGGCTTTTACATCAAGGTCGGACAGGACAGAGTCAAGCTGTTGATGAATGAAGGCAGGGTCAACGTCGAAGATTCCCTGAACACCCCGGGTATTCTGGGCGGTCAGGGCGGTAATCACACTGCAACCGTAAGCGCCCAGAGCCGAGAAAGTTTTCAGGTCAGCCTGGATTCCGGCACCGCCACCGCTGTCTGATCCGGCAATGGTCAGGGCAATGGGAGTGGATAGGGTTTTATCAGTTATCATCGGTTCGGTTTACTCCTTCCGAACTGACGATGGAAACGTTGAGGCAAGCGATAAAAGCAGCTGTTTATAAGGCAACGATGAATCGCTTGTTCGTCGGTTTCCTACGCCAGCATTATCTGGTTCAGGTTCAATGGGTATTTCTCAGCGATCTTTACAGGCCACACCCCAACCAACGCGTCGAGTCTATTGGGTTTGGAGGTTTGTGTCTATATTCGCAACCCGGAGTGCCTCTGACCGAACTTCAGGATTGAAACCGTTGAGTTGGCTGGAACCAAAGGTGATTCAGACTGTCAAACCTGATGCTAATGTATTCGGCCTAAAAGCAAAAGGAGCATTTAAGATGCATACAGGACGTAGTCATGCTCTGTCACAGCCGCCATCTCCACCACGGCAACCCCCATCGGCAACGGTCGCTTCAGATTGTGAACAGCCTGCAGGCAGTGGCGGTTGCATTACCTTTCAAAACCAGGAAGGCAGATTATTACCAGCTGCCACCCGGCCTGATGCCGTTACTCCCGGCGGAGACCGTAAAGTAACTCCCTCAACCTCTGCGGTTATTTATGTAAACTCTGGTCAAGATACTTTCGGACACTCATCGCCTGGAGGGCAGGGAGAAAACGTTCATTCCTCAGCAGGAGCATATGCTTTCCAGGCTTTTTTACAACAGCATGGCAATGATGGGATGCCCTCAGAAGTTGAAGGCAGTTTCGCGTTAACTTCAGACGCTGATAGTACGCAGGTTCTTTCTGCTGAAGAGTTTAAAGAAATGCTCTTAAGTGGGAAGGTCTTTTCTTCGGGGGTCTGTTATATAGTAAAAGGTGACATTGACCTGTCTGGTGATACCCGATTAAAAACACTGCCCGATCACCTCATTGTTTTAGGTGAGCTGAATCTTGAAGATTGTTACGCACTCAGAAACTTCCCCAAAAATCTGTATGTTCAGAAAGACTGCATAATAATCAGCTGCTTTAACCTTAAGGCTCTGGGGGAAAGGCTCATTGTCATGAATGACTTTGATGCCAGCGGGTGTACAGAGATCACTGACCAAACCGGAAGTATGTCAGTTCATGGAAATATTAATATGACGGGATGCGGTAGTCTGAAAACCTGGACAGGCAAGACACAATGTAAAGGCAGTTTCTATCTGACAAGATGCGTAAGACTGGCGTGTCTGAAACATATTGAAGTTGAGAATGATGTTGATTTATCAGGCTGCTACCAGCTCAGGATACTGCCTGAAAGCGAGAGGGACTTTAAAGTCGGTGGGAATATTGTTTTGTCAGGTTGTAAGCGCCTCTCCCCCCTGCCAGAGTACATTATCTCTCAGGGGGACAGTGGGAATAGCAGAATCCGGTATATAACGATAGATAACTGGGACAGCATTCCACGTTGTCCCGACGAGAGGGATCGGGCTTTTAATGAGAACATAAAACTTGCCTGTCAGCCTCTTGATAACGCACCCGATGAAACCTTTGATGACTTTACCAAAGCGTTTGGTTTTTGGAGCAGGAATGCGCAATCCGGACAATTGGCACCTGGTATTGAACATCTTAATGACTCAGACAAGGGAACTTTGGTTGAATACATGGAACACCTTACCAGAACCGCAGAGTATCGAGTCAGTCCTGGTTCTCTGGCGCAACGCGTTTTGAATGTACTTCCTCTTATATCTGAGGATTCTGACGGTGAAATAAGAGCGCGAGCCCTTGATACTATGTACTCAGCTATCATCACTTGCGGTGACAAGGTCATTCTCGCACTGAATGATCTTGAGTGTTTAACCCTGTTGGTCCTGTCTGAAAGACGGTTAGAGGGTTGTAATGATCCTGATGAAGCAAAATCCACAGCCAGACAGATGTTGTACCTTAGAAAGATCAAAGAGCATGCCCGCAAGTTTGCGAACGAAAAGGACCTGGATGATGTTGAAGTCGAACTGACCTTGCATCTCGCTTTTCAGAAAGAGTTTAACCTGCCCGGGCAGACGGTGGAAATTGAGTCAGGCTATGACTACGAGCTGGATGAAAGACGTAAAAAAGAGATACAGGAGACGATTAAGAATGAATGTACAGAAAAGGAGGTTGAGGAATATCTGAAAAACTGGCCGTTCTGGCAACAGTTCGAGCGCAGTCAGGACATTCCAGCCTTCGATCAACTTCCGGTTGCGTATGTCACAAGCATCAGGGAATACTGCGATCTGACGAATGAGGAAGTATCAGAAACGACGCAAATGGTGCTGTTACCCGAACCTGAAGATATCCAGCTAACTTATGAGGCACTTTGCGAGACTTATAAACGTTATGGCACGAACCCTTATACCAGACAGCCGCTCGACTGGAACAAAGTCAGGCGAATTCATTCCAGACCGGGGGTGGTATAAAGGTACTCGACTATTTTAATTGCCCAAAAGGACCATTGCAGGCCAGCTCAGGATGCTTTGGTTTATAGGGCAGAAAGAAACGGTGCATCTCTTTGATGTCGTGTTCTTTGTTATCCGTGATGGGTAGTGGATGACCGAAGACTGCTTTTCGATGTTTAAAATCAAAGGCAACAGGGATGACAGGTATCTCTGCCCCTTTGGCAATATGGTAGAAGCCGGTCTTCCAGCGCTCTACTTTTGAACGAGTGCCTTCCGGGGTGATGACCAGCACAAACTCATCCGCTTTTTTGATCTGTTCAATGCTGGCGTCTACCCGGTTCAGGGACTCGTCCCTTTTGATAGGAACGCCACCTAATCCTCGCATCAGCACACCCAGGGGCCAGAAGAAAAGTGAGTGTTTGGCAAAAAACTGCAGTTTCAACCCAAGTGCCAGCTTGACGGCGATGCCGACAGCGAAGTCCCAGTTAGAGGTGTGATGAGCGACAATAATCACATATTTGCTGGCAGCAGGGGGGCGGCCTTCAATGTGCCAGCCTCCTAAGATTCGAAGAATAAGACGACCAATGGCGGCTTTTACCGGCTCTTTTGCCGGCTCTTTTACCGGAGTAGGATGTAGCTGATGTTTATCCATTAAAACTGTGTTTAATCTGTTTAGGGGAGCTGGGGGGATGCCTCAGCGCTGACATTTTTTGCAATAAAATGTACTTCGATTGCCCAGCCTGCTTTCAATAACAGACGATTGGCATCGTGTACATGGCTCACCGGTACGACCATAAACGGTAAGCTGCTGTTTGAAGTAACCGGGTTTTCCATCACCGCCGACAAAGTCCCTCAGGGTGGTTCCTCCCTGTCTGATGGCATCTGCCAGAGTGGTTTTGATGCAATCCGTCAGACGTTCATAACGGGCTCTGGAAATTTTCCCCGCTGGCCGGTCCGGGCGGATGCCCGCTTTAAACAGCGCTTCATTGGCATAAATGTTACCAACGCCAACGACTACATGGCTATCCATGATAAAGGTTTTTACTGCCTGAGATTTATTTCGTGACAGGCGATAGAGCAGGCTGGATGAAAAATCGTCACTCAGGGGTTCTGGCCCCAGTTTATTGAGCAGTTTATGTTCACTGACAGGGGCGCTGCTCCACAATACTGCACCAAAACGACGGGGGTCGTGGTAACGCAGGCAGGCACCATTGTTGAAAAGTATGTCAACATGGTCGTGTTTTTTAACGGGTTCGCCTCTGTTGGCCATTCTCAGACTGCCTGACATGCCCAGATGAATCAGCAGGTTACCACCTTCGACTTCAAGCAACAGATATTTTGCCCGGCGCTTGACCGACTGGATAACCTTGCCTGTCAGCAGCCCGGAAAGGTTATCAGGAACAGGCCAGCGCAGTTTCGGGTTGCGTACCTCTACGCGGTTGATGGTTTGTCCGACAATGTGCGGTTCTATACCACGGCGGGTGGTTTCGACTTCGGGCAGTTCTGGCATGGCGTTCCACTTAAGTAAAAATCCCATGGACGATATGAACATTACCATCGGACTCTTATTAATGCATTGATAGAATAGCCGTACTTTTGCACCGGGATTGCATGGCAAAAGTGGAATAATCAGCGAGAAAAAATGACATCAACTCTAAATCAAAATAAACCACCATTACCTGGACGATATTTCAAAGAACTGAGAGAACTGGTTTTTCTGGGCGGCCCGATACTTGGGGCGCAGTTGTCGGCAACCGGAATGAGTTTTGTCGACACCAGCATGGCGGGACAGTATTCGGCTCAGGACCTTGCTGCTGTGGCGCTGGGTTCCAGTATCTGGATGCCAGTATACCTGCTGGTTCGTGGCATTATGATGGCGACCACGCCAACGGTGGCACAACTGTTTGGTGCCGGGAAAGTCGACAGGATAGCGACACCGGTACGTCAGGCTTACTGGATTGCGGTGTTATTCAGTATTCTGGCGATTGCCTTCTTGCTGAATGCCGGGCCGCTGCTCGACTTTCTTCAGATTGAGCCGGAAGTATCAGCCATTACCCGTGATTATCTGGCAGCACTGGCATGGGGCATTCCTGCCATCTTTCTTTATCAGGTCATGGCCTGTTACTGCGAAGCGCGTTCAATGACCAAACCGGGCATGCTGTTCAGTTTTGCCGCTCTGTTGCTGAACATCCCGGTGAACTATGTCCTGATCTATGGGCGCTTCGGTTTTCCTGAGCTGGGAAGTGTGGGCTGTGGTTATGCCACCGCCATCTGTTTCTGGCTGATGACGGTGCTGATGTTCTTTTACACTCGCTTTGATGAGCGCCATAAAGATGCTGACCTTTATGGTCGGTGGGAATGGCCTTCTCTGTCGGTGATGAAAGCGCACCTGAAACTGGGTGTACCGATGGGGCTGGCGATTTTCTTTGAAGCCAGCATCTTCTCAGCCGTTGCCCTGGTGATTGGGCAGTTGGGCGCAGTCACCGTTGCAGGACACCAGGTGGCCCTGAACTTTACCAGCCTGTGTTTTATGTTGCCGATGAGCGTTTCAATGGGCATTACTATTCGTGTCGGGCAGGCACTGGGAGCAGAACAGTTTGAGCAGGCCCGGTTTATCAGTTTTGCCGGTATTGCGACCACGCTGGTGACAGCTTGCTTCAGTGCATCGGTTATGTGGTTCCTGCCAGATGTGGTGACCAGCATTTATACCAACGACCTGGCTGTGAAAGTGCTGGCTGCGGAACTGTTGTTGTTTGCCGCTATGTTCCAGTTTGTTGACGGTGTTCAGGTGGCTTCCAATGGTGCGTTGCGAGGCTACAAGGATACCCGCGTGCCGATGGTGATGATTCTCATCGCGTGTTGGGGGATTGCCCTGCCATTTGGCTATATCCTTGGCCTGACAGACTGGCTGGTTGATCCGATGGGACCTCATGGTTTGTGGGTCGGCCTGGTCACCGCCCTGACGCTGGCTGCCACTTTTCTGGCACTCCGGCTGAATGCCATCAGTAAGCGTTATATCAATGACCGTCCGGATATGACCGGACAAACTGTTGCCATGGCGCACTGACTTTTCAGGGTGCAAGAGATAGGGGGGGAAGGGATGCCCCTCTGTCATTTTTCATCGGTCTACACTCAATTCAGGCAAATCGATGCCGATAACCTCAATCCTTTAAATTGACAGGGAAGATGAAATCATGAAAAAGACCGGTGTAGCCATCATGGCGGTCATGTTTTCAATGGCTGCAGTAGCCAGTGAAAAGGAAGAGAAAAAAACGGTAATGTGTCAGCCTCTGGTCACTATCCCCATGGAACAGACCCGGTTGATGCCCTCTGTTTCACCAAAATTTTATGTGACTTCTCAGGCTGACTATAAAGCTTGCCAGAAAATAGCGCGTAAGCAGGGTGGAAGGGTGATTATCAATCCGGATGCCTGAAGATCGCGAGATAAGAAAAGCCCGAAGGTTAATTCCCCGGGCTTTTTTTCTGTCGTTAGAAGGTGTAGCCCAGTGAGCCGACAATCACGCCTTTTCTAAGCAGGTTGTGGGCATCGCCCTGCCATGAGAATTTGGCCACCACATTGTCGTACTTTGCCGCCAGCCCCATATTCAGCTTTTTCTCGCCTTCCTCAAAACGGCCGGTAAAGTGAGAATTGCCCTTTACATCGTGGGTGAAACGAACGGTACTCTCAAGTTTCAGTCCTTTGGTGTAAACATCTTCCCAGTTGGCTCCCAGCATCAGGTTGTAACCCCAGCTGAAACGGTCGAGGCGGTCGTCAGCGTTTTTGTCAGGGTCTTCGCCGTACCATGCTTCAGAGTCTTTGCCGATGTAACGGTCGTAGTTATCAAGCCCGGAAACCTGCTGGACAGCTGCTTCTGCTACCAAATACATGAGATCGGTACCCATCACTGCGCCGAAAGGCTGAATAACCGACAGGGAGGCATCCCAGAGATCAATCATTTCGTAGTTCTGGTAGGTTTGGCCCAGAGTAGCTCTTTTGTATGGATCTGCCTGAGAACTATCCCATGATCCCGTTGCCAAGGCACTGCCAGCGTTGGCAAGAATTTTAGCAATCAGATCGTCCGGATGATCAATCCAGATTGGATAATCTTTCTGATAGGTTACCTCGCCGGCAATCTGGGTATAGCCAAAGACCTTGGTATTAAAGCTGGCTCCCCAGAGATTAATGTCTTCTGGATACGCAGTGCTTGCATAGGTTCCGTTGTTCAGTATATGGAGGCCGGCCAGGTAGCCTGAAATTTGTTGGATAGGTCCTGAAGGTGAACCCACGCTTAACGGAGCACCAAAACCAAGATCAACCCCTTCAACGGCTGCTGCAGCAGCTTGAGCTGCTTCCGGAGCAATGTCGATATCAATCACTGGAATTGTTGCATGGTGGTTAGCGTAGTATAAAGCAAACTGTGTATCTTCAAGAAACTCGGGCTCAAAAGTCAGCTTTAAACCCCATTGTCCACTGTCTGAAGCACTGCCGGTTCCCGATGTATCTGCAACTCTGATAAAGTCTCCCCCAGACGCTAAGGTTGTACCCGTCGCCTGCATTGCTTTAGCTAATCCATCGGGGGTAAACACCGTGCGTCCAGCTGCTTTGTTAAAACTTTCGGCAAAACCCTCAATATCTTTGTAACCATAATCAGATCCCGGCACAAAAAGATCAGTCTCTGAGCCAAAGGTTGCACGCCCCGGCATGATAGACTCTTTGGATCGGTATTGCACAAAGCCAGATAACGACATCTGTTCGTTAAACGCAAAGTCAGCCTGTACCATGCCCTGGGCAAGCTTCAGGTCGCCATCGGAACCCGGCAGAGAAGCGAGGGCGCCATCAAAAGCATTCAGCCCCATCAAACCACTGCCGTAGAAAATAGTTTCCCCCCAGTTGTGTACCTGATCACCCGCACGAATATCCAGCGTCTGGCCACCGTCAAAGGCCCAGCTTCCGAATACGTAAGCACTCTGGAACTTAGCACCTCTGCCCTGATTGTCTTTTACCTCATCGGACCAGCCGGAAAACGTTCCCGCTTCATTAAGACGACCTTTTGCGACGTCATCGGCATTGTTGTCAGACCATTTGTTATTGCCCTTCATTAAGACATGGTCGTAGTAGGCAGTGCCTCTGACAAACGCACCATAGTTATCTTTTTTAAGCTCCAGTTCCGAGGTTAGCTTCAGTGCTTTACTGACAAACCCACCATCAAATGAACGATCTCCGTCGTTTTCATTCTGCTCCAGTCCGTCAGGTGTCTCATACCCTTTAAGATCGTATTTGGTACCCACAGAAATGGTTGTGTTCAGCGTTCCCTGAACTTCACCATCGGCAAGCTCAAATTCATAGGCGACACCTGATGTAGAAAAAAGAAGAGTACTGGTAAGAAGAAAGCCCGTTGCTGCCGGAGCCAGTTGTAACGTTCGCAGAGAAGAGCAGGCAACCAGCCTGGTTACATCCATCATGTTTTATTCCTTGCCTTTTTATTGTTGTTTTAGGGTCGGCGTAAACATTCTTTCTGAATGAGGGTTTTGTTGCAATAAAGTCGGGTGAATATTGTGAATAAGTCGTATTAATTAACAGAAAAAGCCTGAAATTCAGGCTTTTTCTGAGTAGGTGGGCTGTAGTCTGGTTGTCAAAGAGAAGGTGAAAATCTATAGGCCAGTTGTAGCAGCTTCATTCTCGTCTCCTGGTTCTACCAAAGGCTCAGTTTGCGGATCAGCAAAGCCCTGTTCGTTTTCAGCTTTCCTTTTCAATTCGTTAAACTTAATACTGGCTTGAGCACCTTGCGGATTATAGCCTCTGGTTTTATGGTACAGATTAGTTATTTGTGAAGCGACAAATACGACAGCTGTTTTAGGGAATATAAATATTTGATGGGCTACTTCGTGTCCATACCTGTCTGTGCAACCATATATACCTGCCCCTCCGTAAAGCAATGTCAAAAGAGCTCCACCACCGATGGCACCCCATTCTCCGGTACTAAGACCTCCGGACGTTTGAGTACCACCTTGAGCATGAGCTGTGGCTGAACAGCCACCCTGGATGATATCCAGAACATGTGACGGGATTCCATAATCTCTGATGAAGTAGCACTGGTTATTGAACACCCTCACTGAACCACCTATTGATGCAGGTGCTTTCACCAACTTGTCGATGGTCAGAAAGATCGTTCTCTTTTCTGCATCGGATGCAGCCAGGGCGAGGTTATCTTTGATTACAGCATTAATATCGTCTTTGTGGTTTGGCAGAACAACATTAATTTGAGCCGTAGCAGATGCTGTTTCCTGAACATTGCGATGAATATTCAAATTCTTGTAGTACCGGACATCTATCGCAACGAGGGTGGACTCAACCTTCTCTGTATCAGTGAAATGATTACCGACAATATCAATGTACTGGTTATCTTTCAGGCAATCTTTACAGTTGGCATAAATGGCAGACTCTTTCAGACCTCCGGTAAAGAAGGTGTTGTCAGCAATGCGAACATTACCGGTTGATTTCTGGATGTCGATATAATGGGAAGGTGCCTCCTCATTGTCCCTGGTTGATTGATACTGGAAGCTATCATCGAGTATTACGATATCACCCGGGTGATTTACAGCCTTAATTGCACTGCTGTAAGGCTTAACTTCTGTATTATCGGGGGCGGAAATATCCCAGGTTATACCCTTGGTGTAAAAACCATAGGTTGCACCATGGATTGCAACTTCATCATTGAGAAGAGCCAGTGTGTAGGTTTCTTCTTCTGCTGCTGGATAAACAATATTCGCTGATTTGATAACGGGGTTCCCCATACCTACCAGCGCGATTTTTTTGCGGATATGCAGCGCCTGGTCCAGCTCGTAGTTGCCATTGTGCAAGAGGATGATCTTACCTAAGTCGGGAGTATGCACTACCTCTTTAACGAGTTCATCGCTGTTTTTGACAACAACTACTTCAGAGAACGTTGTGTTAATTTCCTGTTTTTTCAGTTTGACTTGGAACTCCTCGCAATACCGGGCCTCCAGAGTACCCTTCAACCGTTTACACAGGCTGGTAAACGAAGGTGGCGTCTTAGTCTGGACGGTTGATTTAGGCAGGGGTTGAGTTTGTTCAGAAGGTGCTGGTCCCGTTTTTCTTGTTACAGGATTTGTTGGAGACTTACTGAAAGCTGGCTGAGTAGCCGGTGTTGCAGTCACTTCTGACACACTGTGAGAAGATGTAGGCGATACGGATGGCGTCGTAGAAAGTGCCGGTGAGGCAGTGGGCTCTAAACCCACCCTTTTGCCATATTTATGATGAAAATTCGCTTTAGGCAGATCCGAATAGCTGAACTCATAATAATCGTTGTCTTTGACCTCAAAAGCGCCAGTCACCTTGTCCGGGTCTCCAACGTTCTTGCTTAGCCTCAACTCAATGGTTCTATCCTTTTCAGGAGCGTCTTTGTGTGCTGTGTTGTTACGGATAATCGCACTTTTGATGGGTTCGTGATTATAGACGGTAATTTCTATAGTACCTGCTGCATGCTTGTCTTTCTGGGTGTTATCGTTGATTTTCAAACGCTGATAACCTGAGAGAAAGATGGCTTCTGCATCCAGTGAAACAGCTTTGTCGGTCGTTGAGAACTCATTGAATTCAACCTCAATATCAGCCTGATTGTCTTTGCTGTTCCGGGCGCTGGATTTCACTACACCAGTTATTGTTGCTGAAGTGTCAATGGTATTGTGTCCGATGTAATACTTATGACCGGAGTTACCGCTCATAAGAACGGAATATCTGGACCAGACAAAGCCATGCAGATGGCTGAAGCGGTTATTGTAAAACCGGATGTCTCCGTTATAACGTTCTGCGTAAATGATTGATTCAAACTCATAAAATGTTTTGCCTCCAAATAGATCAGTTGCCCATTCCAGATTAGAACTGTAAAAACCAGCAACTGTTGCATATTTGACGTTTCCAGCCTTAAGGTGAAGCATGGAGTTTATAGAACCAGACGGCACCTTAAACGTATCTGCTGGCTTTATGACAGGAAGCTTCCCGTCACTACTCTTAAGACCAACAAAAGCCATTCTGTGGCTGGGCTGAAGCGGCTCTGAAAGTTTATAGGTTCCGGGTTTCAAGACAATAATGCGTCCCGAAACTGCCTTCCCGTCATGCTGTTCCATTTTCACTTTCTCTAGCAGTGACTTTGGACTGTCGACAGTAAAAGCATGAGTAAATGTTGGTTTACTGGATTTCGGACCAGAAGCCTCTTCACTTTTCAGAAATGCTTCACACGCTGCAAAAGCCGTTGCGTCATCTGCAATATCGTTACAGACCGGCTTTTTAGCTGGCACTGTGATCGAAGCCGTTACCGATGCCGATGCCAGCACTTGTGTTGGTGTAATGGTATCAAGTGATAAACCCGGGAAAACATAAGCTGACGATTTTGAATAAACAGCTGTCACTGACTGAGTGGGCGTGGGCAGTACTGTTTGTGATGGAGCAAGGCTTTTGCCCGGGCTATAAGTGACATATTTATACTCAAGGCCAGATTCCTTGAATTTATAGTAATCATTGCCGGAAACGTGGAGCTTTCCGGTGATATCCAAAGCCTTTTCAGGGGTGAAGAAAGACTCAACGAGAATCCTTCGCTGAGACTCGGGTGCTTCTTTATGTGCGATATTGTTTTCTATATAAGCATCCATGTGCAGCGTATTACTGTGATCCTTAACATAAATGGTGCCAGCCGCATCTTTTGTTTCCTGCTTGTTATCAAGGATTTTGTACTGCACATATCCCTCAATCGACATCATTTTGGGTATGTCGGTTTTGTCAGACACTACCTTGCTGTGAAAGTAGTTAGAGCTAATCTCAAGCTGAGTTGGAGTTGTGACACAATTACTGCGTGAGCAGTAAGCAAAAATGGCAGCTTTTCTTAAATAAGCGGTATCAAACCGGTTGCTGTTTATATAAGTGGCACCAGTGGCGTCGATAAGGTGGATATAGCTTGAAGTGTAATCATGCTTTGACTCTGAGAACTGGTTTTCATATATCCTGAACTCTCCTTCATAGGACAGGCTATTGATGGCCCCATTCAAGAGAAGCATCACTTTGTCGGAGGGGTTGGTTGTATCCCAGTGAATATGATGGCTGTAAAATCCTTTTTTAGTTACTACTGCCGGGTCATCGTAGAGGTAAGCCAGAGCGCGGTCGTTATGGCTTAGGTTTAGTATCGAGAAATTATCGGCGGCCCGGATAACCGGGTAGGAGCCGTCTTTCACCACTCCGACCAGGGCTATTTTGTGGGTGATTTGCAGCGCATTGGGCAACCAGTAAGTTCCGTTTTTCAGCACAATGAGTTTGCTGTCATCGGCTTTCGCAGTAAGAAAATGCCCAGTAACCGCCTGGGTCAGCTCGCTGGCATTGTCGACCACTACGGCTATGTCAAAAGACCGGCCTGCTGACGCTTTCTCATTCTTCAGAAATGCCTTGCAGGCATCAATTTCGCTTGAAGTAACGTGTAGCGAAGAGACTATGTTGCTGCTGTCACAGATGGCTGCAGGAGGGCTTGTTGGTGCAATGGATTGGGTTATGGCAGTGGATTGAGCAGGTGTAGGCTGTATGGTGCTGCTGATTGCTGCCTGTTTTGTAGATGTTGATATTGACTTTGAAGTGGTTGCTACTGCTTTATACGGTACACGGTCATAGTTGGCAGCTGGAAAATTTGATGACGTTTCGAACTTGTAATTTTGGTTTCCTGAAAGGTCAACTGAGCCGGTAATCGCTATTGGTGCTGCGATATCCGCGATTAATTTTAGCAGAAGTATTCTGTTTGTTTCAGTAGCGTCCTTATTGGCTTTGTTATTGCGAATAGATGCCTCTTTAATTTCACTGTAGTTGTTGAAAGCAACCTCAATGGAACCCGCTGCCAGGCTGGTTTTCTGAATGTTATCTTTGATACTCAGGTACTGATAACGGAAAAGATCGATAGCCTTGATATCCGTATTAACGGTTTTCTCTGAAGTTGTGAATGTGTTGGACTCAATGTTAATGCGAGCCTTGTTATTTCTGCCGTATGGGCCGCTGGAGGTTATTGTGCTGCCAGACACGTGAGAGGTATCAAAGGTGTTGTTGCCAATATAAATTCTCTGGTTAGCATTTTCTTCCAGATTGAGGAAATGCAGAACCTCGGAGTTCTGGTCAGCATGATCAAACAGGTTGTTATATAGCCTGACTTCTCCTTTGTAGCCTGAGCTGTGGATGATTGACAGGAACATTGAGTCCCCAAGGCGAACAGGTATCCTGGCTTGCCAGTGCAAGTCAGTACTGTAAAAGCCAGAATCCTGTGACAAGAGACTGTTATGCAGGTAAACCATTCTGTACCCGCCACCGCTGGGTACATGAAAGTCATCGGCTGCCTGCAGGGTTGGGAGTTTGTCATTTTCATCCTTTTCACCGATAAGAGCCACTCTGTGAGAGATCAGCAATGGCTGTGACAGCTGATAAGAACCCGGGCGCAGAATGATAATGCTTCCGATAAAGGGTTTGCCGTCATATCTTTCCTTTTCTATAGCATCTTTTAACGAATCGGCGCTATTAACAATGAACGCATGAGAGAATGATGGTTTGCTGGACGCCGGACCAGAAGCCTTTTCGCTTTTAAGAAATGCATCACAGGCCGCAAAAGCGGTTTCATCGTCTTTTATATCATCACAGGGATATTTTTTGGTGAGTGTTGATGCTGAAGCCGTTACTGATACCAAAAGCTGGGTGGGGGTGATACTGCCCGCTAATACAGGGAGACTGTAAGTTGATGCAACTGTATTAACCGTTGGTGTTGCAGACAATGCTATTTGTGTTGAAACAGTGCCTTTGTAAGGTGTGTAGTCGACATGGTCAAGAGTATAACCTTCATCATCGTATTTGTAGTTAGCGTTTCCTGAAATATGGATTTTTCCGTTAATTTCGACAGGCTCATCCGGACTGAAGGCTGAGTAGATTTTAATTTCTCGCTGTCGTTCAGTTGCCTCCGGGTGTGCACGATTGTTTTGTATATAGGCATCTATTTGTTGTTTATTCTTGTGATTCTCCACATAAATCTGGCCAAATGCGTATTTTGTCTCCTGTATGTTTCCAATAATTTTGAACTGCGAATAGCCTTTAGTATGAATAGCTCCTTTCTGGCCGAACAACATTTCTGACTGAGCGTGAAAGTGGTTAGAGTTTATCTCAAGCGGTGGGTTGTTGGTCTGACAACTCTCTTTTTGACAGTAGGCATAGATGGCTGTGTTATGGGTGTTTGATGTATCAAATTTATTGTCGTTTATATAAGCCCCTCCGGTTGCGTTGATTAGATTAATAAAGTGATGGATTCTGCTGGCATTAGTTTGCGAAAACTGGTTTTGGTACAGACGTATTTTTCCTGCGTAGGATTGACTGTTAATTGCTCCGTTGAAGAGAATACTGTGCTTGCCTGAAGGATGGGTAGTTTCCCAGTGAATATGGTGGCTGAAAAAGCCGGTCGTTTGGCTTCCGCCACCATTATGCAAATAAGCTAAGGCTTTTTTGTTGTACTGTTCGGTGTAAGTGAAGGTTTCCGGGTTGTACCCGAGGGCTGAAAAATCTGCTTCTGCACGAATGACAGGATAGGTAACAGACGAAGAACCAGAAGCTGATACAGAGGAGGTATTGTTCCGGGTCTCTCCGACCAGTGCTATTCCATGTGTAATTTCCAGTGTATGCGGTAACTCGTAAGTTCCGTGTTGCAGTATAACAATCTTGTCTGAAACGGGTTGCCCTGTAGGATGCTTTTCCGTTACGGCGTCAATCAGCTCTTTGGCGTTAGTGACGACCACGGCTTTGGAGAAGGTACCACCCTCTGATGCGTTTTTATTTTCCAGAAAATCTTTACACGTCTGGATGATGTTTGATGTCGATTTTAAGGTGTCGCATATCTTTGTTGCCTGCGTTGTGGAAGGTTGAGTAGTAGTAGCCAGACGGGGTGTTGGCGTTATGGTGCTTGTTTTGGCGACTGCCTGCCCTGTTGGTGTCGGTTTTATTGATGTGGGTGCTGGAACAACCGGAGTTGATGGGGTTGACTGGTAAGAAGCAGAAGGTTCCTGAATGCTTGCGCTGATACTGGTTCCGATATGGGCGACCAACCCTTCCGGATCGTCTATAGAATAATAGGTATTAGGGGTTGTGGTCAGCGATCCGGAAATGTTCAGAGACTGGCCGATCTTCGTGTTGGACTCAATTTTGATATGCCTTTGTTTCGCTGGTGTTTCCCGGAGGGCAATGTTATTACGAATAAAGCCCTTAAGGCCGCTGGTGTTATTTAATAATCCAACCTTTATGTAAGCGGCGGCCTTGGCATTTTTTTGCTGGTTGCCCTCAATCCAGAATCGCTTGTAGCCATTGATTGCTAAGGCTCCTGCTACAGTTTTTCTTGTTGAGCCTTTCTGGACGTCAAACGTGTTAGAGATAATTTCAAGTTTTGGATTAAAGTTCAGGCAGTTTGAACAGTGGGCATCTATCGCCGTATTTTTCAGGTAAGTTGTATCAAATGTATTGCTTCCGATATACGTATCGCCGTGAGAATTTGTGAACTTAAGGTAATCGAAAACTACTGATTTTGTTCCCTGATGGTTAAAGCGGTTGTCAAAAATCCTTATCTTTCCCGGGTAGTGAGTACTTTTGATAGCCGCTTTGCATACAGCATCTTTTTGATCCGTATCAAGGCTGGCATCCCAAAGAATTTGAGTACTGAAAAAGCCGGATGCAGTTTGAGATGAACCCTTTGTCAGATGAACCAGAGAGTTAAGCTGGTGAGACTGTTTGGCGATAGCTTTTCCGGCTTTTATTTCGGGCAAAGAGGTGCCCGATTTTTCTCCAACCAGAGCTACCTTGTGACTGATTCGTAGCGGTCTGGTGAGTGCATAAGTTCCTGAGCGGAGAATGACAATGGTTCCTGCAAAAGGTTTGCCGTCGTACAGATGGCCTTCTTCAACTGCACTAAGCAGCGCAGGTACATCGCTAACAAGAGTTACGTGGGAAAAATCTTTGTCGCCACCTGTCGCCTGGTGATTGCTTAAAAAGTCATTACAGGTTTTACGGGCAGCAGCGTCATGGCTTAAAGCATCGCAGGGATTTGTTACCATGGAAGGTGATGCTGAACTGCTTGCTGTCGGGACATTTATTGAGGAGGTTGGCTCAATGGCGGCTGTGGTGCTGGCACCTGTCATTGGGAGGGGGGCAGGTACTGATGTTGGAGAAGATAAAGCCTGTGAGGTTGACGAGCTTTTTGGGGATTCAATAAAGCGAATATAGCCTTCACTGTGATAGGGCAGATCTATATCATCGCGATCGAAGTTATCATTGTATGTAATATCCAGCTGACCAGAGACCTTATCATCATCCATAAAGTCTTTGAGAACAGAAACCTCTATGCTTGGTATTGCGTCTTTGTTTGCAATATTCCTGCTAATGGAGGCTTGTAGTCCTGGTTCATTGAGGAGGTCAATTTCAATAGAGAAAGCGGCCTGGCTGGTTTGCTGGGTATTATCGTTAATAACAAACTTTCTGTGGGCTGAGAGGCTAAAAGCATATGCCGTATCAGTTTCATCTTGATCACTGGTTAACTTATTGGCTGTTATATGGATTTCCGGGTCCAGTTCGCCACAATTTGTGCAATCTGAGTCAACTGCAGAGTAATGAACATGGCTGGTATTAAACGTGTTGCTGTCGATATAGGCCGGACCTCCGGGTTTTTTCAGGTAGACAATGTCACTGAGATAGATATCGTCATGTTCGTTACTATGGGAGAACGTGTTACCATGCAGCCTGATTTCTCCCTGATAGCCATTGCTGTAGATCATGTAGCCTGAATGAAATGAGGCAAGCTGTTCGTCAGGCGCTATGCTTGTGTCCCAGTTAATAAAGGCGCTGTAGAAGCCCTTTGAACTGAGGGATGTTTCCTTGCTGAGGTAAGCAAGAGAAAAATCATTGTACTTTTGATCCACAAGTGCTTTTGTCGTCTTAATCGTAGGCAGAGTATCACCATTTTTCGTACCTACAAGCGCGGTTGTCTGTTTGATCGTAAGTCGCTCGGTAATTTTGTAAATACCGGGAGTCAAAACAATGATTGTGCTTTTATCGGCATTTTTGACTTTATTGACCAGATCATCAGCACTACTGACAACAACAGCTTTTTCAAACGATGACTGGGTTCCAGCTGCCTTTGGGCTGTTGAAGAAATTGTTACAACTGGTCCTGGCAGCTTCATTGTTAAGTATCTGGCTACACGGGTTGTTTCTTGTGACAGGTGTCGTTGAGACAACCGCTGAGGTGCTGTTTAAGGGCGATTGGGTTGTTGTAATCGAAGGAGACGGCGGAGTGGTAGTATCTGGCTTATCTGCACCATAGGTGGAAAAAGAAAGAGCGTTGAGAATCAGACAAAAAAACGTTAAAAAGTAACGCAGCTTATACGTCAAACAACAGATAGTTTTGGATAGGCTTTTCATAATAATTGTCGAACCGTCTCTTGATAATTTGAAAAAATATTACGTTCACCTTAGGTGCGGATTTTTATATTGAACTGCTTGTATAGCTTTATTGAATAATGAGCTGTTAGATAAACTAGAATAAATGCTTTTGTTAATTAAAATTATTTGAAATAGAAACGAAGGATTTGAATTGAATGGCTTATAAAGGAAGGTCTGTTTTTCTCTATTTATTATAGAAATGGTTTTTTTATCATCCAAATTTATGTGACTGTCACTTTTATAAAATTATTTTTTGCATTTAATACCCTGATATTCAAGGTCATAATTGATTATATTGAATTTTATTTATGTGAGTTTTTTTTTATTAATTTTTACAAAAATCGTATCAGCGTTTTTTCAGGTAATGAGTCAAAGATATTATTTTTCTGGATTTTTCTTAAGAGCAGAAAGGTATACTCAGGATTCTGATGCCTCAGATGCTGTAAGGACAGCTATGGCCGTTGCTGGTCATAGCTGCACGGTTAAGAGTGAAATTGTGGTTACACTGTGGAGTGGCGACTG
This sequence comes from Endozoicomonas sp. NE40, assembly GCF_040549045.1. NCBI lineage: Bacteria > Pseudomonadati > Pseudomonadota > Gammaproteobacteria > Oceanospirillales > Endozoicomonadaceae > Endozoicomonas > Endozoicomonas lisbonensis. Next base: position 2,055,072 of record NZ_JBEWTB010000002.1, on the reverse strand, counting down.
CCTGTCCTATCTTCTACGCCATTGCTGTGTGCGGTTCAGAAGCAACCCGCCTAGACTCATGTGAGCTATTTTAACGACAGCTGCCGTCATAAGGATCATCACTGCCATCGCCGCAGCAGCGCCGTTCTGCCCTGCGTCTTCCATATTCAGAACAGCCACGGAAGCCAGCATGGTATCGGTTGAATACAGGAAGACGACCGCAGATGTGGTGGTCATGGCGTTCACGAACAGGTAGATCGCAATATCCAGAAGCGCCGGCATGCAGACAGGCAGAGAGACTTTAAAGAATGCCTTGTACTGAGGGACTTTCAGGGAAGCGGCAACGGACTCGATCTCGGAAGGCAACTTTTTCAGGGCGGTCAGTGCTGTCAGGTGCCCGACCGTAAAGTAGTGGGCGACGGTGTTGATGACCAGAATGGTCATGGTGCCATACAGTATACCCAGAGGGTTACCCGGCTGGTTAAAGAAGAAGATATAACCAAGGCCCAGCACCATGCCCGGCACCGCCATCGGAATCATAGCCATCGCGTGAATGAACTGACGAACACCGCCGTGCATTTTGCTTTTTTCAACGTTGTAGGCAGTGATAAAGATAATCACGGTACCGATGATTGCTGTACCGAATGCCATTTTCAGGGAGTTGAAATAAGGGTCCCAACCGTGGGTGCTGAAACGCTCAAACTGGTAGTTCTGCAAAGACAGCTCCAGGTTCCATGGCCAGAAAGTCACCAGAGAGCCGTAAACTGCCATACCGATAATGGACAGGATGGCAAAACAGATCAGGCCACAGAGGGTAAAGAATACAGTGTCTCTTAAGGTGTGGGGCTTTGGTTCATAGCTGACAGAGCGTGAACCAAACAGGTCAACCTGTTTGCGCTGAACCCAGCGGTCGACAGCAAAGGCGAGCAGGGCGGGCAGCAGCAGAAGCACGCTGGTCACCGCTCCCATGGCAAAGTTTTGCTGGCCGGCCACCTGTTTGTAGATATCCGTTGCCAGAACGTTGTACTGGCCACCAATCACCTTCGGTACACCAAAATCGGTCACCACCAGGGTAAAGACAACGGTGATGGTACTGATCAGGCCAAACTTCACAGCAGGCAGGGTAACGGTCATAAAGGTTTTAAACGGCGATGCACGCATAACCCGGGCGGCTTCGTACAGACGGGCATCGGACGTAGACAGTGCGGTAGAAAGAATCAGAACGGCATGTGGGAAGGTCCAGAACACCAGACCCAGTACAATCCCCGGCAGGCCGTACACCGAATGACCAAACAGCAGTTCTCTGGCGATACCCTGATTACCAAACAGGTAAATCATACTGATTGCTGGCAGCAGGGAGGGCGCCAGAATGGGCAGCATGCCCAGAACCTTAAACACCGTTTTAAAAGGCATGCAGGTTCGTGTCAGTCCAAAGGCAAACAGGAAAGCCAGTGACACTACAATGCCCGTTACAATAAAACCCAGTTTCAGGGTGTTGGTGATGGATTGTGTCATTACCCGGCTGGACAGGTATTCGGAAAAGTTTGCCAGGCCCACAAACTGGCCGGAGGTGTCCTGAACACTTCGAACCAGCATGGTGAGCAGTGGCAACAGAAGCGTCAGCACCAGCCAGAGTGTGATCAGTGCCACGATGACTGCGACAATAGCCCGGTTCCGGCTAAAGCCTGCCAGCCATGACTGCAGGGCTGATGGACGATGATTCATTGCGGAGGCTGTATTGGTACTGCTGATAATATTCATAGGGTGTAATCCTCAGAAAGCCTCTGGTGGAAACACATGAATGTGTTGTTCCTGCAGCACAATGCTTGATGGGCTACCCGGACTGATCGCAAGGCCAGACAGCTGGTGAATGGGGACATCGACCTTTATGTTTTTGCGACTCTTCCAGCCTCTTGGACTGCATTCTGCCCTTACGAACGTACCCTGAAATTCCATACTTTCAACCGTAACAGGCAGTTCAGAGGTTCCCTCACCGAACATCAGGTCTTCCGGGCGAATGCCCAACAGAACTCTGTCATTCTGGCGGCAGATGGGATCGACGGCAACCGTCGTATCACCCACATGGGTTTCATTGTGGTGGTCAACAATACCGTCAAGAAAATTCATGGAACCGACAAATTCAGCAACAAACCGGGACGCAGGTTTCTGATAAATGGCTTTTGACGTTCCCACCTGTTCGATATGGCCATGGTTCATAACAACAATCCGGTCAGCCATCGCCATGGCTTCTTCCTGATCGTGAGTCACCATAACGGTGGTAATGCCAAGGCGTTTTTGCAGGGATCGGATCGACTCACGCAGTTTGACACGAACCCTGGCATCCAGTGCAGACAGAGGTTCGTCCAGCAACAGAAGACCCGGAGACAGTGCCAGGGCTCTTGCCAGGGCAACACGCTGCTGTTGTCCACCGGACAGTTGTCCGGGATATTTATGCCCGGAATCCGGCAGACCAACGGTTTCCAGCCATTCGTTAACCAGTACATGAACATCGGACTGGGACTTGCCCTGGTTACGCAGACCAAAAGCGATGTTGTCGTATACCGTCAGGTTCGGGAATAAGGCATAGGACTGGAAAACAATTCCAAAATCACGTTTTTCAGGAGGCAGCAGAGAGATCTCTTTGCCATCCTGCCAGATTTCACCTTTCTGACACTCTTCAAGACCAGCAATCATTCGTAACAGTGTGGTTTTGCCACAGCCAGAGGGACCGAGGAAGCAGATGAACTCACCTTGTTCAATGTCCAGTGATATATCTTCCAGCGCGGTGAACTGGCCAAACTTTTTGCCCAGATTACGAATGGAAAGGAATGATTGCATGGTTGAAGCCCTGGCAGAAAACAGACAAATACTTTCAATAGTTAATACCAATTTCACCTTCTAAACATGAATTGCGCAGCCATTTTGAACAGCTGGTCTGCGTTGGAATTCCTCGCAATAGCTAGCTATTACTCGTCATTCCGTCTTGCCCAGCAGTCCAAAATAACTTGCTCATGGTCATATTTAGAAGGCGGAATTGGTATAAGCCCCCGAGACAGCGGGGGCCAGCCTTTCATCAAACGATCAGGATTTTGGTTCAGACTTGTAGTCGAAGCGTTCGGACCACTCTTTCAGAACCTTGTTACGACCTGTTGCCATGGCGTTGAAGTCCATACTGACCATAGAGCTTTCAACATCCGGGTAGTTTGGAACGTCTTTGGAGACTTCCTTGTGTCCCACCACGGCATAAGCTTCAACGTACTGCTGGTTAGCCTGAAGCGTCAGGGACCAGTCAACCAGACGCTGTGCAGCCTCTTTATTTGAAGTGCCGCTGACCAGACCTACCGATTCTACGTCCCAGCCAATACCACCTTCTGGCAGAATCAGATCCAGGGGGGCCCCCTGGGATTTCAGCTGAGCGCCACGAATCGCCTGGGAAATACCAATCGCCACTTCACCCATGGCAGCCTGAACGCAGGGCTTGGAACCGGAATGGGTATACTGGGCAATGTTGTTGTGCAGTCTGGTCATGTAATTCCAGCCCTGCTCTTCACCTTTGCTTTGCAGCCAGGCCGATACCTGCATGTAACCGGTGCCGGATGAAGCCGGGTTAGGCATGGATATCTTGCCCTGATAAACCGGGTCCAGCAGGTCTTCCCAGGATGTTGGTTTTGGCAGGTTCTGGGCTTTGGCAACCGCTTCGTTAAAGCAGACAGCATTGAAGAATGCCTGGTTTCCGAACCACGCCTGATTCGCTTCCGGGTCGTTCAGTTCGGCTTTGATGTCATTTAGCCCTTTTGGTGTGTAAGCAGCCAGCACTCCTTCGTTTTTCAGCAGCGCCATGCTGGAACCTGCCAGCCCCCAGACCACATCGGCACGATTGTTGTCTTTTTCTGCCAGCAGTTTCGCAGTCATGATACCGGTAGAGTCACGTACCCAGCGAATACTGATGTCCGGGTTTTCTTTTTCAAAGGCGTTTTTGTAGCGTGCCAGCAGGTCAGTTTCGAATGCGGTGTAGACGGTCAGTTCAACAGGCTTTGCAGCGAGTACAGCAGAGCTGATCAGCGAGGTGGCTGCAAGAGCCAGAGCGGTCAGAGACTTTTTCATTGGAGGTTTTCCTCAGATCGAATGCTTTAAAAACTTCAAGTACTTACAGCCAACTGGTACAGACCAGATTTTGATATTGATCTTAGGGAAGGAATATGACCGAAATGTGACACTTGCATTTCAGTGCTGTTAATTTTGCCGGAAATTGAATAGGAGTGTGAAAGAGTAGACGGAAAAACAGGGTGTGGAAATACTAGCGAATGCGTAAACCCCGGGTTAATGGTTTTGATGTGAGGTATTACCAGGGTAATCCCGGAAGGTCCAGGTGATCCTGATCCTGATTCGGAATCCTCAGAGGCGTATTTGCGCCATTCACTGTGCGTATGCTGTGTATTGTATCCGGATACCAGTCCTGTAATGGAAAGTATTTCGTAGACACCTCGACCGTGACATTCTGGTTAGCCGCAAGGGCGTCTTCCGCAAACTTGCATCCTTCTTCCGTGTATATATTCAGATGATTTATATTGGGCTTTTTTTCATGGATAGTTCTTGTCTTCGTTCTGTATTGTGGTTGTCCTTTCTGATCTGAACCAGTGTATACCCGATCGTAAACATACTTCTTCTCAATTTTCTCTCCCCCTTCGTGTAAATCCGCAGTGCAAAGCTTTGATCCGAATGATCCCCATCGAAATACCCTGACAAATTTTCCCGAGCGAACACTAACGCCATAACTGCCAAATCCGATGTAACTTTCATCTTTGTAGAAATTGCCATAGCTGTTAAAAGAGTCGCTTTGTGTGAAGTTGGACACATCGGACACATCGGTAGCAAAAGCACTTGCTCCATAAAAAAGCCACATGTAAGGGGCTGAGAGCGGAATGGGGCTGACATAATGAAGGATCACTTGTTTATTGGGTGGCGTATTAACCAGTTTGTTGTATATCGGATTCAGTTTGTCCTTAACAGAAAACTGAAACTGTTTGGTTGGGTAGAATCGATCGAGTGATATACCGCCACCCAGTAAAAAATTTATAACTACAGGTTTAATAAAAAAACCTGATATTTCGACCCTGCTCAGTTGACCAATAACCATCCCTTCCTGATGATAGCCAGTATCACGTCCTAAAACCGGAGACGATAAAGCGGGAGGTGAAAGAAATAATACAAGCACCATTATTATTAAGCAGTGGGAGTTGATTTTATCAGACCAAACCTGACCTGATGTCCATTTGCAAAGGTTGAATAATATGCGCCAGACGGAAAAGACAAAAAGATTCCGAATCATTATCTGACTCCAATTACAGAGGTTAATTATTACTAAGCAAAAGGACTATAGAAATGAATATTTGGAGGCGGCATAGCGAAGTATGTTTCGTTCATACTCAGTTCATTGCAAAGTATGTTTCGTTCATATTCAGTTCATTATTGATTTTCAGAGCAATGGTTCTGACTTAATACTTCATCCCTGAAATATTAAGGTTTCCCAGAAAGAAAATTAAAAGAGCATGATTCTATTTGTATTGAGCAGCACTGAATGACCTACTTCCGGGCCTGGGCGGTGATTACAATGGCGTCCTGTCGCCAGTACTCAAAGTCACAATCAATGAGGCGTTTTTTCTTGTCGTGATTGATCCGGGTAACCAGTAAACCTGAACTGCCGGAAGTTACCTTCAGATGGGTAGCGGCTTCGTCATGAATGCCGACAGGGTACAGTCGAAAGTTTACTTTACTGTAGCGGGTGCTGTAGTGAGTACGGTAAATATCTGACAGTGGCTGCTGTAAATCCTGATCCAGTAAACCCGGGAAATACTCCGGATTAATGTAATTCTCAACATACAACACTGTTCGCTGATCAACCAGGCGCAGACGCTGGACACGATAAACCGGTGTTAGCGGAGGGAGTTGCAGAAGCTTTTGTATTTTCGTTGTGGCTGGTACCAGAGCGGCACTGATTAAACGGGTTTCAGGCATTCTGCCCTGACCTTTAACCATGGTGTGGAAGTTGGTGTTTACGGTTGGGTCGTAAACAATACGCTCGGGAGAGACAAACCAGCCACGGCGGTCTTCACGATACACCATGCCATCGGCTTCCAGTGATGACAACGCTTCCCGAAGAGTTACACGGGTGGTACCAAAGCTTTCGCTCAGTTGCCGTTCCGGGGGGAGCTTGGTGCCTGCTGGCAGAGCGCCGCTTTCTATCTGTTCGCACAGGGCGGATCGAATGATCTGGTACTGGTTTCTTCCCTGGCCCATCGTTCACGTCTCGCTGTTAGTTCGATGTTCGGGGATAAACCCCGGACAAATAATATACCTGAAATTGAGTAAAAATCAGCCTATTCCAGCCGGCTGGTCCAGTCGGGCAAGAAGAAAGAGGCATCATAGTAACCCAGTTATTGTTTTCTGGTATAGACCATTTTAGGCATAACAGTGTGACAGTTATGCTACAGATGTATGGCTGGGAGTATTTCGAAAACGATCCGTTGAATTATGAACTTTTTGTGAAGATTGGCTTAACCGGGTTTACAGACAAACCGCACAATTTCATTATTTTAAATACTTGGTCTATACCATAACCAATCATTCTATAAACAAGTCAATCTGTGAGGAACAGGCTGTGGCGATCACAACCGACCTGGAAAACCCTTATCTGTTGTTAACCCCCGGACCTCTGTCGACTTCCCGAACCGTTCGTGAAGCCATGTTACGCGACTGGTGTACCTGGGATGATGATTACAATCTGGATGTGGTTCAGAAGATTCGGACACAGCTGGTTGAGCTGGCGACCAAAGATCCGGGCTACACATCGGTATTGATGCAGGGGAGTGGTACTGCGTCCGTAGAAGCTACGATTGGTACAGCCATTGGCGATGATGGTCGTTTACTGGTGGTGAATAATGGTGCTTATGGCGCCCGAATTGCCGAGATTGCGGACTATCTGAATATCAGTCACACGGTTCTCGATTGTGGTGAAACCCAGTTGCCGTCTGCGGCTGTTATTGATGAATTACTGACCAGTGACCCATCCATTACCCATGTTGCCATGGTGCATTGTGAAACGACCACCGGCATGCTCAATCCGGTTGAAGAAGTGGTTCAGGTCGTTAAACGACACAAGCGCATTGTTATTATTGACGCCATGAGCAGCTTTGGTGGTGTGCCGATGGATGTTGCTGAACTGGGTATTGATTATCTCATCAGCTCTGCCAACAAATGTATTCAGGGCGTGCCGGGCTTTGGTTTTGTGATTGCCCGTGAGGAACAGCTTAAGCAATGCAAAGGGCAGGCTCGTTCCCTGTCTCTGGATTTGTATGCTCAGTGGGACTGTATGGAAGTGAACAGCGGCAAGTGGCGGTTTACTTCACCGACTCATACGGTGCGGGCTTTCGCTCAGGCTTTGCAGGAACTGTTGCAGGAAGGCGGAGTTGAAGCCCGCTATGAACGTTACCGAAAAAACCAGAACCGACTGGTGCAGGGGATGGAAGAGCTTGGCTTTAAGTGCTTGCTGGAAAAAGACATGCACTCTCCGTTTATCACTTCTTTCTATTCTCCGGAGCATGAAGATTACAACTTCCGTCGTTTTTATAGCTTGCTGAAAGAGAAAGGCTTTGTGATTTATCCGGGCAAAGTGTCTCATGCTGACTGCTTCCGCATTGGCAATATTGGTGAAGTTTATCCCGACGATATTGCACGACTGATCAATGCTATCAGTGAAAGCATGTACTGGGAGCATAAGTCCTGATGATGGCTGAGAAGCACCTTAATCAGCAACACCTTCATGAGCAACGCCTCAGTGCAGAGGGTGATATCAATACAACGGCTGAACGCAGGCGCTGGCAGGATGCTATTGATCATCAGCCGACCCTGAACCTGCTGGAAGAGGATGCCCGGTATTTTTTGCATCAGTCCATGTCGACTCCCTGTCTGGATGTTCTGAGCAAGGCCGATGGCATCTACATTGAGGATGATCGTGGTCATCGTTACATGGATTTCCATGGTAACAATGTGCATCAGCTGGGCTATGGACACCCTTATGTGGTTCAGAAAATAAAAGATCAGCTGGATACCCTGCCATTTTCGCCCCGTCGTTTTACCAACCAGACGGCCGTGGACTGTGCAAAGAAGCTGGCAGAGATCTGCCCGGATGATTTGAACCGGGTGCTGTTTGCCCCCGGCGGTACATCGGTGGTGGGCATAGCGCTTAAGCTGGCTCGGGTTGTGACAGGCAACCACAAAGTGGTGTCTCTGTGGGACTCTTTCCATGGGGCTTCCCTTGATGCCATCGGTGTTGGTGGTGAAGCCTGTTTCCGTGAAGGTATGGGGCCGCTGACACCCGGGGTTGAACGTATTCCACCGGCGGTCAGTTATCGTGGCGTCTGGCCGGGAGAGGACGGTTCCGACGTACATTATGCCGACTATCTGGAATATGTGATTGAGAAAGAAGGCGGTGTAGGGGCGTTTATTGCTGAGACGGTTCGTAACACCGATGTGCAGGTACCCAGCCAGGCGTACTGGAAACGGGTTCGTGAAATCTGTGACAGGCATAATGTCCTGCTGATTATTGATGAAATCCCTAACGGTATGGGACGGAGTGGTGAGTGGTTCACTTTCCAGCGTTATGGAATAACGCCCGATATTTTGTGCATTGGTAAAGGTCTCGGCGGTGGTATCGTTCCCATGGCTGCCATGATTACCAGCGACAAGTTTAATGTTGCCGGGAATATCTCGCTGGGTCATTACACCCATGAAAAAAGTCCTGTGGGTTGTGCGGCAGCGCTGGCGACAATGGAAGTGATCGAGCAGGACAACCTTCTGGACAAGGTAAAAGACGATGAACGTTATGTTCGTGACCGTCTGGAAACCATGAAAGACAGGTATGATCTGATTGGTGATGTCCGTGGTATCGGGCTGCTCTGGGGCATAGAGCTGGTGATCTGTCGTGACAATAAAACCCGGGCAAGGGAAGAAGCTGAAAAGGTTTTATACCGTTGTCTGGAGCTGGGTATGAGTTTCAAGATTTCCCAGGGCAATGTGCTGCAGTTGAGCCCGCCTCTGGTGATTTCCAGAAAAGAATTGAGCCGTGCGCTCGATATTGTTGAACAGGCTATTTCTGAAGTCATTGAAGGTAAGGAGTTACATCATGAGTCATAAGATTGAAGCGGTTATTCTGGATTGGGCAGGCACTGTCGTAGATTTTGGTTCCTGGGCGCCGACGTCTATTTTTGTGGAGGCGTTTAAACAGGCTTACGATTTTGATGTCAGCCTTGAAGAGGCTCGTGTTCCCATGGGGCTGGGCAAGTGGGATCACATCAAAACGCTGGGGCAGTTGCCAGAAGTGGCAGAACGCTGGTTGAATCAGTTTGGCCGCCCCATGGCAGACAAAGATGTGGACGATATTTACAGTGCCTTTATGCCGTTGCAGAAAGCCAAAGTGACCGCTTTCTCTGACCCTATTCCGGGTGCGTTGGAAGCGCTGGATCATTTGCGGGCTGATAATGTGAAAATCGGTTCCTGCTCTGGCTATCCAAGAGAAGTCATGGATGTTTTGATTCCTGCAGCAGAAGCAAAAGGTTACAAGCCTGATGTCGTGGTTGCCAGTGATGATCTGGCGGCAGGCGCTCGCCCTGGCCCGTGGATGGCTCTGCATAATGTGATTGAGCTGGGTGTTAATAACGTTAGCCGTTGTGTCAAAGTGGACGATTCTGCACCGGGTATCACGGAAGGCCTGAATGCCGGGATGTGGACTGTTGGTTTGACACTGTCAGGTAATGAAGCAGGCATGACTCTGGACGAGTACCTGGCGGCTTCGGAAGCGGTTAAAGAAGGAAAGCGGCGAGTGGCTGAAGACAAACTGTTGTCTGCCGGTGCGCATTATGCGATCGACACCATTGCTGACCTTCCTGCTGTGATTGCCCAGATCGAGCAGCGCATTGCCAACGGTGAAAAGCCATAAGGCTGTTTATATCATCGTCATTCCTGCGCAGGCGGGAATGGCGGTCGTCAGCGCAAGCCACCATTACACCGGTTATAATCCTGTGAAATAATTCGCAAATTTGGATTGTGGGAAGTAGCCATGAAGTTTTTGGTGGTCGAAGACGATGACCTGTTGCGTCACCACATCAGCTATCAGCTGGGGAGCGAGGATTATCGTGTGCATACAGCACCTGACGCCAAAGAGGCGTTATTCCTGGTTGATCAGTACCCTCTGGATGCTGCCATAGTTGATCTTGGTCTGCCCGGCATGGATGGGTTGGACCTGATCCGCAAACTGAGGGAACAGGGAAAAACGTTCCCGATTCTCATTCTGACTGCCCGGGGTAACTGGCAGGATAAAGTGTCTGGTCTGGAAGCCGGGGCTGACGACTATCTGGTTAAACCGTTCCAGTTTGAAGAGCTCAAGGCACGGCTGAATGCCCTGATTCGTCGTTCATCCGGCTTCAGTCAGCCGAAAATAAAGGCCGGCCACTTCACCCTGGATCTCTCCAGACGCCAGGTCTGGGCAGGGGATGAGCTTATGGAGCTAACGGCCTATGAGTATAAGATTCTGGAATATCTGATGCGTCATGGTCAGCAGGTGGTATCCAAGCGACAACTGGTGGATGAGTTGTATGACGATGAAGGTCGGGACTCTAATGTGCTGGAAGTGCTGGTAGGGCGTTTGCGTAAAAAGCTTGAATCAACAGGCGCTAAAAACCCTATTGATACCATACGTGGCCAGGGTTATCTGTTTAATTTAACCTGCTCATGACCTGTTCAGCCAAAGAGCGGTCGATGAAACATTCCTTACGTCTTCGTGTCCTTATGGCTTCCGGGCTGATTTTGCTGATCAGTGTGGGGCTGATTGTGTTTTCAGTGATGAAGTCGTTTGAAAAGGTGCAGTTTGACCTGATCAAGAAAGAGCTTGCAGTAGGGACTAACGTTCTTTTAACGGCTGCCAGCATTGTGGATCAGCAGCTGGTTATGCCGCACCTGATGCCGGATGAACGTTTTAATCAGGTTGAGTCGGAAGTATTGGGTCTGGTGCTGGACAGGAAAGGGGCCGTATTGTGGCGTTCTCACTCGTCGCTGGATGAGATTCTTTATTACTCCGTTCAGTTTAATGAAAAAGCGATGGATTTTTCCCGTTACTCCGGACCTGAAGGCAGCTATTTTTTATACGATGTTGATGTTCTGCTGGATGGTGTGCCGCTGACATTTCTGACCATGATTCCTGCAACGGAATATGAAGAAATGTTTGTGGCCTTCAGGAGCAACCTGCTGATTTACCTGTCTCTGACTGCCCTGCTGATGATGATTGTGCTCTGGTACGGGATGCACTGGTCACTGATTCCGGTCAGGAAACTGGCTGATAACCTTCAGCGAATTGAATCAGGCCATACCAGTCGGCTGGAAGGCGTTTATTCCCGGGAGCTGGTCGCCCTGACCGATGCATTGAACCAGCTGTTAAATAATGAGCGCCAGCAACGGGAACGCTATCGTGATGCCATGGCCGACCTGGCGCATAGTTTGAAAACACCTCTTGCGGTACTGCAAAGCGTTCAGCACAGCCAGACCATGCAGAAAAATACAGGGTACGAAGAGGTCGGACTCATCATTAAAGAACAGGTTCATCGCATGAACCAGATCATCAGCTATCAGTTGCAGAGGGCTGTAACACGGCAGCGGGGGCTGGTGAAACACCAGGCCGATGTGGCTGTTACGGTTGGACGTATCAGCCGGACGCTGGACAAAGTGTACTATGACAAGCAGGTTGAGTTGAGTACTGATATTGAAGTGGGCATACAGTTTTCTGCTGAAGAACAGGACGTGATGGAAGTGCTGGGCAACCTTCTGGAAAATGCTTACAGGCTTTGCCTTCAACAGGTGCGGGTCTGTTCGCAGACAGTATCCATGGATGGAAAATGCTGGGTTTTGTGTCAGGTTGAAGATGATGGTGCAGGTGTACCGGAAAATCGCAGAGAGGATATTCTCAAGCGAGGTGTCAGGGCTGACAGCCGCACAAAAGGACAGGGGATCGGGCTGGCAGTCGCAATGGATATTATTGACAGTTACGATGGCACGCTAACTATTGGTGACTCTGAACTGGGCGGAGCTTCTTTCAGGCTTATGCTTCCGATATGAACCCGGCATGACCCCTTCACCCTGCAAATGGTTTTACCTATAATGCGTGGTTCGTCCGGAGGGGAGCAACGATTCCCCTTCCATTGAACACGTCTCAGACTTTCCTCGAATGAGTAACCCATGACAAAGACCAAAGTATTAACTGGTATTACGACGACAGGCATTCCGCACCTGGGTAACTATGTAGGCGCTATTAAACCGGCTATTGAGGAAAGCTGGCGTGATGATATTCAGTCCTACTATTTCATGGCTGATTATCATGCCATGGTAAAAGGCCGTGATCCAAAACGAATCCATGAATCCGGTATGCACAATGCTGCGACATGGTTGGCCTTAGGGCTGGATACTGATCGGGCGACCTTCTATCGTCAGTCCGACGTTCCTGAGATCATGGAGTTGAACTGGATTCTCAGCTGCATGACCGCCAAGGGGCTGATGAATCGCGCTCATGCTTATAAAGCCGCTGTTCAGCAGAATGTAGCTGACGAGCAGAATGACCCGGATTTTGGCATTACCATGGGCCTGTTCAGCTACCCGGTGCTGATGGCTGCCGATATCCTGATATTCAATGCCCACAAGGTTCCTGTTGGTCAGGATCAGGTTCAGCATCTGGAGATGGCTCGCGATATTGCCAAGCGTATGAACCACAACTACAAAACCAGATTTGTGTTGCCTGAGGCTGTTGTCGGTGAAGAAACTGCTATTCTCAACGGCCTTGATGGCCGCAAGATGAGCAAAAGCTATGACAACACCATTCCTCTGTTCGTTCCAGAGAAAAAGTTGTTAAAACTGATTCGCAAAATCAAGACCAACTCCCTGGAGCCGGGTGAGCCAAAAGATCCGTCCACCTGTACCCTGTTCCAGATTTTCTCAGCTTTTGCGACGGAAGAAGAGGCTCTGGCGAAGAAAGCTCAGTATGAAGCAGGCGCTGGCTGGGGTGATCTGAAAAATGAACTGTTTGAGTACCTGGATGAGAAGCTGAAAGAGCCTCGTGTACGTTATAACGAACTGCTTCAGGATCCAGCCTTTATCGAAGCCGAGCTGCGCAAAGGTGCTGAAAAAGCCCGTGCAGAAGCGGCACCATTCCTGAAGCATATTCGTCAGGCTGTTGGTATTAAAGGATTTGCTTAATTTTCTTGTGGAAAGGGCTGACAAGCAGATAGCTTCTCAGCCCCCTTTTAATGATTATTCTTTTGGAAATTCACACTCTAAAAAATAATCAGAGCTATAGCTTCCTGAGAGCTTTAATCCACCTTTGAGAAGATTGCAGTTATTTAAATCGATTTCTACATACCGATCGTGACCTCGATTTATTTTCATACACTTGGCACTATACGTCATTTTTTCAAGGTCAGCTTGCACGTTAGAGCAAGTGGCATATGCAACATTAAGTAAGTTTGATTGCTGTTTGTGTTTTATTTCTAATAGATTATAAGCTGTTATTAAATCAAGGTAGTTAACGGTTTTGTGAGCGATATCGATCATTGCTTGATTAAGTACTCCAAAGGGTAAGAAACCAGCATTTAAGGCTTCTTTTTTAAACACTACGTTCGGTGTTAAAAGCACTTTTTCATATTGATATTCGTCAGCATATAAAACTGTTTTGGCAAATTCACCACCTTCACTTTCTACTTTCATTGTTATTTTACTGTTATCTGTAGAGCTTGTAATTGTAGATTGGTAGGATATGGCTTTGTTGTCCTTGTTTCTTTTTAATTCAGCTTGGGATTCTACGAAGTTGTCAATGAAAACGGCGTCTTCAACGAATTGATCGTCTGTGTTGTAGTCAAAATTCTCAATGGACTGTTTAACCTTATCAGCGATAAATGCAAAAATATCAGTAAGCTTTAATTCTGTTTGTTTTGAGTCTAAACCTGTTTTGTCTAAGACGAAATTGAAAAAGCTGGTTTTTTCTGTGTCTTTTAGAATTTTGCTGATTGCTTCTTTGTGTCCGGCACTCAAAAACATCAAGCCATTACCTTCCTGGTTTCTATGTTGTTTTTTGATGCATTTGAAATCATTTATCAATGTATAAGGTGGTATCTGACAAACTTGATAATGAATAATGTTGTTGACAGTTTTACTGCCAACTTTCTTATCTTTTTGGGGGATATGGGCGACAAAAACCACCAGGTTGCCAGCGTTTGGATTTTTTTGCTGGATTTGATCAATGAGTTCTGCCAGTTGAGACAGGCCAAGTCTGGCCATCGGGTTGCCTTGAGTGAAGCTGAAGCCTTCTCCAAAAGGCGTTTTCTTTGAATCTTTTTCTGAGATCTTATTCAGAATATCTTCGGCAAAGCCTGTTGGTTTGCTGGTATCAAGATATTTTGTGTAGTCTGAAATTTTATGCTCACTTTTGGTCAGGATCATAAGTCCGTTATTTTTACTTGCTTTTGGTGCAACTAAAGCATTTGTAGATTCATCTACGCTTTCTGTTTCGCTTTCTTTTTTGCAACTAGTACTACTGCATTGATTATTGCCCAAGCCTGTTTGTAGAAGCTTTGTATAGGTTTTTAAGGCTTCAACTGAAAACTTTGAAAGTTTATAATAGGTCGCTTCTGGCCAATCTTTCCCATCGGGGTTTTTGTCATAAGATATATCAATGTCCATTGTTGTACCTCTGGGCATTCTCCAGTGGTGTTTATGCTTGTATTTCCTGATGAACATTGGGTCTATTGTATTCGGCAGTTTCTTCTCCAGTATTGGAATGTAGTCATAACTGTCATCGTGTTTTTGAGAAAGCTCATCAGAGCAGAAAACTGTTGTAGGCAGAAGTAAGGTGGAAAAGAAAAAAAATATAAACCGCTGCATGATGTAATTCCTTAGGTTTTTTTGGGTTATATGTTTTTAGCAGATCTGGGCGGTTGCTTTAACTGCATCATTGTTCAAGCTAAAATAGATGACTTTTTTGGGAATGCTAATTTAAATTCAATATTTTTTATGTACTTTGGTTCTACTTATTATGTGAGGTGCTGGCTTTTTTGTGTGGATAAGTATCAGGCGTTATAAATACTTGTGTTGTAACGCTAAGGTTTTCAAAGGGAGGATTGGCGAATTCCAACTCTATAAAGGATGCTTTCCAGCCTTTTTTTTGAGGAGTGATTGAGGCTTTTATGCGACAAGCGTTGTCGCATTTTACTGCAAGCTCTTTAGCGCTAAAGGGTTTTACAGCAGGGTTGTCTGGTGTTAAACGAAAATCTCTGGCTTCCGGGTTAACGGCACTCCAGAGCTTTGCGCTTTTTGGTGGAATGGTGCTGGTTACTTTCAGGTCATTGCCTTTTAAGCTCCAGTAAACAGATGGCATCGGACGCTGCTCTACGACAGAGCCATAAAAAGAAGCAAGTGTGTCGGTGATCAGCTTGTTGTCCATGCTGGCAATATAATGGCGGGCATTAGGGAGCGCTCTTAGCCATTTGTCGCCTTTAAGGGTGCTGAAATAATGGCGGCTGGCATCCGGCAGGAAAAAGTCGTCGTTAGCTGCTGAGACAATGTATTTAGGCAGCTTGAGTTGCTGTACATAATAGATGGGGTCTACGACCTGCATCAGCTGAGTTAATGGTTCTGAATGCAGTCCGGCTAAAATTTTGTGGTAATCCTTAACCGCAGGTGCCCAGCGGCCATAGCTTTTGTAATGATGGTCCATGACTGTTTGCAGGTTCAGAACGTCAATCACCATGGGAGCCACTGCAATAACCCTGTTATCCATTGCGGCTGTCAGCCATGCTGCCCAGCCCCGTTTGGACAGGCCGGATAATACGAACTGATTGATTTTCAGCTTACGCTTTCCCATGAACGCCTGCACTGTGTCCATTGCACGTTGAGTTGCTTTTACCATGGGTAACGTGAGTGGCATAAAGGCATTCTCACCCGGGTCTTTCAGGAATTCTTCCCATGTGTAAGCCACCAGAGCGTCTTCTCTTAAAGGTTTGCTGTCTGAAAACTGCAGGTACTGGTTGGGAACATCTTTCAAATCGACAACAACCGACTGGCTGAGTGCCGCGATATAGGCAAAGTCCAGATCGTTATTGGGGGACTGTTTTACGGTTAATGGCTCATCGTTTTCAGAGTAAAGCCTGCCGCCGTTTATGAACAGCAATGCGCTGTCGTGGACAACTTTTTCAGGCTGGTAAACGGTGATTCTATGGAGCCATACAGGGTGGTTGACGGAATCCTTGCGGCCAACAGGCCAGCGCTGTGACCTCATTTCGATGCTATGAGCTGTGATCGTCTTTTTTTTGTCTGCAACGGTAATCGTCTGTTCAGAGGTTTCTGTTGCCTGCCAGTGATAATGGTTATCCGGCTTTTGCAGGTAGCAGGGAAGTATGTGCCGGGGGTGTTGTTTCAGGTGTTTGGCGGAACAATCGTTCTGTGGGGTTTTAAGGTGGTTGTTTGCCACTGCTGCTGTAAAACAGGAAAAAAAGCTCAGGGCAAGCAGCCATGAAAGAGATAATAACGGTAACAGGGCGGGTCGTTTTGTCATGATGGCTGCACGGGTTGTTGTTTTATGACAGGTACAAACTAGTCTAGTTGCTCCTGCCTCACAGCATGGGCTGGAAAAAGGATAGAATATAAAACAGAAGTCATCAGGCATGAGTAATGAGAATGAAGATAGTATCCGGCATGGTAATGCTGTTGCTGAGTTTAACGCTTTCAGGTTGTTCTGTGTTCAGGGGGGCTTCGGAGCCAATGGAAAAAATCCAGTTTGACCTGAACAAGCTGGATGCCCGGGGTCTGTATGGTCAGCCGGATGGTCTGCTGGCGCTCAGTTACGAATTCTGTATTCCTGATAACATTGATTATGTGACTGAAGTGATGGCGATTGACCCCACCGTCGTGGTTTACAAACAGTCACCGGGGCGTATTGGCTGTACGGAAAAGGAATATCTTTGTATTGGCAATACAGCAACCGATGACTATCTTGAAATACTGCAGAGCCTGTCAAAGCTGAAATACGTAAAAGAAATCAGGGAAGCCTTTTTTGAATAAGCAGGCTAACGGACATCCCTCCGACAATGTCTGGCTGGTTTTTCTTTATCCAGTGCAGAGGGTGAATGGGCTGAACTAACAGTATTTTTACATACGGGGTATTGATTTGCCGCAGTTTACTGCCCATGATTCGGCTTAATAGGGGTGTGTCAGCCATTTCGGATGACACAGCTTGGAGACCAGACCAACTGCATAAATACTTCGCTATGGAATGTCTAAAGCGGTTGCAGAAGGCTGGAGGGAGAGGAGAGTAGGATGATTGAAATTCTGGAAATGCCTGCAGACTTCATAGTGGGCATAAGGGTATCTGGCAAAATTGAAAAGGACGATATTCTTCCTCTGATTGACTATATGAAACCGAAGTTCGACCAGCACAGTAAACTGTCTGTTTATGTCGAAGTGGAGTCCTGGGAAGGAATAACGGTTTCAGCTTTGTGGGAAGACATGAAGTTTGGGTTGCCACACTTGAAAGCTATTAAGAAAAAAGCAGTTGTTACTGACCGGCAATGGCTGAGCCGGGTGACTGAGTGGGCTGATATGCTGTTCCCGGGCATCAAGGCTGAGCCATTTGGTCTGCAACAAAAAGAGCAGGCGCTGCACTGGTTGATGAACTGAACCGACCACCTTGTTGACAAACACCGGTCACCCGCCCTGTGGCGAGTTCAACCCATGACTACTTTACTCATGACTACTTTACTCATGACTATAGTAATGGGAAGTAGTTAAGGAACTCAGACAGGACGGGGATATGTTTTTACAAGGATTAATCTCTACAGTACTCCTGGGTGTCGTTACCATGACGTACACCCTGAACGGACATGCAAAAACTATCTACAAGTGTCAGGTAAATGGCACCGTACAGTTTTCTGAAGAAAAGTGTGGCGCAGACGCCAGACCGGTCGAATTGAAAGGCATGGCTGCCCCGCTGCAACCGGTTGATATGAAGAAGCTGAAGGCGCTGGAAGCCAGTGAGCGCGTTCGGGTTTTGCAAAGTCGGATTGACCTCAGGCAAAAGCGTATTAACCAGTACCGCAAACGTATGGACAATGAGATCAGGGCTCTGGAAAAAAGCTTTAAGGCTGAAGCGAATAAATCTGGAAAAAGCACACTGAAAAACAGCCTTAAAAATAAAGAGCTGGTGACACAGGTCAAGCGCATTTCTGATACCTCGGAACTGACTGCCAAAGGAAGCCTTTCAGAGCAGATAAACTCGGTCGTACTCCACTATCAGGCATTGATAAAAGCGGAAGATATTCAGATTAACATCCTTCTACAACAGCTGGCTTTTGAGCGTAGTAAAGAGACTGGTCGGTAATTGAACGATACCCTGACTGGAGCAATCACTCAGGATATGATGTGCAATGAAAAAGTTATACGGCTACCGAACAGCAGATCAGGTTTCTCTTAGAGCGGATGGCAGCCCCATAAGGGGGGCCTGTGCAGGAGCTGTATGTTTATGGTTGCGCGAACGCGTTCATGGACAACCACTGATGGTTCCACCCGATCTGGCGACAGCTGCTGCATTACAGCAAATGTTTACCGACATGGCACACTTGCGGCATCAACAGGTAGATGCGTCAATATCCATCACTTACAAACTACACGCCATAGGCCTGCAGACAAATGAAGAATTCGGTACCAAAAAGATCGTTGATTTATGTGGCCATGTACGCCACAAACCAGGATTATATTACCTGTCTGTGTCTTTTTTAAGAAGGGGTGTGAGGGGGCTGCACGCTATCGGGCTACAAATTCAACAGAATAAAGGGTATTACCTGTTCAACCCGGATGAAGGGCTCCTTGAGCTTTCTTTTGGTGAACTTGTTGATTACTTAGTGCTTCACTATGGGAGTGAAGGCCAGTTCATAGCCATAAGGTTATGCGGGAATGAAGGCCAGTTCGCAGCCGCAGGGTCATCCTGATTTCAGCTTTCGCATCCGGCTGAGTGACATGGTTGCAAGGAGAAGGTATTAGGTTCAATATCTGCAACTATGAAAGCCGTTGTAAAAATACTTGATGCCAGAACTCAGCAGGGTCGGTGTCCCCGATGGCATCAAAAAAGTGGTTCTCTTTACTGGCTTGATGTTGCAGGGCAGAGCCTGAATGCCTGGCAGGCTGAGTATGACCGCTCCCAGACACTCCTGTTACCGGAACCCTCCGGTTGCTTTTCTTTTTTCTCCTCAAACAGTCAATGCCCTGACAGCATTATTCTGGCATCGGCTTCTGGTTTTTTTCAGATCGACTCCTTGTCATCTGGCCTGAATTCAGGAAGCAAGGTCTCCAGACTGAATCGGGTGTCGGGCGACTTGATTAAAAGCAATTTGCTTGATGGCCGTTGTGATGCGGCTGGTCGCTTCTGGGTTGGTAGTACCAATTTTTATGGCCGTCAGGCAGAGTCATGGCTTTATTCATTAGATGCTACTTTACAACTGGAGCAGAAAGCGGGACCAGTGATGGCAGCCAGCAGCATTGCGTTCAGCCCTGACTCAGGCACTATCTACTATGCGGACTCTGCGGAACACGTTATTTATGCCTGTGAGTATGACCTTGAAGAAGGAGTACTGGCAAACCGTCGTGTTTTTCACCGTTTCCCTTTTGGTAAAGGGATGCCCGCCGGAGCAGCGGTTGATAGTGACGGGGGCTTCTGGGTGGCAATGTTTGCAGGAGAAAAAATTGTACGCCTGTCACCGGGTGGCGTTATGGTTGAAGAGGTTCATTTGCCTGTTAAGTATCCTACGACAGTGGCGTTCGGAGGCGAAGCCAATACTACACTGTTTATCACTTCATGCAGGCAGGCCTGTTCGAGCGAAGAGCTTGAACAATATCCGGATTCGGGTGGGATCTTTGCGATTGAGACAGGTGTAATGGGTATGACGGAGTACAGCTATTCAGCCTGAGTCAGCCTGAGAAGGTAATAACAGACGATAAAAGGGTAGAGAATGCGCAACCAGCTAGATCAGTTAAAAAGTATGACCAAAGTGGTCGCAGACACCGGAGATATTGATGCGATCAAACACTACAAACCGGTGGATGCTACCACGAACCCATCGCTCATCCTGAAGGCTGCCGAACTACCGGCATACAACGAGCTATTTTCAGACGCACTTGAATATGGACGACAGTCTGCTGGCGATATCAGCACACAGTCGAAGCTCGCCTGCGACTGGCTGGCCGTTGCGATAGGAAAAGAGATACAGGGTGTTGTGCCAGGTGTAGTGTCGACAGAAGTCGACGCCCGTCTTTCATTTAACACTCAGGCCACTATAGAAAAAGCCCGTCGTCTGTCTGAAATGTACCGTCAACAGGGTGCTGACAGTAACCGGCTGTTGATAAAAATAGCATCAACCTGGGAAGGCATAAGAGCGGCAGAAATACTTGAGCAGGAAGGTATACGCTGCAACCTGACCCTGTTGTTCAGTTTTGCCCAGGCGCAGGCCTGCGCAGAAGCAGGTGCTTATCTGATCTCACCTTTTGTGGGGCGCATTCTCGACTGGTATAAACAATCTGAAGGTCGTGACTATGCCGGGGCGGAAGACCCGGGGGTTGTGTCCGTATCCCGAATATTCAATTACTACAAGCAACACGGCTATAAAACCACCGTGATGGGAGCCAGCTTCCGTAATACCGGAGAAATTCGTGAGCTTGCAGGTTGTGACTGCCTCACCATAGGGCCGTCACTGCTGGAAGAGCTGGAAAATACTGAACAGCCTCTGAAGCAGAAACTGCATGCAGAAAAGCCTGTATCCGATGAACCCAGGGTGACTCTGGATGAAACGACCTTCCGCTGGTTAATGAATGAAGACGCCATGGCAACGGAAAAACTGGCAGAAGGCATTCGTAAGTTTGCAAAGGATCAGGTGAAGCTGGAACAGCTGATTGCCCGGCAGCTATAGAACTTCAGAAATATACACCCCTCCCTGAAATCATATTGCCGGAGGGGAATTCTGATTAATTCCTGTTACTTTTAGCAGCCATAGTCAGTCGGGAAATACAGGTCAGGCTGCCCTGTTCATCCTCAATGCGAATCTCCCAGACCTGAGTGCTGCGACCAAGGTGAATCGGGCGGGCGGTTCCTGTCACTTTGCCTGATGTTGCAGACTTCAGGTGATTGGCATTAATTTCCAGACCGACACAATACTGATTGTGTTCGCAGGCAAGGTTGGCTGCAATACTACCGAGGGTTTCAGCCAGAACCACATTGGCTCCGCCATGCAGCAGACCCATGGGTTGCACGGTACGTTTATCAACAGGCAGGGTGCCGACAAGATAGTCATCACCAATAGCCGTAATTTCAATACCAACATGCTCACACATGCTGTCTTTTAACTGATTATTTAATAATTCCAGTGTTGGAGACTTGTTCCAGATAGCCATTGGTCTGCCCGATGTGAATAACAGCGACCAATATAAGGTGGCAAAGTCCTGATTGTCTAACCCCGTGTTTGGTCATTGACAGATAGTTGATATATGTCGGGTAGGACACGAATTCCACTGGTCAGCTTCAGGTCCGGGAATGGAGGGTTGTCAAAAGACGCTTCAATGAAAAAGGCGGTCCAGCCTTTATCAGCAGGTTCGGGCAGGAAACGGTACACCCAGGGTGATGTGCTGACCGGCTTCAATGGCTTGCTGTTAAAGCGTAATCCCTGTTGTTTCAGTTCATCACTGCGGAAATCACGAGCTTCTGGATTATGGCAGAACCAGACACAGGCTTGTTCGGGTTCTTCACTGAGTCGCAGCTCAATACCGCCATCGTCCAATGGTTGCCAGGACATGACGGGCGCAGAATCAGCCAGCAGCACGCCATAGGCCGAAGCCATTAATTCCGTTGTGTTGATATTGGCTTCACGTCCCAGGTAATGACTGCAGTTTGGCAGGTACCGCAGCCATTTTGGCTGTGACAGTTGATGGTAGTAAAAGCGGGCAGAGTCGGGAGGGAAAAACTCATCACCACTGGCATTAATGACAAATTTGGGCAGTTGCAGGAACTCTTTGTAATGGAAAGGGTCTATCAGCTCTAACAGTTGTTGGGTTGTCTCTGACTCCAGGGCTTCAAGAATATTATGGTCTTCGTCAGCGTAGTCTTTAATAGCCGGTGACCAGCCGTTGTAGACATTATGGTGATGACGAATACACGCTTCTATGTTCAAAACATCAATCACAATCGGAATCACTGAAGAAACCCGAAAATCAGCACTGGCTGTCAGCCAGCTTACCCAGCCCCGTTTAGAACCTCCGGACAGAATAAAGTCATTTACCTCAATATTCTGCGTGTCAGTAAATGCTTCAATGACATCCATAGCTTTTACCACAGCTTTTACCATAGGCCATTGCAGTGGGTAAAAACGGTTAGCTTCAGGGTTTTCCAGAAACTGCTTCCAGCTCCAGGCAACCAGATCATCTTCTGAACGCGGCTTACCATCAGCAAAGGATATGGGCTGGTTTGGAATATCTTTCAGACTGGCAACAGGGGCTCCGGTAAGGCGACACAGAGCTGCGCTGTCGACCTGAGAGTGAGGTGTGGTTTCCATTGACAGATCATGGCGTGTTCCGCTGTTAATCATGAGCAGGCAGGGCTGGTGGTTATCTTTCGCTGGAAGGTAAAGGTGTAAGCGGTGCTGCCACTGTTGATGGTTAACGTCAGAGGTTTCACCTTTGGGCCATGTGAGCGAAGTCAGCTCCAGTTGAACGGCTTTCACCTGGCCTTCCAGTTGTTCTTCAGCCAGAACGGTCCATTGAAAATTTGGTTCGGGCAGTGCGAGAAAGTCGCTGAGTACCTGATTCATCATGACTGTCCGCTGATAATTCTTATGGAAGTGATTTCGGCCAACCCCGGGCAAGCTTTGACGGTTGCGCTCTTGAGAGGCCGTCTGAATATTATCCAGATAGCATAGAACTTTTTCACGCATCGACAGGTCAAACCCCTGTAAACAAAAAATGTTCACCAGTGGACAATTCTCCATTGGGCAGTGTTAATGGACATAGCTAATGGACATAGTTAATGGAGAGGTTTGCCTTGTATTAAATAAGAAAGAAATACTGCCTTTCCACCAGAGTTAGGCTACATATTTATAAGTTTCAATAGCTCAAGCTGTCGATCAAAGCGTTATCAGGAGCGTCTCGTGCTAATAGTAACTGAAACCCCCAGACTGCTGATTCGAACCTGGCAGGAAAATGACCTGAAACCTTACGGTGAAATAACAGGCCACAGTGATCTGCCCCAACGGTTCAGCAATGACTCTCCTGCCTCCAGACCAGAAACAGAATTATGGCGTTACCAGCTGGAACTTGATCAGAAAGGCTGGTCACGATGGGCTGTTGTTCATAAGGAAACGTATCGGCTGATTGGCTACTGTGGTTTTTCCAGTTATGGGAAAAGTGTAGAGCTTAGCTGGCGTTTTCTACCAGAGTTTCGCGGACGGGGGCTGGTGCTTGAAGCGGCTCAGTCTGTTGCCAGACTGGGGTTTGAACGGTTTGGTTTCCGGGAGATTATCTCCTATACGGCGCCCGATAACGAGTTTGCAGTGGATGTGATACAGACACTGGGAATGCATCTGGATGGTTTTGAGGGCTGGAGTAATATGACGGTTGCCCGGTATAGCCTGGTGTCCGCAGTATCCGCTTCTTCCTGAGCTTGTTTTTTTAGAGCTTGTGCAAAGTATTTCAGGATGAGTCATGATGGTTTTTGTGCTGCGCCACACTATTACAGCGCCATACTAATACAGTGCCACACTAATAAAGCATCATGAGTACAACACCAGAAAAGAACATCCACTTTATTCACCTGTCTGACCCTCAGCTGATTCCAGCGGGGGAAATGAATTACGACATCAATCCACAGTTACGGATAAGGCAATGTATTGATGCCATTTTGTCTGACTGTGTCAGCCTCTCATTAGATTTTGCCGTGATCACGGGAGACCTGACCCACTGGGGGGAAGAGGTCGCTTACAAGGTTTTAAGAGAGGAACTGAGCCGGTTACCTTTTCCTGTTTATATGTTGATGGGCAACCATGATCAAAGGGAGACGTTTTCAACCGTTTTTCCTGAACATCCCATAGATGATGAAAGCGGATTTGTTCAATACATTCTGGACAGTTCGGCAGGCCGGATGATTTTTCTGGATACTCTGGATGTGGGAAAACGCAGCGGCGTTCTCTGTCAGGAGCGGTTGCAATGGCTGGAGAGCATGCTGACGGACTCTGAAGGGCAACCTGTTTATCTGTTTATGCATCATCCGCCGTTTACTGTCGGGCTTTCGGCAATGGACGACGATAATCTGGTGAATGCGGATGAGTTTCTTCAGGCTGTGAAACCTTACCTGACGCAAATCCGGCATATTTTCTTCGGACACTTACACCGCACAGTGACAGGAAGCTGGCATGGCATCAGTTACTCCTGCCCTTTGTCGCCTGTTCATCAGACTGCTTTTGAATTTGGTAATAAACCTGAAAGTAAAAAGCCTTCTTATGTTTCGCCTGAGCCTCCTGCTTACCATCTGGTTGAACTAAAACCTGAACAGGTGGTTGTGCATTCACGACTGTTTCTGCATAGTGAGCCCGCCATTGATAGCCGGTCCTGTTACCGCTATCAGTTGCATGGTCAATTGAACAAAGAGTGAGAAGCTATGTCTTACAACGACCCGGCTCTGTTACAGCAGTGGGAAGATAGGTTTGTTGAGTTTTTGCAGGGGCGGGAATCGGATGATGCTTCTCATGACATATCACACTTCCAGAGAGTCTGGCGAACCGCCTGTCGAATAGTGAATGAAGGCGATATGAGTGTTAACCGGCTGGTTATCCTGACCGCCTGCTATTTCCATGACATTATTGTTCTTCCCAAGAATCACCCTCAGCGTTCAATGGCTTCAACATTGGCAGCAGAAGAGACTGAACGCTGTCTGAAAGCACTGGCATTCCCGCAGGACCTGATTGGTGAGGTGTGTCATGCGGTGAAAACACACAGTTATTCGGCAGGCATACCGGCAGAAACCATTGAAGCAAAGGTGGTTCAGGATGCAGACCGGATGGAAGCTTTGGGTGCTATTGGCCTTGCCCGCTGTTTCTATACCGGAGGCAAGCTGAAACAGAAGCTGTTTGATCCTGAAGATCCGTTGGCAATGCATCGCGAACTGGATGACCGCGTCTATTCTCTTGATCATTTCGAGCTGAAGCTGCTGAAAATTGCAGACAGTATGCAAACGGAAGCAGGACAGCGGATGGCTGAGCGAAGCAGCCAGTTTCTGCGGGATTTTCGTGATCAGTTGTGTCGTGAACTGAAGGGCGAATACTAAATATAAATAACATTTGTAATAGCGGTGTGATCGCTTTTATACTCGGCTCACTTGTCGGAGCGCCTAAGGCTGAGACTGTACTAATACTGTACAGAATCCGTTGAACCTGATCAGGTTAGAACCTGCGAAGGAAACAAGTGAGCAATACATTGACGTTTAATAAGAGCTGCCCTGTTAATCTTATAGTCGGGGTATAGCTACCTAATTCAGATCATATTTGCTTGGGCATTTCCGGCAAGCCATTTATATAAAACTAAAGGTTTAACCATGGCTTGCGAAAAACACAAACTTTCTTATTCCTCTCTGTTAGAGGATGCCTGTCGTCCTTTTCCATCGTCCCGGAAAATCTACATCTCTGGTAGTCGTGACGATATTCAGGTGGGTATGCGTGAAGTGTTGTTGAGTGATACTTCCGGCCGGTTTGGCAATGAAAAAAATGAACCGGTGAGAATTTACGATACCTCAGGCTCTTACACTGATGATAAGCCGCTACACGATCTTAAGCGTGGCCTCCCCCTGCTAAGAGAAAAATGGATTATTGAAAGGCAGGACACGGAGAAGCTGAAGGGAAAGTCTTCTGTCTACGCTCATTCCAGAAATCAGGATCTGCGTTTTGATTCTGTTCGTTTTGCTGAGAAAAAAACACCCAGAAAAGCGCAATCCGGAAAGTGTGTAACCCAGCTGCATTACGCCAGAAGGGGAATCATTACACCCGAAATGGAATATATTGCCATTCGGGAGAATCTGGGCAGAACCGCTGCCGGTATTGATTCACCGATTACGCCAGAATTTGTGCGCAGGGAAGTTGCAGAGGGGCGTGCCATTATACCCGCCAATATCAATCATCCTGAAACTGAACCCATGATCATTGGCCGGAATTTTCTGGTGAAGATCAATGTGAATATTGGTAACTCCGCTGTCACATCCAGCGTTGAGGAAGAGGTGGAGAAGATGTTGTGGGCCACTCGCTGGGGTGGCGATACGATCATGGACTTATCCACTGGCAAACATATCCATGAAACCCGGGAATGGGTTGTTCGAAACTCTCCCGTGCCTGTTGGTACCGTTCCTATCTATCAGGCGTTGGAAAAGGTTAAAGGGAAGGTGAAAGACCTGAGCTGGGAGGTTTTGCGGGATACGATTATCGAGCACGCTGAACAGGGGGTTGATTACATCACGGTTCATGCCGGGGTTCTGAGGGCTCATGCGGCAAAAACCAGGGACCGGGTAACCGGTATAGTCTCTCGTGGTGGCGGTATACTGGCCCAGTGGTGTGAATTGCATGATGCGGAAAACTTCCTGTATACCAATTTCCGGGAGCTGTGTGAGGTCTGTCAGGCTTATGATGTAGCACTGTCTCTCGGCGATGGCCTTCGCCCTGGCTCCAGTGCAGACGCCTGTGATGAGGCCCAGTACGCAGAACTGAAAACACTGGGAGAACTCACACAAATCGCCTGGGAGTACGATGTTCAGGTGATGGTTGAAGGGCCGGGGCATGTTCCAATGAACAGGATTAAGGAGAATATGGATCTCCAGCTTGAATATTGTCATGAAGCGCCTTTCTACACATTGGGACCTCTGACAACCGATATAGCACCGGGCTATGACCATATCACTTCAGGCATAGGCGCTGCCATGATCGGCTGGTATGGCTGTGCCATGCTCTGCTACGTCACCCCCAAGGAGCATCTGGGGCTGCCTAACCGTGATGATGTAAAGGCTGGCGTCATTGCCTACAAAATTGCTGCCCATGCCGCTGATATTGCCAAAGGTCATCCGGGGGCAAGAGTAAGGGATGATGCACTGTCAAAGGCACGTTACGAGTTCCGCTGGGAAGACCAGTTTAATTTGTCGCTCGACCCTGAAACAGCCGTTGCCTATCACGATGAAACCTTGCCGCAGGATGGGGCTAAGTCCTCAGAGTTCTGTTCAATGTGTGGACCTGATTTCTGCCCTATGCGGATGACTCAGGATGTTCGGGAGATGGACAGTAGCAAACAGCCTGCTTTGTAGATACCGGTATCGACTGCCCTTCTTTGCTGATGTATTTCAGGAGCTTTTTCTGTCAATGGAATGACAGAAAAAGCGGCTGCTAGTGCTGCTAAACGGTAAAAACCATGCAACTTTTCTCAGCGTCACTCCCGCGAAGGATGTT